>NZ_JARQZE010000019.1:0-68521 GCF_029588855.1 Thauera mechernichensis | reverse complement strand
GAAGTAGTGGAACATCGAGGACTGGGGGTCGAGTTGGCCGCGCATCGTTGCAGGACAAGGAGTCTGGAGATACGGCTATGACAGGAAGCTTTTCGGATCGTTCACAGCCTTTTGCATCACGCTGCTAGCTGCTGCCTTACTCTGCAACTGGAAAGCCTGTTCTTTGCTCAGTTCCTGTGATTTGTCACTTCGGACGGGATCTTCAGCGTGTGCGGATATGGAAAGAAGAGTGGTGAATATCGCGATAAAAAAGTTCGGATTAACTTTCATTATTACTTGTTAGATCAAGTGTGTTCTATGGTGTTCTCGAGAAATCGCGTCTTGCCCCTGAAAAGCTTAGTGAATCTTTGAGATTATTTTCAGGCGTTATGGCACGAGAAGATGGCTCACGACAGCGAGTCGTCGCGTTGAAAAGTCCTGAGCTGTGTCGATCCTGCAAAATGCATTGAGATTACGCGACGTAGTCATTAAGAAATCTTAGAAGATCTTCTTGCACCCTGTCCTTGTTTTCTTCCTGTGTCAAGTGCGCTATTTCACGTTTCTTCGTCCGTTCCCGGGGCCATCCCCTTCCGCTCTTCCGATTGGGGGCACCCCACCTAACGGGCGGGACCGGGCGCCCTTACAGGCTCGCGCATTCGCGCTCGGTCCCTTCGGGACTGTCCCCTGGCCACCTTCCAGGCCGCCTTGCCTTCCGCGCTCCGTGCGGCATCCTGAGCCCGGCTGTCGCCGAGCTGAGTGGCGCTGGCCATAAGCGGCCCGCGCCGCTTGGCTGTTCGGCTCGAAATCCATTCTGTCCGCTCCATCCTCCTGCGCTGTTTGCTCTGCCAGTGGGTCTCGCCTTTCTCGCCGACCTGTGCCCCGGCGCGGTCGCTGCGGAAGGGTTCGCTGCGCCGAATCCATCACCCGTTCGTTGCTCGGGCTGCGCCCTGCGCTACGCGTGCGGCTTCCGGTTTCGCCCTTCCTCCTCTCCCTTGTTCGCCGAGGCCCATGACGGCGAGGCGATACCGACTGGCAGAGCAAACAGCAACCATGCAGGAGGAAGAAATCATGAGCGCACTGAACATCGAGCCGAACAGCCAAGCCAACGTCGCGGGCGTTCCCCCCGCACCCCCCGAGGACTCCTCCAACCGGCAGGGGGTGAAGACTCCGTTTCGCTGGGTTCCGCGTGATTACATGCCCGTTGAGCTGGTTGGCGCTCCGGGTGGCGCGCAGGTGTTCGCGCGCGAAGACGGGTGCGCAGCGATCGCTTACAGCGGGCGCAGGGGCAAACACGACTGGCATCACTCGTTCTCCGGCTCCGAGCGGCTGCACGCGTTCGTCGCAAAGTGGGTTGCGGGGCTTGTTCGTGCTGATGAATGGCGTTGTCAGCGTAGGGCCGAGCGCAAGGCGGCTGGTGCCGCCGGGCATGGTTGCAAGGTCGGCGACATCTTCCGCTGTAGTTGGGGGTGCGACCAAACGAATGTCGACTACTACCAGGTAACCGCGCTACACGGCCGCACGATGGCGACCGTGCGCCGCATCGCGGCTCAAGCCCAAGAGACCGCCTGGCTCCAAGGCGAGTGCGCGCCGGCACCGGGTCACTTTCTCGATGCTGACCGGTATCCGCCGATGCGGGTGAAGCTCAATGCTGGCACCACGCCGAGCTTCAAAGCCTACAGCTTCGCAAGTGCTTACCTCGTCAAGCCCATCGTCGAGCTGGCGGGCGTGAAGAGCTACGCGGTCGACCACTGGACTGCATACGCCTGATGGTTCAGAGCCCCGGAGAGACCGGGGCTTGAATTCCCGCGGGTCTGTGAGATTTTGTTTGGAGGAGGTGAAGAGATGGATGAGCCGATTTTTGATTTGACCTTGGTTGAGATCTACGACGAACGCTGGATCCTTGCAGCGGAGGGGGGTGAGCGTATTGAGCTGCCGGCTCCGTCCCCTACAAACGAGTGGGCCAACAACCTTGTCGGCCGGCGAGGTTACGCGGAACGCAGCGAGCAAGGCTGGTGGCGCTTCATGGACTATCGGGACCAGAGCCTATCGCGGATGCCGCAGCTCGACGGCGAGCGCGGGCTGGAGTTGGGTTGGAAGTGTGAAGCACGGCCGGAGGGTTTCTGGGCGCCCTTCCACATCGTCCCTGGTGAGTGCGGCGGGTTCGTGGCCGACGAAACCCAGCCAGTTACGATCCAAGTCCCCCCAGAGTTTCATGAGTTATGTGAGCAGTTCGGCGTCGATGTCGAGCGCGTTTTGCAGGGCTTTGTTGCCGATGCGGCTGGGCTGATGAACTGGGTTGCGTGCCCGCGGGCGGATGGGCTGTCAAGCAACGGCAGCGACGAGCGAATGATGGCCCAGGATTACCTTGAGCGTGCTTACGGGAGGACTGGATCATGAACACAAATATCTTCAAGCTGACGATCGTCGACGGCGGTTTTGTGCAGCATGTTGAGTGGCCTGTGCTGAGGTCGAGCGGGGCCGAACTTGAAAGTCCATGCTCCAGAGGGGGCCTGAAACGGGGCTGGTAGGCTGTACCCCAAAAGGAAAAAGCCCGAGTCCGGGCTTTTTCCTTTAACCCCCGCGCACGCGGAGAACATCTCTAGGCAGGCGCCGCACACATGCGTCCCCGTCCTTCAACCCCCGCGCACGCGGAGAACATCTCTAGGCAGGCGCCGCACACATGCGTCCCCGTCCTTCAACCCCCGCATACGCGGGGAACATCGTTCCTAATCATAACGTGTTCGTGGCGGGTTTCAACCCCCGAGCTAGCCATCCAGCTTCTTGGCGATGTCCAAGGCGGTCGGGTTGTAGTAGCGCTTGAGTTGCCGCGGATCCTTGTGGCCGGTGAAGGCCGAGAGTTCGATGATGTTGCCTAGCTTCTGCGCCGCCCGCGTCGTGCCTTCGTGTCGCAGATCGTGCCACCTGAGATCCTTAATGCCCTCGCGCTCTTTTGCGCGAGCCCACGCCTTTTTAACCGCGTTCTCGGTAGTCTTGAACACTCGTTGATCCGCGTATGGCTTGCCGGCAATTCTGGCCGCGGTTTCAGCCTTTTCGTGCATCGCCCTCAGACGCGTCAGAATCTCCACCGCCTTTGCTGTAAGCGGGATTGCCCTTGCATCGCCGTTCTTTGTGTCAGCCTTCCAGATGTAGCGTTCGGAGAGGTGCACATCGCGCCACTCTGAGCGGAGTAGCTCCGAGCGCCGAGCAGCGGTTTCGATTGCTAGCTCGTATAGTGGCTGAATCCAAGGGTTTCTTGTTCCCGCGGTGAACGTGCCTTTCTCTGTTCGTTGGCCCGCTGCAAGTGAGTCAGATAGAAGCGACTCCTCATTGTTTCGCAGCCTACGTTCGCGAGGCTTTGACGGAGGAGGGCGGCGAACCAAGCTCACTGGGTTCGCGACCAATGGGATCTGCCACTCAAGCATCGCCGTGCCGATTACCTGGCTCAGCAAGTCCAGCTCTCTTCGTACGGTCCCGGAGGAAACACGCTCGAGCCGCCGGTCCCGGTAGTCGATCACTGCCTCGGGGCTCAGTCCACCGAGGCTGTATTCCGCGATCTTGTCATTTATGAACCGCTCCAGGCGCAGCTTCTCAACGGCATGCCCCTTGTTGCTCGGCGACACCTCATCGCGGTACCGGCGTAGCGCTTCACTCAGCAAAAGCTCTGCTGCTGGCCGACGATCTCTGAATTCGCCGGCCTCCATTTCGCGCTCGATCGCCCGCGCCCAGCGCTCGGCTTGGTCCCGCGTCTCGAAAGTTCGTGTCTGGCTTGGAAAGCCCTTCTTCCTGATCTGAGCATGCCACTGATAGTCGCCTTTCTTCCTTATGGTCGCCATTTCTTTCTCAGACTGTGCCAAAATTGTGCCAACAACTCTAGCATGGGCGTAAAAGGCGCGCGGAATTAGCTTTCGCGCTCGCATTCGGGACGCAGGGGCCGGAGGTTCGAATCCTCTTTCCCCGACCAAGTATTCCCGAAAAGCGCCCAAGTGATTCAGTCACTTGGGCGCTTTTTATTTCTTGCGGCCATTGTTGTGGTTTCGGCTGCCCCAGTTATCGACTCGCGCCAGGCGTCGGACAGACAGCTTGGCCTGGCCCGCGCGCTCAGACCGTCGGGCAGCGCCGACCGTTCGTACTCCGTTTTCGGCCGGTCGGGCGCTCATGCACACACCGCTTCACGCTCGGGCTTTATCATTCCATAAAGCCTTCATAGATGCGTTCATGTCCTCACGCCCCAATCCCGCCTTTGCCAGGCTCGCTGCGGCACTTGCCTGTGCGCTCGTCCCGGGCGCGTCGGCGCTCGCAGTCGAAGCGGCGGTCGTCCGCCTGCTCCCGCTTTCGCTCGAAGAGCTGATCAATACGCCGGTGGTCACCGCCTCGCGGCGAAGCGAGGCGCGCGATCACACGCCGGCGCACATCATGGTGATCACGCGCGCGCAGATTCGCGAGCGCCGCTACCGCAACCTTGCCGACCTGCTCGAAGACTTGCCTGGCGTGGACTTCATGCGCGGCACGAAGTCGTCGACCTTCAACAACTTCAGCGTGCAGGGCTACAACAGCAATAACAAGCTGCTGATCATGCTCGATGGTGTGCGCATCGATCATCCTGCCGGCGGCAAGATCCCCGTGGCGGAGAATTTCGCCCTCTACCAGGCACGTCAGGTGGAGGTCCTGTACGGGCCTGCGGCGGCACTCTACGGTGCAGACGCAGTGGCAGGTGTGATCAACATCATCACGGACCGCCCGGCAGACGCCTCGGCAAGCTGGGTGTCGGTGGGCGCAGGGCGCTTCGACAGCAAGGAGGCGAGTTTCCTTGCCTCGGCACGGGCCGGCGACCAGCTTGCGCTGACGGTAGGGGGGCATCGCCAGTCCAGCGACAGGGCGCCGCTCGACAAGTACTACCCCGCGGAGTTCGCGCGCAAGGATGCCAGGGCGTTCGGTGGCGCGCTGGTCACCCCGGCTGCGGAGCGCGAGGGCTACGCGGGCGATATTTCGAGCCATAGTGTGTTTGCACGGGTCGATGTCGGCGACACGCTCTCGGTGGGCCATTACCGCAATTTCTTCCGTCAACTCACCAGCACGGGAGACCGGCCCGATACTGCGCTCTTCCTGCGCGATGCGCGCTGGGATACCCTGAGCGAGACGACGCATGCCCGCCTGCGCTTTCAGCCTGCGACCGACATCCGGGCCGAAATGTTGATCGACCATTCGGAGCAGGAGATCGCTCCGCGCTCGAAGTACGTCAACATCTATACCGGCTTCATGGACAAGGGCTACGTGTATGCGCGTTCGCGCCGTACCGGTATCGAGCAGACAATCGACTGGCAGGTGTCCGAGCGCCATGGTGTCCAGGCCGGGGTCGGCTACAACGACTATCGTGCGCTGCTGACGCCAGACCTGCCGCGTCCCTACGACCGCGGCCGGGGGGCCGGGGAGCAGGGGTTGGTCTACCCGAATACCGATCTGCGCATCCGCATTGGTGAAGCGCGCTACCACAACGCTCACGGTTACGCCCAGATCCAGTCTGACTGGAACGACGCCTGGACGACGATGGTCGGTGTGCGCTACGACGATCATTCCGCTTACGGCAGCAGCGTGAATCCTCGCCTGGGCGCGGTGTGGCGGGCCAATGAGCATCACATCTTCAAGGCGCTGGCTGGCGAGGCATTCCGGGCGCCGTCGCCCGAGGAGTCACTCGGTACCTTCGGCTCATTTACGGGCGCCCGGGATGCAGAGGGGCGCTATATCGGTGTTGGTTTCCGCGTACCCAATGACAGCATCGAGCCCGAAGTTGCGCGCACGTACAGCTTGACCTGGGACTGGCGCGTGCGTCCCGATCTCAACCTGGTCACCAACGTCTATCACAGCCGCATCCGCAACCTCGTGGTGACGCAGAGGCAGGCCGTGCCGACGCAGTTCATCGATGGTGCAGTGCTGAGTGACACGACCGTAAAAGGCAATGCTGGAGAGGAGGTGCATCACGGCATCGACTGGATCGCACACTGGCGCTTCGGCCTCGGCGCTGACTGGGACGGCGAGCTCTGGGGCAGCTTCAGCTGGGTGGATGGCCACATCCGCGAGACCGATGGCGGGCCGCGACGCGAGCTGAGCTATGTTGCCCCGCGCAAGGTCAAGCTCGGAGCGACTTTCCGCCATCGCGACCGGTTGACGATCACGCCGCGCCTGCGCTGGGTCGATGACACCAGCACCGGTCGCAACAACCCGCTGCGCGAGGGCGATCGTATCAGGACCGACGGCTATGTGGTCGCCAGCCTGCATGTCGGATGGCATCAACTGCTCGACGGTCGGGCCAGTCTCTGGCTCGACGTGGACAACGTGTTCGATCGCCGCTATGGCGCAGCCCATGGTTCGGCCAGCACGACCTTCGTGAGCATGCCGCAGCCGCCCCGGTCCTGGATGGCCACGCTCGAGTACCGCTTCTAGGGTGCGTAAGCAGATGCCTTTCCGGGTTCGTGCCGTGCTGCTTGCAGCGCTGCTGTCGTGCGTGACGGCTGCATTGCCTGCGCGCGCGCAGACGCCTGCGGCTGCGCCCGAACAAGCGCTCAAGGCCGTGCTGTTCTACAAGCTGCCGCTGTTCACCTACCGTGCGCCGGGGGTGAGGCACGATACGGTGCTGCTGTGCCATCTCGGCCGCAGTCCGCTCGAGCAAACGCTGGTCAGTCTGGCCGAGGCGCCGGTCGAGGGGCTGGCGAGTCAGCTAAGACTGCTGCGCTCGACGCATGAGGCGAGGGACTGCAACTTCGTCTTCATCGCCCGCTCCGAAGCCGATCGCGTGGCAGCAGTGCTCGCCGAGCTGAACCGCCCTGGACTGGTCACGGTGTCCGACATCCCGGGCTTCGCGCGCTCGGGCGGCATGGTGGAGTTGGGCGTGCGCGAGCGGCGCGAGGGACTGTCCATCATCATCAACCGGGTGGCCTCACGCAAGGCCGGGGTGGAGTTCATGGCACAGTTGCTGCGCCTGGCGGAGGTCATCGATGAGTGAGCACTTGCCCGGCTGGCAGCGCCTGGCGCTGGCCTGGCTGCCGCAGACGCTGCGTGGGCGCCTGCTGGTGCTGGGCTCGCTGTCGTTGATCCTCGCTGCCAGCCTCGTGCTCGTGCTGATGAGCCTGCAGCAGCAGCGCTTGCTGCGCAGCGAGTGGGCCGCTTCGCTGTCGGCGCAGGCCGAACTGATCGCCACCAACACCGTGGCGGCCGTCTCCTTCGGCGACGCCGTCGAGGCCGAGCGCCTGTTGTCCGCCCTGGCCAACAGCCGCTTCGTGTTCGAGGCGCGTGTCGTGCTTGCGGATGGCCGTAACTTCGCGCGCTATGCCGATGACGCGCACGAGTATCCCGCCGACGACTTCGTGCCCGCCTTGCGTCCCACCCCAGCGGGGCATGTCTTTCACGACCGGGTGATTGCCGCCTGGGCGCCGATTCTCGAAGGCCAGCGTGTCGTGGCACGGGTCGAGCTGCTGGGCTCGTTGAAGCAGATCGAGGCCTTGTCCGCGCGCGCCCTGCGCGATTCGCTGGCGGTGTTGCTGCTGGTCCTCGCAGTCTCGGTGACACTGACCTGGCGGGTCTTGCATCGCCTGCTCGTGCCGGTGGCGGAGCTCGGGGCGCTGATGCGGCGGCTGGCAGCCGACACCCGGCTGAGCGAGCGCGTACGCCCGGACGGCGGCACCGAGATTGCCGACCTTGGGCGTGGCTTCAATACGTTGATCGATACCATCCAGGCGCGTGATGCCGAGCTCGAGCAGTACCGTGGCAATCTCGAGCGCCTGGTCGACGCACGGACGCGAGCGCTCGAGCGCGCAATCGCAGATGCGCGCGAGGCCAATCGCAGCAAGTCGGCCTTCCTTGCGCGCATGAGCCATGAGATCCGTACGCCGATGAACGCCATCGTCGGCCTCGGGCGCTTGCTGCAGCGCAGTCCCTTGTCGCGCCCGCAGCGCGATCAGATCGACAAATTGCTCGCGTCCTCGCAAAGCTTGCTCGGTGTCATCGACGATGTGCTCGACTATTCGCGCATCGAGGCCGGCAAGCTCACCCTGGAGCGGATCCCCTTCGACCTCGGCGAGGTCTGCCAGCGCGCCCTTGGGGTCGTTGCCCTGCGGGCGGAGGAGAAGGGCGTCGAACTCATCCACCGCGTTGGCGCCGACGTCCCACGCCGGGTCATCGGTGACCCCTTGCGCCTTGGGCAGGTCCTGATCAATCTGCTCGGCAACGCCATCAAGTTCACTGCCGAAGGCGAGGTCGTGCTCGAGGTCGGGCTCGTGGCACAGGAAGGCAGGCCTCCCTTGATCCGCTTCGTGGTTCGCGACACCGGCATCGGCATCGATCCCGAGCAACGCGAGCGCCTGTTCGACCCCTTCTCGCAGGTCGACGACTCGATGACACGCCGTTTTGGTGGCACCGGTCTGGGCCTGTCGATCTGTGTCCAGCTGGTACGGATGATGGAGGGCACGATAGCGCTCGACAGCGAACCCGGCCAGGGGGCGGCGTTCAGTGTCGAGCTGCCCCTGGCCGCGGTGGCGGGTGCGAGCGGGCACGGGCGTGCCAACCAGCCTTTCGGGCGTGCCCTCGTGATCGATGACAACGCCACCGCCGCCGCTGTACTCGTCGAACTGCTGCAGCGCAACGGTATCGAGGCCGAGGCTTGTGTGGAAGGCGAGGCCGGCCTGGCCCTGTTGCAGAGCGCGGCAACGGGGCCGCGCGCGTTCGATCTCATCGTCGCCGACTGGCAGATGCCGGGCATGGACGGGTTGCAGCTGGCCGAGCGCATGCAGGCGCTCGCGCTTCCCGGGGCGCGCCCGGCCTTCGTGCTTGCGATCACCCTGGGCACCTACGAGGCAGTCGCTCCGCGACTGATCAAGTGTGGCGTTGATGCCGTCCTGGTCAAGCCCGCGACCGCGGAGGGCCTGCTGGATGCACTTGCCGAGGCTGCGCAACCGCGTGCGGTGGGCAGTGCCCGGCGCGAGGCCGGTGAGCTGCACGAGGTGGCAGCCCTCGAGGCGGTGCGCGGTGCGCGTATCCTGGTGGTCGATGACCTCCCGCTCAACCGCGAGGTGGCGCGCGAGTTCCTTTCCATCGCCGGACTCGAGGTCGAAGAGGCCGCAAACGGCCGCGAAGCGCTTGACCGGTTGGCGCGCGAAGGCATCGATCTGGTCCTGATGGACATCCAGATGCCCGTGCTCGATGGCCTGGAGACGACCCGGCTGATCCGCAGCGATGCACGCCTGCGCGCGCTGCCGGTCATCGCCATGACCGCGCATGCCATGAGCGGCAGTCGCGAGCAGAGTCTCGGTGCGGGCATGAATGACCATCTCATCAAGCCGATCGACCCTGATGCCCTCTATGCCGTATTGCTCAAGTGGGTGACCCCGCGCAGCCCGGCTCCGGGCCTTGTCCCTGCGCTCCAGCAGCCGACGAGCGAGACGCCGCTGCCCGCGCTCGATGGTGTCGACACCGTGCGCGGACTGGCCAACCATATGGGACGGATGGGGCTGTACCGCAGGATCCTCGAGGGCTTCAGGCTCCAGTTCGGCGACGCCGCATCGAGTCTGGCCGACGCGGTCGAGCGCCAGGATCTCGAGCAGGCCCACCGGTTTGCGCATTCGCTCAAGTCGGCAGCGGCGACGATCGGCGCCTCGCAGGTGTCCATGCACGCGCGCGAGCTCGAGCAACAGCTACAGCGCGGACAGTGGCCGGGCGAGGCGGCACGGGCCGCGCTGCAGGCGGCGCTGGATACCGTACTGCGCGGGCTGGCCCGCCTGCAGGCCGACGCCGGGGCGCATGTCCAGCCGCCGGCTGCACCGCCGACGCTGCAGCACCTGCTTGCGACTGCCGCCCGGCTCGATGAACGTCTGGCGCGGCACGATGCTGCAGCCGAGACCCTGGTCGGCGAGCTGGCCGACGCATTGCGCGGCAGCGCGTACGAAGCACGCCTGGCAGACCTGCGCGAACTCGTCGAGGATGTCGAGTACGAGCGTGCACGTACGCTGCTCGATGCGCTTCGTCCCGAATTCGAACGGATACCATCATGACCACCGAATTCACCGTCCTCATCGTCGATGACGAGAAGCACAACCGCAACCTGCTGACCGAGCTCCTTGGCGAGGACTATCGGCTGATCCTCGCCAAGAACGGCGAGCAAGCCCTGGAGCGCGCGCGCGCCCACCTGCCCGATCTGATCCTGCTCGACGTCCTGATGCCGGGCATGGACGGTTATGCGGTCCTGCGCCAGCTCAAGCACGACGATGCCACGCGTGACATTCCGGTCATCTTCATAACCGCACTGGACTCGACCATCGATGAGGAGAAAGGACTGGAGCTGGGCGCCGTGGACTACATCGCCAAGCCCTTCCATCCACCGATCGTGCGCGTTCGCGTGCGCAACCACCTGCAATCCGTGCATCAGCGCCGTCTGCTCGAGCAACTGGCCATGCTCGACAGCCTCACCGGCATTCCGAACCGCCGTCGCTTCAACGAGGTGTTCGAGCTCGAGTGGCGGCGCTGCCTGCGTGCGCAAGAGCCGATCTCGCTGGTCGTCATCGACATCGACCACTTCAAGCGCTTCAATGACGACTTCGGTCACACCGAGGGCGACGAGGTGCTGCGCCGTATTGCGCTGACGCTGCAGCGTGCCCTGCGCCGGCCGGCGGATTTCGTCTGTCGCTATGGTGGCGAGGAGTTCGTCATCCTGCTGCCGGGGATTGCCATGGAAGGCGCGCAGGCGCTTGCCGAGTCGGCGCGCTGCGACGTCGAGGCGCAGCATGTGCCGGCACCGGGCGGGCTGCAACTCCCGCTTACGGTCAGCATGGGCGGCGCCACCACGCTGCCCGGGCGGATCGAACCGGACCATGGCTTGTTCGCTGCAGCCGACGCCGCGCTCTACGAAGCCAAGCGTGCCGGCCGCAACCGGGTCGTGTGGTCGGCGCCCGTGGTCGCGGGCGGGGCAGCAGATAGGCCGACGGATGCCGATACGGCCTGACGAGGCTTCAACCAAACCTTATATCGAGGACGGACATGCAATTGAACGACCCTGGCCTGCTGCGTGCGCAGGCATATATCGACGGCCAATGGCTGGCCGCCGACGACGGCGGCAGCTTCGACGTCACCAATCCCGCTGATGGCAGTCGCGTCGGCAGCGTGCCTGACATGGGCGCGGCCGAAACCCGTCGCGCCATTGCTGCTGCCGATGCGGCGCTCCCGGCCTGGCGCGCGCGTACGGCGAAGGAACGCGCTGCCATCCTGCGGCGCTGGTACGAGCTCATACTCGCCAATCAGGAAGACCTTGCCGTGCTCATGAGCACCGAGCAGGGCAAGCCGCTGGCCGAGGCGCGCGGCGAGGTCGTCTACGGCGCCTCGTTCATCGAGTGGTTTGCCGAGGAAGGCAAACGCATCTATGGCGACGTGATTCCATCCCATGGTGCCGACAAGCGCATTGTCGTCGTCAAGCAGGCGATTGGCGTGGTGGCGGCGATCACGCCGTGGAACTTCCCGATCGCGATGATCACGCGCAAGGCCGGCCCCGCCCTTGCCGCCGGCTGCACGATGGTGATCAAGCCGGCCGAAGATACCCCGCTGTGCGCGCTCGCGCTCGCCGTGCTGGCCGAGCGTGCCGGCCTGCCAGCGGGGGTGCTCAACATCGTCACCACCAACCGTGCGCCCGAGGTCGGCGGCGAACTCACAGCCAACCCGGTGGTGCGCAAGCTGTCCTTCACGGGTTCGACCGCGGTCGGCAAGCTGCTGATGCGCCAGTGCGCGGGCACGGTGAAGAAGGTGGCGCTGGAACTGGGGGGCAACGCGCCCTTCATCGTCTTCGACGACGCCGACCTCGACGCCGCAGTAGCAGGGGCCATGGCGTCCAAGTACCGCAACGCGGGCCAGACCTGCGTGTGCGCCAACCGCCTGCTGGTGCAGGACGGCATCTACGACGCCTTTGCCGCCAAGCTCGCCGAGGCGGTGGCCAGGCTCAAGGTCGGCCCGGGCCTGTCTGGCGAGGTGCAGCAAGGGCCGCTGATCAATGCCGATGCCGTCGCCAAGGTGGAGGAACTGCTCGCGGACGCCGTAGACAAGGGCGCGCAGGTGCTGTGCGGTGGCAAGCGCCACGCCCTGGGTGGCAACTTCTACGAGCCCACCATCGTCACCGGCGTGACCGCGCAGATGCGCGTCGCGCGCGAGGAGATCTTCGGCCCGGTGGCGCCGCTGTTCCGCTTCCATAGCGAGGAGGAGGCCGTGCGCATGGCCAACGACACCGAGTTCGGCCTTGCCGCCTATTTCTACGCCCGCGACATCGCGCGCGTGTGGCGGGTGGCCGAGGCGCTCGAGTACGGCATCGTCGGCATCAACGAAGGCATCATCTCGACCGAGGTTGCCCCCTTCGGCGGCGTCAAGGAATCCGGCATCGGCCGCGAAGGCTCGCGCTACGGCATCGACGACTTCGTCGAGATCAAGTACCTGTGCATGGGCGGCATTCGCTGAACGCCGCCGGGCTCAGCCTGCGGGGGCCTCCACCAGGCTGAGCAGCCGATGCACCGCGCGGTGCGTCGGTACGGCCGCGCCCTGGCGTGCGGCCAGTTCGATCAGCACGCCGGTGATCGCGTCGAGTTCGGTCGGCCTGCCGGCGAGCACATCCTGCAGCATGCTCGCGCGGTTGGTGGCGGTGGCCCGGGCGACCGCCCGCACTCGTGCGTGAGCTGCAGCTTCGTCCAGCGCCAGGCCTTCGGCGCACAACACCGGCCAGGCCTCGGTAACCAGCGCATCGAGCCAGAGCCGGTAAGGGGCTTCGAGCAGCTCGCCGTTGCGTACCCGGAACAAGGCGGCAAGCGGGTTGATGGCGAGGTTGACGAGCAGTTTGGCCAGCCGTGCGGGGACGATGTCGTCCTCGACGCGAGCGTCCAGCCCCGCCCGCGCCAGCATGGACGCCAGCTCCTCGAAGCCGGGCGGCACCAGCACCTCACCGTCGCCTGATGGCGTCACCCCGCTCGCGTCGCGAAACGCCCCCGTTGTGGTGATGCCCTGCGCGACCCGCGGCAGCGGGCAGTGAGCCTGCAGCACCGGCTCGACCAGTCCGTTCTGCAAGGACAGCACCCCCAGGGGCTGCATGCGCGCAGCGCTGCGTGCAGCTGCGGCCGTGTCCCCGGTCTTGACCAGCACGATCACCCAGTCAGCCTGCGGCGCCTCTTCAGGCGCCCACGCCTCGGGCTGGAAGAGCGAATCGCCTACGCGCACCCCCTGGCACAGTCTGGCGGCTGCAGCGCGGTCGCGTGCGACCACTGCCACGCGCAGCGTGCGTGCGATGCGTGCCGCAAAGCTGAGCCCGAGCGCGCCGGCTCCGATGATGGCAACGGGATAGCGGGCAGGGTTAGGGGTGGTTTGCGGGCGGGGAGAGGCGGCAGTGGCGATCAAGGGCTGGAACGTCGTCATCGAGGACTGGCATCAGGGCGTGGGGTGGGGAGACGTGTGCAGTCGTAAGCGACCGTATGCACGCGAATGCGATTTTATCCGCGGGCGCGCATTTCTGTTCCGAAGTTTCGTTTCGGATCAAGGTTGTACATCGTTTCTGTGGAGCATCTGGAACAGAGAGGGCGAACCCCTATGACCTGAAACCCCTTGTCTGACGCGACTTGTCGCGGCATGGCACAGCGATTGCACTTGCCCGCACCAGGCCGGTGCCTTGCCCCGGTCCTGCAGTGCAAACGACAAGATCACCACTCTCGAGGAGGAAACAATGGATAACACGACGACGCGCAAGGGCCTGCGTGCCACCGGAGGCAAGCGCCTGAGCCTGCTGACCGGGGCCTTGCTGGCGCTTGGCATGGGGCCGGCCCATGCGGTGAGTTTCTCGCAGGGCGATGCCACGCTCGACATCAACGGCACCATCAACGGTTTCTACTCGCACCGCAGCGCAGAGTCGGGCGGGGTCAAGACCACCAACTCGGCGCTCACCAACGGCCTGCTGCCGGGCTGGATCAACTTCGTGTTCACCACCAAGGTCGACGGGCTCGACATCAAGGCCCATGTCGGCTTCGCGCCGGGCATCAACGACAAGTCCGACGTCGTCGGCCTGCCGAGCGATCCGGGGTGTGGCGGGGCTACGGGCTGCGACAGCCCCTTCACCCAGATCGACACCCGCAACCTGTACTTCCAGTTCGGCAATGCCGAGTGGGGCACGATCAAGTTCGGCCGCGACATCGGACTGTTCGGGCAGAAGATCATCCTCTCCGACATGACCTTGCTCGGCCTCGGCGGCAACAGCTACGCCTCGACGCCGTTCAACACCACCTTCGGCATGATCGGCCACGGCTACATGTACACCGGCTTCCAGCCGCAGATCACCTACACCACGCCGACCAAGGGCGGGTTGTCGGCCTCGTTCGGAATCTTCGATCCCAACAAGTTCGCCGGCAGCGAGACCAAGGACCCTGGCTTCCAGGCCATGGCGAACTACGACTGGGAGGCGGGCACGGCGAAGGGGTCGGTCTGGCTGGGCGCGGTCCACCAGCGCACCAGCGGCACCGGCAGCTTCAACGCCAGCGGCTTCGAACTGGGGGCGAAGGTCGGCATTGGCGCCTTCGAGGCCGTGGCCTACGGCTTCGATGCCAGCGGTCTGGGCCTGTCCACCGTCGGTGCCATGTACTTCTCGCCGTTTGCCAAGACCGATGGCAAGGGCTACTTCCTGCAGGGCACCTACACCGTCGGCAAGACCAAGTTCGGCCTCAACTTCGGCGAGAACCGCGACCGTGGCGGACTGCTTGCCGACACCAACAAGTTCCGCTCGGCCACCGTGGGCGTTTACCACAGCCTGAACAAGTACATCACGCTGGTGGGCGAATACAACCAGGAGAAAGGCGAGGGCAGCGACATCTTCCCGGGCGATCTGAAGACGCGGACGATCTCCCTGGGCGGCATCCTGTTCTTCTGAGCGCTGTATCGGACTGCTCCATAAGTTGCCCGCATTTATGGAGCGCTTGGAGCAGTCCGGGCAATATCAGTCGCACATCATGAACACATAAAAACCTTAACGACCGCTCAAGCTGCTGATTTTATTGGATTTTAAGAGCTGGCACGAGGCCTGCTTAGTACCACTCGAGGCAACCCGCCCGCACACGTTCAAGATTGAGGAGACCATACCATGCTGTATGCACTGCCCGGCCAAGCCGACGCCAAGGTTCAATTCAAGTCCCGTTACGACAACTTCATCGGCGGCAAGTGGGTGGCTCCGGTCAAGGGACAGTATTTCGACGTGGTTACCCCGGTCACCGGTCAGAAGTACACCCAGGCGGCCCGCTCCACCGCCGAGGACATCGAACTCGCGCTCGACGCCGCGCACGCCGCCTTCCCGAAGTGGGGCAAGGCCGACGCTACCACCCGCTCCAACATCCTGCTCAAGATCGCCGACCGCCTCGAGGCCAACCTCGAACTGCTCGCCTATGCCGAGACCGTCGATAACGGCAAGCCGATCCGCGAGACGCTCAACGCCGACATCCCGCTCGCGGTTGACCATTTCCGCTACTTCGCAGGCTGCCTGCGTTCGCAGGAAGGCGGTATCTCGGAGATCGACGAGAACACCATGGCCTACCACATCCACGAGCCGCTGGGCGTGGTCGGCCAGATCATCCCGTGGAACTTCCCCATCCTGATGGCGGCGTGGAAGCTGGCGCCGGCGCTGGGTGCGGGCAACTGCGTGGTGCTCAAGCCAGCCGAATCGACCCCGATCTCGATCCTGGTGCTGATGGAGCTGATCGCCGACCTGCTGCCGCCGGGCGTGCTCAACATCGTCAATGGCTACGGCCGCGAGGCCGGCATGCCGCTCGCCACCAGCAAGCGCATCGCCAAGATCGCCTTCACCGGCTCCACCTCCACCGGCCGCGTGATCGCCCAGGCTGCCGCCAACAACCTGATCCCGGCCACGCTCGAGTTGGGCGGCAAGTCGCCCAATGTCTTCTTCGCCGACGTCATGGACAAGGACGACGCCTTCCTCGACAAGGCGATCGAGGGCCTGGTGCTGTTCGCCTTCAACCAGGGCGAGGTGTGCACCTGCCCGAGCCGTGCGCTGATCCAGGAGTCGATCTACGACCGCTTCATGGAGCGTGCGCTCAAGCGTGTCGCCGCCATCAAGCAGGGCAGCCCGCTCGATACCGACACCATGATGGGCGCTCAGGCTTCTGCCGAGCAGATGAGCAAGATCCAGTCGTACCTGCAGCTTGGCAAGGAAGAAGGCGCCCAGGTGCTGATCGGCGGCGAGCGCGCTCAACTCGGTGGCGACCTGGCCGACGGCTACTACATCCAGCCCACGCTGTTCAAGGGCCACAACAAGATGCGCATCTTCCAGGAGGAGATCTTCGGGCCGGTGCTCGCGGTGACCACCTTCAAGGACGAGGCCGAAGCGCTCGAGATCGCCAACGACACCCTGTACGGTCTGGGCGCCGGCGTGTGGAGCCGTAACGGCAACGTGGCCTACCGCATGGGTCGTGCGATCCAGGCCGGTCGGGTGTGGACCAACTGCTATCACGCCTACCCGGCGCACGCGGCCTTCGGCGGCTACAAGGAGTCGGGCATCGGCCGCGAGACGCACAAGGTCATGCTCGACCACTACCAGCAGACCAAGAACCTGCTGGTGAGCTACAGCGAGAACAAGCTGGGCTTCTTCTGATCTGCTCCGTGTTTCTCCCTCTGCCCGTTGTCTTTTGCGGGTGACTTGCCGGGGGCGGGTGACCGCCCCCGTTTTTTTCATGCCGGAGGCACACGACATGGTCGAACGCGTCATTGCCACCCCTGCGACGCTCGAGTTGATCGAGCGGCTCAAGGCCGAGTATGGCCAGGAACTGATGTTCCACCAGTCCGGCGGTTGCTGCGACAACAGCGCTGCCAACTGCTATTTGCCCACGGACCTCACCATCGGGCCCTACGATGTCCATCTGGGGGACATCGGCGGTGTGCCCTTCTACATCAGCGCCTCGCAATACGAATACTGGAAGCACACGCAGTTGATCATCGACGTGGTCGACGGCCATGGCGGCACGTTTTCACTCGAGGGCAACACTGGCAAGGCTTTCCATACCCGATCGAGACTGTTTACCGACGAGGAGTTTGCCGAAGTCCAGGCCGAGGACCGCAGGCTAGGGCGCTAGTAGCAGCCCGTCGTACGGGCAGTGAGCCGCCTACAGGTATTTTTCTTGCTTTAGTCCTTCTCTGAAGCGGGGTGCGCCAAGGTGGCACAATCCGGCTCGAATGATCATCGTCGGGGTCCGCAAGCGCGTCTGCTACAGGCGCCGTGGACACCCGGCGACAGGGGAGACGAAAAGATGGGTCAGATGCATGTGCGTGCGGCACAAGGGAGCGAACTCGAGTCCTTGCGGCGGCGTTACCTGGAGCGTGGCGATCTGCCCGAGGGCGGGCTTTCGGCCTCGGTATTGCGTTCCTGGGAACGCTGCCAGCGCCTGGGGCTGGAGATCGGCGAGCGCGGCCGGCCAGCCAATACCACGCGCGCCGACCTGATGCTTGCCCGCGAGCGCAATGCGACGCTGCTCAATCATGCCGGTGGCGTCATGGAGCACCTCTACGAGCAGATCCGCGCCTCGGGCAGTATGGTGCTGCTTGCCGACGCCAGCGGGCTGATCCTGCACGGTATCGGCGACCCGTCCTTCGTCGACCGCGCCAGCCGTGTGGCCCTGCAGCCGGGCGCGAGCTGGAGTGAATGCCAACGCGGCACCAACGCCATCGGCGCCACCCTGATCGAGCGCGCACCGGTGGAGATCTTCGGTGCCGAGCACTACCTCGAGTGCAACGGCGTACTTACCTGCAGTGCGGCGCCCATCTTCGACTCCAAGGGCGTCTTGCTGGGGGCGCTCGACATCTCCGGCGACCACCGCAAGCCTCAGCCACATACCTTGGGTCTGGCTCGCATGGGGGTTAGGCTGGTCGAACGCCGCATGTTCGAGAGCGAACATGCACGTCATGCCCTTTTTGCCTTCCACAACCGTCCCGAGGGCGTGGGTGGGCTGCAGGAGGGCTTGCTCGCCGTGGATGCGGATGGCGAGATCGTGGCGGCAGATCGGCAGGCGCGCATGCTGCTCGGGATAGAGGATCGCCGTATCGGACGTCTGGGGGCTTTCGGCAACCTGTTCCGTAGCGGCTTCGGCACTGTCATCAGCCGTGCGGGTCGCGACCCGGCTGCGCTGATGGAGCTCGAGTTGCGTGATGGAGCGCGCATGTTCGCGCGGGTTCGGGTCAGTCCCGCCTGGAGCGCGAACGCCCATGCCGCGTCGAGCGGTCGCGCCCGCGTCGCGCAGGGCCAGGATCCATCGCGTTCGGCGCGTCAGCGCATCACGCTCGAGACCCTGGCCACGGGCGATGCGGGGCTTCAATTCACCCTCGACCGTTGCGCCAAGGTGATCGGGCGCAAGATCCCGGTGTTGATCCAGGGCGAGTCGGGTTCGGGCAAGGAGTTGCTTGCCCGTGCCTGTCACAACAGCGGGCCGCGTGCGGACGGCCCCTTCGTCGCGGTGAACTGCGCGGCGATTCCCGAGCACCTGATCGAATCCGAACTCTTCGGCTATGTCGGCGGCGCCTTTACCGGCGCGCGCAAGGAGGGCGCCATCGGCCGTATCCAGCAGGCCGATGGCGGCACGCTCTTCCTTGACGAGATCGGCGACATGCCGCTGGCCATGCAGGCCCGGTTGCTGCGTGTGCTGCAGGAGCGCTGCGTGCAGCCGGTGGGCGGCAGCGAACCGGTGGCGGTCGACATCGCACTACTGTGCGCAACGCACCGCAACCTGGGTGATCTGGTCAGAGCGGGGCAGTTCCGCGAGGATCTGTACTACCGCGTCAATGGCCTGACCGCAATGCTGCCGCCGCTGCGTGAGCGCACCGACCTGCACCAGATCGTGCGCCGCCTGATCGATGGCAGCAGCAATCACCCCGAACCGCGCGCCATTACGGTCGACCCTTCAGCCATGCGTCTGCTCGAAGCGTATGCCTGGCCAGGCAACATCCGTCAGCTGCAGAACGTACTCGAGGTCGCGCTCGCGTTGCTCGATGCCCATGAGGAGCGCATTCTGCCCGAGCACCTGCCCGAGGAGGTACAGGGTGCATCGCCGGTCACGCGTGTTGCAGCCGCAGCCCCCGCAAGCGCGTCGGCGATGTCCCCGGCCACTTTGCCGCTGCGCGGCCGCCGCCCCAAGGACATCGACGACGCCATGATCCGCGAAGCGCTCGAGCGTTTCGAGGGCAACCTGTCGGCTGCGGCGCGTCACCTCGGGGTTGCGCGCAATACCTTGTACCGGCGCATGGGCTGCGATTATTGACGCGCTCCGATTGGGCTCCCTGCTTCGCGAGGCTCAATCGGATGACGTGTCGTCGGCCGTGTCCGGCCGCCCGAGCGCAGCTGTCAGCCTTGCCCGGTGAGCTGCACGATGCAGGCGAATGTCGAGCGCGATCTTGCCGGCGACGAGTATCAGCAGGACCGGTGCGATCGAGCCGCCACCCGACAGGATCACCACGAACATGCCGGCGATCATCGCTACATGCAGTACCACGATGCGCTTGTAGGGATCCCACATGATCTCCGCGAGCTTGCGGCCTGCGTCCTCATTGCGCACGAAGTGGTGGGTGACGAGCGAGAAGCCGTGGCTGATGAAGAAGCCGATCGTCGCCACCACCATGCCCATCTGCTCATGCGCGATCCACTGCAGGATCCCGAACAGGTGCTGGAAGACCACGAAGGGGCCGGGCCACTCCACCGGGCCGACGTAGGGTTCGATCACGTCGCCCGGCATTCCGGCCATGGTGGCGATGCCCATCAGCACCATGCCGTGCCCGGCGCAGAAAAAGCCGTAGTGGAAGATGAAGAACAGGCCTGGCTCGAAGAAGGCGCGCACGCCACCCGCCCGCACCATGCGTACCAGCGTGTAGACGCCGAGCACCAGGTTCTCCAGCCAGTAAACGAGCAATAGGGTCTGCGCCTCCCAGCCGAGGAAGAGCACGCCGAACACTGGCACCAGGTTGGCCGCCACCAGGGCCTGGATGGGCGCGCGATCGGCCCGGGACAGCACGTCAGCCGGTGCGGCCTTGGCATCCAGCGCGAGAGCAGGCAGTGCGGTGGAAGTTGGCTGGGCGGCAGCATCCGCAGCGCATGCCCCTGCGCTGGTGATCGGCCGGGGGCAGTCGAACGCACCGCAGACAACGGCGAGCAGTTCTGCTTCGCCCGGGGTGATGTGGGCGTCGTGGCGTGCGCTGGCGTCGAGCGCCTCCACCAGCCGGCGGCGATAGCCCGGCGCCGTATCGGCCAGGGCATCGAGCGCCTGGTCGAGCGCATCCATGCGGATCTGCGCGATCGGCAGCGGCCCGGTCAGGCCGTCCGCGGGAGCGAGGGCCGCGCCGCGGGCAAAGGCTGCGCGTGCGGCCTCGGGTTCGCGCTGTCCGGCATGGGCGAGCACCGACAGCAGCAGGGTGCAGTGTGCCCCGAGCGCCTGCGGTGACACCCGCAGCGGCTGCGGCGTGCGTGGCAGCAGGGCGTCGCGCAGCAGGCGCAGCATCAGGAACGCGGACAGGCTGCCGCTGCCGCCGGCGCCCACCACGGCATTGGCCTGGCCGAGCAGGCTTTCGCGCGCGCTGCGCGGGAGTTCGCGCAGGCTGCCGAGGGCGAGCTCCATCAGCGCCAGACGCTGGCCTGCTGGCGGCAGCGATCCGGTGGCGTCGGCTGCCGCGGTGGCGCGTGTCGGTTCGCTGTGGCTCGCCAACGCGGCGATCTGCAGGGCGCGGCGCTGCGGGTCGCGGGAGAGCAGCAGGGCGAGCGCGACTGCGGCTGCGCCGTCCGGGCTGGCGACGCTGTGGCGCAACGCGCCGGGCAGGGCGTCGAGCGTGTGCTGTGCAGCCTCCAGGGCTGCTGCCGGTGGTGACGCGAAGGCGAGCGGGACGAGCTCGAGTGTTGCCCTTGGGATCGCGCTCATCGCCGGGGCAGGGGGGGCGGACGGCAAGGCGATCGACGCGCTGGCCGGCGCCGCGGGCTCGACCAGGCCGGCAGGTGCGAGGGTATCCATCTCCCTGGCGGCCGTCGCGGGTGTCGTCGCAGCGACTGCGTCGGCAAGGTCCGGGGCCGCCACGCGGCCGCCGCTAAGACGCCGGATGCGCTCGGCCAGCGGCGGGTGGGTGGCGAGCAGGCCGCCCGCGCTGCGCAGGGCGCTGGCGCTGCTGCGGCCGTCGAACAGCATGTGGCTCACCGCCTCGCCCTGGCCGTGCGCCAGGCCGCTGGCCTGCTGCGCCACCTTGTGCAGGGCGCCCAGCAGGCCTTGCGGGTTGCGTGTGAATTGCACCGCCGAGGCATCGGCCAGGAATTCACGCTGGCGAGACACTGCGGCACGCACCAGGCGGCCGGCAAGCCCGGTGAGATAGCCGGCCACCACCAGCACCAGGCCGAGCACGACGAGGCCATTCTTGTCCTTGCCCGAGCTGCGTCCGCCGCCGCTGCGCAGTAGCACGCGCCCGGCACCGGCGAGCATGAAGAGCCCGTGCAGTACCCCCACGAGGCGCATGTTGAGTCGCATGTCGCCATTGAGGATGTGGCTGAACTCGTGGGCGATCACGCCCTGAAGCTCGTCGCGGGTGAGGCGGTCGAGTGCGCCGCGTGTGACCGCCACCACTGCCGCGCGCGGATGGTCGCCGGCGGCAAAGGCGTTGATCGCGGTCTCGTCCTCCAGCACATACACCGGTGGCGCCGGAACGCCGGCAGCAATCGCCATCTCGTCGGCGAGGTTGATCAGCCGGCGCTCGGCCGCATCCGTGGTATTGCGTGCCACCAGCCGCCCACCCAGCGTGCGTGCCACCGCCTCGCCGCCGCCAGCGGCCAGCGCGGCGACCTTCCAGGCCGAGCCCCCGCCGATGACGCCCCCTACCGCCAGCGCGACGATCAGGAACAGGCCGGGCTGCCACAGGGCGATCTCCTCGCCGTACTCGCCTGCGGTCATCGGCAGCAGCGCGAGATAGACCAGCACGATGCACGCGGCCAGCGCGCAGCCGAAGCCGAGCAGCAGCCAGCGCCCGGCGCGGCGTGCGCGGTCCTGTTCGGCGAAGAAGTCCATCGCCCCGCCGGGCTCAGCGGTTGCCGAAGCTTACCCGCGGCGCCTGGCGCGCCTCGGCGTTCTCCAGCTGCCAGAGTTCGGCGGCCGTGAAGTTGAAGCTGTTGGCAACGATGCTGTCGGGGAACTGCTCGCGTCGCGTGTTGTAGGTCATGACCGCATCGTTGTAGGCCTGGCGGGCGAAGGCGATGCGGTTCTCGGTGCTGGCCAGCTCTTCCTGCAGCTGCGCCATGTTCTGGTTGGCCTTGAGGTCGGGATAAGCCTCGGCGAGGGCAAAGAAGCGGGTGAGCATCCCGCCCAGTGCGGCTTCGGCGCTCGCCAGCTCGCCGACCGCGCCGGCACCCAGTGCGCCCGCGTCAGCGCCCGAGGTGCCCGCTGCGCGCTGTGCGGCGGAGTGGGCGCGGTTGCGCGCCGCGATCACCGCCTCCAGCGTCTCGCGCTCGTGCGCCATGTAGCCCTTGGCGGTCTCGACCAGGTTGGGGATCAGGTCGTAGCGCCGCTGCAGCTGCACGTCGATCTGCGAGAAGGCGTTCCTGACCCGGTTGCGCAGCGCCACCAGGCCGTTGTAGATGACGATGCCGTAGCCGATGACGCCGGCCACCAGCGCGAGGATGATCCATTCCATGAGCTTGCCCTCCTTGAGCCGGTATCCTGCCAGAATTCCGGCCGTGACTGCGTGCGGGTGCTCATGCTCCCAAGGCACATCGCCTTCAACCCCTCGCGGCTGGCGCCGCTCCTACGGGAAGCCGTCACGCACGTCGCCCGCTGTAGGAGCGGCACCAGCCGCGAGCTCTTGAAGGTGGTGGCGCAGGGACCCCGCCACACCGCTGAAATCAGAAGCGGTAGCTTGCGCTCGCCCCCGCGTACCAGCTGCGCTCGGGGCCGGGCTCGTAGTAGCGGCCGTTGCTGTCGCCGACGATGACCGAGCCGACGTGCTTGCGGTCGAACACGTTGTCGATGCGGAGCAGCTGGCCAAACGTCCATGGGCCCTGTTGCTGTTCCGCCGAGAGCCGCAGGTTGAACAAGGTGTAGCTGGGTGCCGCTCTGTCGATGTTGCGGTCATGCACTTCGAGTTTGTCGCGGTAAATCAGTTCGCCCGCGAGCGTGACCGCTTCGATCGGTTTCCAGGCGAGCTCGGCATAGGCGCTGAGCTTGGGAATGCCCGGCAGGCGGTTTCCGGCCGGGATCGTGACGTCGGCCATCCCGATCCGGGTGGTGAAGGCCTCGTCGTACTCGGCTTTCAGATAGGTGAATGAGGCGCGTGCCGTCAAGTTGTGCGCGAGTTCGGACTCGAGCGCCATCTCCAGGCCCTGGCGCAAGGTCTTGCCGGCATTCTTGAAGGTCGTACGCCCGCCGCTCGAGCCCGCAACGACGATCTCATCTTCGGTCTCGATCCTGAACACGGCGGCATTGACGCGCGTCGAGTCGCCGACGAAGGTCTTGATGCCCAGTTCGGCTTGCCGGCTGGTGGAGGGCTTCAGGCCGAGGTTGAAGGAACCGTCAGCCGGTGAGTAGGAGAGCTCGTTGAGCGTCGGCGTCTCGAAGCCCAGGCCGGCGCTGGCATAGACGTTCGTGACCGGGCTCAGTGCATAGACCACGCCAAGGGCCGGCGTGGTCTCGCTGTAGCGCGCGCTGCCGCTGTCGTCGCCGTTGATGCCCACGATGTAGCGGTCGTCGACCTTGAACGCCACCCGCGAGTGGCGGACGCCCGCCGACCACTGCCAGGGGCCCTGCTTCCACAGGGCCTGGATATAGGGGTCCGTGCTGGTGATGGTGTCGATTTCCTTGCGGCGCAGATTGCCCTTGACGCCGAGCGTGGTGCCGATGAAGTTCTCGTAACCGCGGCGGTCGTCCTCCGAGCGGTCGTAGTCGAGGCCGACGGTGAGGGTCAGTTCGCCGTCGCCGAGGCTGCGCTGGGCGATCCAGCGTGCGCCGAGACCGTAGAAGTCGCGGTCGAAATCGACCACGCCGCCGGCGTGGCGGGCGCGTTCGGGATTGTCTGCCGTTGGAATCTGCACAATCCGCGGAATCGACTGATACTGCGTGACGCTGCGCCGCCCGGTGTAGGCCGAAAGCTGCAGCCTGTCCTCGCCGAAGCGGCGTTCGTAGGTTGCGCCACCCTGCAGGTGGTGGATGCTCTTGCGCGTGTTGTACTGCTTGGCCACGTCTTCGACCGCACGCGGATTGCGCTGGTAGCTTGCCCACGTCACCCCCAGCGGGTCCTGGGTGTCGGGCTGGCGCAGGCCGTTCGCCACCAGCGTCAGCGTGCTGTCCTCGTCCGGGCGGAAGCTGAGCTTGGCAAAGCCCTGGTCGCGCCGGGTCTTGCTGTGGTCGCGGTAGCCATCGGTGTCGAAGCGCGAGGCATCGACGATGAAGCCGACGCCGGACTGCTCGCCCTCCAGGCCGACGCCGATCTTGGTCGTGCCCCAGCTGCCGCCGAGCACGCTGGCGCGCATGCGCGGTGCGCCTTCGCCGGTGCGCGAGAAGAGCTGGATGACACCGCCCGCGTGGTTGCCGTACACGGTGGAGAAGGGGCCGCGCATCACTTCGATGCGTTCGGCGGTGTCGAGGTTGAAGGTGGCGGCCTGGCCCTGGCCGTCCGGGTTGCTGGCGGGGATGCCGTCGGCGATCAGCTTGACGCCGCGCACGCCGAAAGCGGCGCGGGCACCGAAGCCGCGCACCGATATCTGCAGGTCCTGGGCGTAGTTCTGACGATTCTGGATGACCAGGCCGGGTACGCCGGCCAGTGCCTCCGAGGCATTCACGCCGAGGTTGCCCGCCTGGTTGGCGCGCATGTCGACCGCATCGACCGAGAAGGGCAGATCGAAACTGTTGGTCTCGACCCGGCTACCGGTGACCACGACCGGATTGAGCGTGACGGCGCTCTGATCGGCCGTTGCTGCGTCTTGCGCGCCGGCTACGCAGGCGAAGCCCGCCAAGGCGCCCGGAATGCCGAGGCGAAGCAGGCGGGCGATGGGTCGGGGGGCAGGGGCGCTCACGGCGCGGGGTGTGGCGGTCACGGTCGGAGTCCTTTGCGGGTCTTGGCTTGACCCCGATTCTCGCCGATGGCCGGCAGCGCCCGCCTCATGGCAAGCCCGAGCGCCACCTACAGAAAATCATTAGCCGCTCGCTCCACACGTGCCCGGTGTGCAGCGTAAAAGTGGCGGCATCGCCTCAGTCCGCGCGCCAGTGGCTGAAGTCGCCATGGACGGCAAAGTGCTCGAGGGCCCCGATCAGTGCCGCCGCCATTGCCGGCTCGAACGGGCTGTGGCCAGCGCCGTCGACCAGGCGCAGGCGGCTGCCCGGCAGGGCACGGTGCAGGCGCAGCGCGTTGCGCGCGCGGCACACCAGATCGAGCCGGCCATGGATCAGCGCAGAGGGCATGGCGGTGATGCGGCGAGCGGCCTCGAGCACGCCGTCCTCGTCGAGGAAGCAGCGGTGGGCGAGGTAGTGTGCCTGCACGCGGTATTTGTCGATCAGTGCCCTGATGGCGGCATCGTCGCGCGCGGGTGGCGCGGGGGGCGCTTGCCCCGGCGCGATCACGGCGTTCTCCCATGCCGCCCAGGCCAGCGCCGCACGGGCAGCGGCCTGCGTGTCGGGGCCGCCCAGCGCCGCACACAGAGCGGCGAGGGCGCGCCCTTCGGCCGCCTCGGGCAGGGCTGCGCACAGCGCTGACCAGGCCTCGGCGCAGATTGCACCCACGCCTTCCGCGCCGAAGAACCAGTCGAGGTCGGCCTGCCCGCAGAGAAAGCTGCCGCGCAGGATGGCGCCCAGGCAGGCTTGCGGATGCGCGCTGCAGTAGGCCAGGGCGAGTGCGGCTCCCCACGAGCCGCCAAAGACCAGCCAGCGCTCGATCCCAAGGTGCAAGCGCAGGCGCTCGATGTCCTCGACCAGCTCGCGGGTCGTGTTGGCATGGCAGTCGCCGCGCGGTGTGCTGCGCCCGCAGCCGCGCTGGTCGAAGAGCACGACATGGAAGCGCGCAGGGTCGAAGAGCTGGCGCTGGCGAGGGCTGCAGCCGCTCCCTGGTCCGCCGTGCAGGAACAGTACGGGCAGGCCTTCGGCATGGCCGCAGCGTTCGAAGTACAGGCGATGACCGTCGCCGACGTCGAGCACGCCTTGGGCAAGGGGCGGCAAGGGCGCGAAGAGCGGGGTGTCTGGCGGCAAGGCTGCTCGGTGTGATCGGTATGGCTGGGCGCGCGCGCAGGACGTCACAGCGGCCGCTGCGATCACCCTGCCGGAGCCGGTCAGAACTTCTCCGGCCGCATTACCGTCACGTCTGCCATGAAGAGGATCATGGCGTAGTTGTCGTAGTAGTGGGCCTGCAGGTGGGCAGCAATGGTATCGGCGGTCGCTTCGTCGCACACCACTTCGATGCGGATGTTGCTGCTCGTGTCCCAGGCCGAGGTGCGTGCCCCTCTGGCGCCCTTGCCGCGGGCATCGCTGACCGTATAGCCATGGGCGCCGAGACGCTCCAGGTCCTTGACGAGCAGGTTTTCGAGGGCGGCCTCGGTGACGATGGTCAGCAGCTTGCGCACGTGGCGGTTCATCGGTTCGGTCTCGAGTCTGGAAAGGGCTCCGCGGTCAGGGCAGGGGCAAGGCCCGCAACCCTGGGTGGGATACTACCGCGAGGCCGGCGGCGGGAACAGGGTGGGATCGGTGCGGACGCCAGTTCGTCAGGCCGCGTGGCGTGCCCGGATGTCGGTTCGTCCGTGCCAGGGTGAGAGGTCGGGGCGTCGAGGTGCCAGCGTCAGATCGCCATGCAGGCGCCTCAGGTGCTCCATTTCCTGCTGCACCTCGGTGGGCTGAGCATCGGCGCCGAATATCGGGACGAAGCGCCCGCTCGTGCCGCGATGCTCATCGTGCCCGAATGCTTCCAGCACGCATGCAAGCAGATCAGCGCGCGATGGCCCGTCTGTCCTCTGGTCCAGATGGAAAAGCATCCAGACGCCATCGACGCTGATCGCCTCGACCATGCGCAGGTCGGGACCGCCAGCGGGCTGCACCTTGCTCATCCGCATGTCAGGTATGCCCGCGTGCCCCTGCGAGTCGATCCACAGGCCGAGCAGGGCATCGTGCATGCGGACCGAGGGCTTGCGGCTGCCGAGGACCGACAGCAAGCCGGTCAGCTCGTGGCGCAGGCATTCCAGCTCCTCCGGTGCGCTCAGCAGCGCGGCGTCACTTCTTCGATGAGTCGAAGCTGCTACGGCGCTTTCGTGTACAGCACAGTCCATTGACGTACGCCCTCCTGTCGTTGCTCTCGGCCCTGGATGACCCTGGGATGGGTCGTCGCCTTCCTGCCGGAGAATTCTGACAAGCTCAATCAATCAGATAAAGTCGATTAATATTTATGAACGCGCAGATTTTTACGAATCCTTTACGCTCATGAACCTCAAACACCTCCGCTATTTCTGGACCGTCGCCCATACCGGCAGCGTCGCTAGCGCAGCGAAGCGCCTGCATCTGACGCCGCAGACGGTCAGCGCCCAGATCAACCTGTTCGAAGAGGAGGTGGGGGTGCCTCTGCTGCGCCCGGCGGGCCGCGGGCTCGAACTGACCGAAGCGGGGCGGATCGCCCTCTCGTTTGCCGACGAGATGTTCGCCCTGGGCGATGAAATGCTCTCGTCGCTGCGCGCGCACTCTTGCCGCGCGCTGCCCGCCTTCAGGGTCGGCGTCTCTGTGGTCGTGCCCAAGTCGCTCACCCGTCAGCTGCTGGCCTCGCTGAAGGCGCTCTCCGAGCCGGTCCGGCTGATCTGTCGCGAAGGGCAGATCGACTGGCTGCTTGGCGAACTGGCGCTGCATCGCCTGGATATGGTGCTGGCTGACCGTCCCATGCCGGCGGGGCTTTCGGTCCGCTGCCATAGCCACAAACTGGGCGAGAGCGCCGTGTCCTTCCTAGCCGCTCCGGCCCTGGCGGATCGCTGCGGAGCCTTCCCGGGTTGCCTGCACGGGGCTCCGCTCCTGCTCCCGGGGCCGAATGCGGCGGTTCGCAGCGAGATCGAGCGCTGGCTGGGCGAAGCACGCCTGTCGCCGCAGGTGGTCGGGGAGTTTGACGACAGTGCGCTGATGAAGGCCTTTGCCCAGGCGGGAGAAGGCTTCTTCCCGGCACCTGCGATCCTCTCGGAAGAGATCGGCGCCCGCTATGGCGTCAGGGAGGTGGGGCGGGTGGAGCAGGTGCGCGAAGCGTTCTGGCTGATCAGCACCGAACGCCACGTCAAGCAACCCGCAGTACGTGCCGTCCTCGAGGCTGCACGCACGGCACTGTTCGTGCCACCCGCTACGTAGGCAGACGGAGCAACGAAATGCCCCCGGGGCCTGAACCGCCCGCAGCGCGAGGGACTCGAGGCGAGGGGGGCTCAAGATTTTCATGAGGCCAGCTTCCGCACTTTCGTGATGCGAATTATTCCTCGTCCAGCCAATCTTACCCACACGGCCGGCTGACCGGTCGGCGGTGCCGACAAGCGGTGCCGATCCCACCCAGAGACGAGACAGGAGACGACCATGAAATGGGAAACCCCCGCAGCCAGCGACATGCGCTTCGGCTTTGAAATCACCATGTACATCGCCAACCGCTAAGGCGTGATCCGGGGCGGCACGGTGCGTGTCCCAGCGCCGTGTCGCCCTTTTTGCGTGCGCGCCCTGTGCGTGCATGGCCCGCACGGGTCGACCCGGCCAGCGCGTGGGCCCGAGGAGAACCGATGAAGATCCGCGTGCTCGGTTCCGCCGCCGGTGGCGGCTTCCCGCAGTGGAATTGCAACTGTCCCAATTGCGACGGCCTGCGCAAGGGCCGCATCCGCGCCCAGGCCCGCACCCAGTCGTCGATCGCCGTCAGTGGCGACGACGAGAACTGGGTGCTGTTCAACGCATCCCCCGACGTGCTGCAGCAGATCCGCAGCTTTCCCGCGCTGCAACCGGCGCGTGCGCTGCGCGACACCGGCATCGCCGCGATCGTGTTGATCGACGCCCAGATCGACCACACCACCGGCCTCTACATGCTGCGCGAGCACCGCAAGCCATGGCCGGTGTGGTGCACCGCCTGCGTACGCGAGGACCTGTCGGTGGGCAACCCGGTGTTCGGCGTGCTCGGCCATTACAGCGGCATCGCCTGGCGCGAGCTGCCGCTGCAGACGCGCTTCGCCATCGACGGCGCGCCCGGGCTCGGCTTCGAGGCCCTGGCGCTGACCAGCAACGCGCCACCGTACTCGCCGCACCGCGACTGCCCGCAGGCGGGCGACAACATCGGCGTCACCCTGGTCGATGCGGCGAGCGGCAAGCGGCTGTTCTACGCCCCCGGCCTGGGCGAGATGGAGCCCCACGTGTGGGCCGCCATGCAGGCTGCCGATTGCGTGCTGGTCGACGGCACGCTGTGGACCGACGACGAGATGATCCGCCTTGGCGCCTCGCAGAAGACCTCGCGCGCCATGGGCCACCTGCCGCAATCCGGCCCCGGCGGCATGCTCGAGTGGCTGGACAGGCTGCCGGCGACTACGCGCAAGGTGCTGATCCACATCAACAACACCAACCCGATCCTCGACGAGGACAGCCGCGAGCGCGCCGAACTGGCTGCGCACGGCATCGAGGTCGCCTTCGACGGCATGGAGGTCGCGCTGTGAGCTACATCGAACAATCGAGCATCGAACATACCGCGGCGCTGATCACCAGTACCGGCGATCAGCCGCCATGGTCTCCCGAAGAGTTCGAGGCCCTGCTGCGCGAGAAGGGCACGAGCTACCACATCTACCATCCCTTCCACGTCATGATGGCCGAGGGCAAGCTTACCCGCGAACAGCTCCAGGGCTGGGTGGCCAATCGCTTCTACTACCAGATCTCGATCCCGGTGAAGGACGCTGCCATCCTGTCCAACTGCCCCGACCGCGCGATCCGCCGTGAATGGATCCAGCGCATCCTCGATCACGACGGCTTCGAGATCGGCGACGTCAAGGACCCCGGTGGCATCGAGGCCTGGGTCCGGCTCGGCGAGGCCACCGGCCTCAGCCGCGACGACGTCACCTCGCTGCGCTTCGTCGCGCCGGCAACCCGCTTCGCGGTCGACGCCTACATCAACTTCGCCCGCCAGCGCCCATGGCAGGAAGCGGTGGCCTCCAGCCTCACCGAGCTCTTCGCGCCGCACATCCACCAGCAGCGCCTGGACACCTGGCCCACGCACTACCCCTGGGTGGACACCGCCGGCCTGCAGTACTTCCGCAACCGCCTCACCCAGGCGCGGCGCGACGTCGAGCACGGCCTGCGCTTCACGCTCGACTACTTCAGCCAGAGCCGGGCGATGCAGCAGCGCGCGCTCGACATCCTGCAGTTCAAGCTCGACGTGCTGTGGGCGATGGCCGACGCGATCATGCTGAGTCAGTGCAAGGTGGCGATCGTGGGTCCGCGCAAGGGGGCGCGCGATGAGTGACACCTCGGCGATCGGCGCGACCGCCACGCCGCGCGTCTCCAAGCGCTTCCGCCTGCAGTGGGAAGAGGCGCAGCAGGCCTGGGTGCTGCTCTACCCGGAAGGCATGGTCAAGCTCAACCAGAGCGCGGGCGAGATCCTGCGCCGCTGCGACGGCGTGCGCAGCGTGGCCGAGGTGGTCGCCGACCTGCAGCAGGCTTTCGCCACCGCCGGGCTCGAAGCCGACGTCGTTGCCTTTCTCGAGCTGGCGCGCAAGCAGCAGTGGATCGACGTGTGAGGTGAGGCCATGAATGCGCCCGAAGTCGTTAAACACCAGCCCGGCCCGCCGCTGTGGCTGCTGGCCGAACTGACCTACCGCTGTCCGCTGCACTGCGTGTTCTGCTACAACCCGGTCGATTTCGCCCATGCGCCGGACGAACTGTGCACCGACGACTGGCTGCGCGTACTGCGCGAGGCACGCGCAGCGGGCAGTGTGCAGTGCGGCTTCTCCGGCGGCGAGCCGCTGCTGCGCGACGACCTCGAGGTGCTGGTCGCGGAGGCGCACAAGCTCGGCTTCTATACCAACCTGCTCACTTCGGGCGTCGGCCTCACGGATGCGCGCGCGCGGGCGCTCAAGGACGCCGGCCTCGACCACATCCAGCTCTCGTTCCAGGACTCGACAAGGGAGCTCAACGACTTCCTGTCGCACACCCGCACCTTCGATCTCAAGCAGAAGGTGGCCGCCACCATCAAGGACCACGGCTGGCCGATGGTGATGAACTGCGTGATCCACCGCCTCAACATCGACTACATCGACCGCATCATCGACATGGCGGTCGAGCTCGGCGCCGAGTACCTGGAGCTCGCCAACAGCCAGTACTACTCGTGGGCGATGCTCAACCGCGACCAGCTGCTGCCCTCGCGCGAACAGATCGAGCGCGCCGAGCGCGTCACCAACGAGCGCCGACAGCGCTACGGCGAGCGCATCCGCATCTTCTTCGTCGTGCCCGACTATCACGAGACGCGGCCCAAGAAGTGCATGAACGGCTGGGGCAACGTCTTCCTCACCATCACCCCCGACGGCACCGCCTTGCCTTGCCACACAGCGCGCATGCTGCCCGGTCTCGCCTTCCCCAATGTGCGCGACCTGGACGTGCGCAGCATCTGGTTCGACTCCGAGGGCTTCAACCGCTATCGGGGCAAGGGCTGGATGAAGGAGCCCTGTCGCAGCTGCCCGGAGCAGGAGAAGGATCTCGGTGGCTGCCGCTGCCAGGCCTTCATGCTCACCGGCGACCCCGCCGCAGCCGACCCGGTGTGCGACAAGTCGCCCGCGCACCACAAGGTGGTGGAGGCCGTGGTGCGCGCCGAGCGCGGCGAGGTTGCAGTGGTGGCGAAGCCGCTGGTGTTCCGCGGGCCTGAGGAGTCGCGGCGGCGCCTTGCCGGGCTGGCCGGGATGAAGTGAGCGCCGTCCAGCCCAGCCCCTGGCGCGGATGCCGGCCTAGCGCCCTGTCTTGCGGTGTTGGCCGGCAGAAGCAGAAAGCCCGGCACGTTGGCCGGGCTTTGCTTCATGCAGTGTGCGATGCCGCTGGAGCGGATCAGGTGCCGCGCACCTTGTACCACATGGCGTAGGCCCAGCACGCGGCGCAGAAGCCGCTGACGAGATCGATGAAGGCGAACACCATCAGTACGGCGGCCGGGATCAGGCCGATCTCAGAGCCCATCAGCCAGGTGACGAACATGATCGTGCCGGCGATCGCCACCAGCTTGTCGGCGAACATCTTGGCCCCGGCGTTGATCGGCTTGGCCATGCCCAGCTTGCGGGTGAGGGCTGAGAAAGCGAGATAGGACGGGCACTTGTGGGGTGACACGAAGCCGCGCAGTGCACCGCCCAGTGCGAGGATGATCGCTACCCACTGGTAGGGCGTGAAGAAATAGATGGCGCTCACCGCCAGGGTGACAGCGGCCTGGAAGCGATAGGCGTTGGAGCAGACGGGGGCGATGTCGAAGCGCAGCATGACAGGTCCTCGAGTGGAAGTTGGGTTGTCATGAAGTATATCAGTGAATTCTGATTTATCAAGGCATCGCCGCGGTGGGCTCTGCCGTAGGAGCGGCGCCAGCCGCGCGCTTTTCATCGCACCCGCCCGACGCCCATCGCCTTCAACCCCTCGCGGCTCGCGCCGCTCCTACGGCGGGAACAAACGCTGCGGCGCTCTTCTGTAGGAGCGGCGCCAGCCGCGAGCCTTTCATCGTACCCACCCGACGCCCATCGCCTTCAACCCCTCGCGGCTCGCGCCGCTCCTACGGCGGGAACAAACGCTGCCGCGCTCTCCTGTAGGAGCGGCGCCAGCCGCGAGCTTTGCCTGGTTCGAGACCGGTCAGACTTCGATAAGGCCGCTGCGGATTGCCACCAGGGCAAGCTCGGCGGCGTTGGAGACGTTGAGCTTCTGCTTGATGTGATACAGGTGCGTCCCCACCGTGCTGGGGCTGAGATTGTGGCTGTCTGCGATCTCGGCCACCGTGCGGCCCTGGGCGAGCTGCAGGAAGACGGCGAACTCCTTTTCGGTGAGCGCGGTGACCGGATCCTGACCACCGGAGAACTGCGCGAGCGCGAGCGCAGGGGCGATGTCGGGGTCGATGTAGCGTTGGCCGCGGGCCACGGTGGCGACTGCGCGCAGCAATTCCTGGGGCTGGGCACGCTTGGACAGGTAGCCGGTGGCACCTGCACGCAGGGCGCGCGCGGGAATCTGGGCGTCGTCGTGTGCGGACAGGATCAGCACGCGTGCATCGGGGTGGTGGGCGAGCAGGCGCTCGAGCGCGCCCAGACCGCCGATGCCGGGCATCGAGACGTCCATCATCAGCATTGCAGGCTTCAGTTCGGAGAAGGCGGTCACCGCCTTCTCGCCGCTGTCGGCTTCGCCGACCACCTCGGCGCCCGCGCCTTCGAGCAGCAGGCGAAAACCCATGCGCACGGCGGCGTGGTCGTCGGCCAGCAGGATGCGGAGGCCCTGGAGGGTGTGCACGGTCATCCTTGTTCGGTGTGGAGGGGGTGCGGCAGGCGGGCCCGCACGCACAGGCCGCCTTGCGGCGGGCGGCAGAGCTCGAGCCTGCCGTGCAGCTCGGCAACGCGTTCGCGCATGCCCATCAGCCCGTAGCGGCCCGGGCCCGGATTCTCGCCGAGGCCGCACCCGTTGTCGATGATCTCGATCTCGATGTCGCCGTCGCGCAGTCCCAACCGCACCTCGACGCGGCTGGCGCGGGCGTGGCGCACCACGTTGGTCAGGCTCTCTTGCACCATGCGCAGGATGGTGAGGCCGACGGCGTCGGACACCGCCTGTGCCAGGGGTTCGATGGTGCATTGGATCTCGATGTCGCCATGATGCCTGGCCCACAGTTCGCAGTAGCTGCGGATCGCTTCCTCCACGTGCAGGCCATCGTCGCCGGTGCTGGTGCGCAGGCGCTGCAGGATGGTATGCACGCCTTCCTGCATCTGTCCGGTCATGGCGAGGATGGCCTGTGCGCTGCCGTTGAGCCCGGGCTGGTCGGTGCTGCGCTGGATGATGGCGCCGGCGATGGCGCGCACTGCGGTGATGCCCTGGCCGAGCTCGTCGTGCAGTTCGCGCGCGATCAGGCGCCGTTCCTGCTCAAGTCGCAGTTGCACCGCATGGGCGAGGGCCTGGTCGTGCTCGAGGCGGGCGTTCTCGGCCAGGCTCTGGTCGAGGCTGTCGGCGAGCCTGTTGTAGCTGCGCGCGAGCAGGGCGAGCTCACGCGTAGGGTATTCGGGCAGGCGCAGGTCGAAGCGGCCCTGTGCGCTGCGTTCGAGTGCCGAGTGGATCTCGGCGACCGGTGAGAGCGCGCGATTGATCGCGAACCGGGTGGCGAGCCAGATCAGCATCAGCAGGGCGACGGCCCAGCCGAGCGCGGCCGTGAGCTTGTCCCAGGCGTCGAGCACGGCGCGTGAGGTGTCCGGCGTGAGCACGATGGTGAGCTCGCCCGCAGGCAGGTTGCGCGGCGCCACGGTGGGTTCGACCCAGCGTGTGAAGCCGTCGGGGGCGAAGCGACCGGCCTTGTACGGTGAGTCGGGGGACAGGTAGAGGCGCCCGCCAAGGCTGTCGAAGACTTCGAGGCGGTTGGCGCGGATACGGCCGACCGCTTCGAGGTGGTGCATCAGGCGCTCGCGGGCTTGCGGGCCGTCGGCCAGGGTTTCGGGAATCAGCACGTTGAGCCATTGCTCGGCGACGCGGGTGGCGGCCTCCACCTCCTCGTGGATGGCATTGCGCGTCTCGCGCATCCAGACCACGGCGGTGACCGCCATCATTACCGCGATGAGGGCGGTGAGCACGAGGCTGATATGCGCCTTGAGGCTGGGCGCGTGGTGGAGGCGGTCGGTCATGGGTGGGCTCCCCGGCGCAGGCTTGCACGGGCGGAATACTGCATGCCGCGGCGGTCGCGCAGCGTGAAGGGCTGGCGCAGGCCGAGTGCGGCGTAGCCGACGATGCCTCGCCAGTGGGTGGTGAAGCAGGCGGGCGCATCGGTGGCGCCGTCTTCGGTGCATGAGGCCAGCAGTTCAAGAGCGACCCGATTGGCGGCGAGCACGCAGCCTTCGGCGTCGAACAGCGTCAGCGCCTCGAGCGGCGTGCCGAGCACCGCGGGGTAGCGATGAAAGCGCAGCAGCAGAAAGCCTTCCGGTTCGGACTCGATCAGGCGGTGCTCGATGATGCGAGCCGCCGTCTGCACCAGGGCGTTGGCATGCGTGAGCCAACCGAGTTGCGAAATATCGACATCGATGAAGCCGAGCAGGCCGCCGGCGGGCGGCAGGATGGGGGCGGCGATGCCGATGCCCTGGGGCGCGATGGTGTCCGCCGCGCGCGGGCGTGTGCCGATGGCGCGCAGCACGGTGCCTGCGCTGTCGGTCAGGATGACGGTGACCGAGGGGCTGTCGAGCTGGCGGTGGAGGTCTTCCATGGCGGGGGCCGACAGTGTCACCAGGCGTGCATGGCGCTCCGGCTGCAGCGTGCTGGGCGGATGTGTGGACGGCGTGAGCGCGTCGGGAGAGGGGCGCGAGTCGTGCTGTTGCTTCATGTTGCGCGTGGCCGGCAGTCCTGCGATTCGGGTGTCCGGGCGGACATGCAGGATCCATGCCGGCTGGATGCATGCCCGGTCGCGGCGCCTTGTGCGGCGCAATAGCCGCAGTCGGGGGGGCTGGCGTTCGTGGGGTGCTGCTGCGGGATTGAACAATTGATGTTCCCATTTGGAACAGGTTCGCCCGCGCGACACTGCGCACCGTCGGGCAGATCGCCGGACGGCGTCCCGCATGTGCCGCGTTTTGGCTTCGTGGCACGGAATCTGCAGGTGTCGGAAAAACAATGCGTCTGTGCCCCAAGGCAAAGGCGCGGACATGGAGACACGGGTTCATGCGAGGGTTCTGGAGCAAGCTGGCGTGTGCGCTGATGCTGGGCGGTGCGATGGTGGCGGGGGCCGTGGCGGCCGAGCGCCAGGTGGTGCGCGTCGGTATCCTGCAGTTCGGCACCGTGAGCTGGGAGCTCGACGTCATGCAGCGCGAAGGCTTTGCCGAGCGCGAGGGGGTCGAGATCCGCATCGTTCCGCTGGCGCTCAAGGATGCGGCCAACGTGGCGATCCAGGGCGGTGAAGTCGATGTCATCGCCAACGACTGGATCTGGGTTTCGCGCATGCGCAGCGAGGGGCGCGACTATGTGTTCTCGCCCTATTCGCAGGCCGTGGGTGGCGTCAGCGTGCGCCCGGATGCGGGTATCGCGAGCTTTGCCGACCTCAAGGGCAAGCGCCTGGGCATTGCCGGCGGGGCGCTCGACAAGAGCTGGCTGCTGCTGCGCGCCTATGCGCGCAGGACGGTTGGCGAGGACGCAGCCACCTTCGTGCGCCCGCAGTTTGCCGCGCCGCCCCTGCTCAACGAACTCGTCATGCGCGGCGAGCTGCCCGCGGCGATGAACTTCTGGCACTTCAGTGCTCGCCTGTCTGCAGCCGGCATGGCCGAGCTCATCACCATGCCGCAGATCCTTGCAGGGCTGGGCATCGAGGACGCGTTGCCGCTGGTGGGCTGGGTGTTCAGCGAGCGCTGGGCACGTGCCAATCCGGGCGCCATCGAGGGCTTTCTGCGTGCCTCGGCTGCGGCCAAGGACCTGATGCTTGCCTCGGATGCGGCCTGGGAGGCGCTGCGGCCGCTGATGCGAGCCGAGAACGAGGACACCTTCATCGCCCTGCGCGAAGGCTTTCGGGCCGGGATCCCGCGTGCCGACGGCGAGGATGGCGAACGCGAGGCCGAGCGTGTCGCAGCCCGCGTATTCGCCATCCTCGCCGCAGAAGGCGGTCCGGCACTGGTCGGCAGGTCCGACGCGCTTGCGCCGGGCACCTTCTGGCGACGGGGAGGGGCGCAGTGACGGGGCGGCCTCAGGTACGCGCTCAGGCAAGCACTCAGGCAAGCATCGATCCGCCACGCTTCATGCCGTCCAACGCACGCAACCAGGCCCAGACCACGAGCGTGTCGCCGGCCAGCCGCCGCGACCGCTGGCTCCGCCTTGCTTCCCTGCTCGTATTCGTGCTGGTCTGGCAGATCGGCGCGCTGATCGCCGACAACCACACGCTGCCCACGCCGGCTGCAGTGTTGGCGCGCATCTGGGACGAAGTCGCGTCGATGGCGCTCCCTGGTCATCTTGCCGTCACCCTCGGCCGGGTGGTGGTCGCCTTCACGGCGGCGATGCTCATCGGCGCCCTGGTGGGCATGGCAATGGGGCGGTGGCGGCAGTGTGACGCCTTCTTCGACGCCTGGCTGGTGCTCGGCCTCAACATCCCGGCGCTGGTCACCATCATCCTGTGCTACGTGTGGTTCGGCCTCAACGACTGGGCCGCCATCCTGGCTGTGGCGATCAACAAGATCCCGACCGTCATCGTCACCGTGCGCGAGGGCGCGCGGGCGGTGGACCCCAAACTGCTCGACGTCGCGCGCGCCTACCGTCTGTCGCGCCGGACGACCTTCCTGCGTGTGTACCTGCCCCAGCTCGTGCCCTACCTGATGGCGGCGGCGCGCTCCGGACTGTCGCTGATCTGGAAGATCGTGCTCGTGGTGGAGTTGCTCGGCCGCAGCGACGGCGTGGGCTTCCAGCTCAATGTCTTCTTCCAGTTCTTCGACATCACCGGCATCCTTGCCTACACCCTGGCCTTCGCCGCGGTGGTGCTGACGGTCGAAGCCTGGATGCTGCGCCCGCTCGAGCGCAGGCTGACCCGTTGGAGGGGCTGAGCGATGCTTGAGATCCAGATCGACCACAAGCGCTACCCGGACCGTGGCGGGCGTCCGCACCTTGCCCTGTCCGGGTTGCGGCTGTCCGTGCGCCAGGGCGAGTTCGTCTGCGTGGTGGGGCCGTCGGGTTGCGGCAAGAGCACCCTGCTCAACATCGTCGGCGGGCTCGATCGCGACATGAGCGGGCGAGTCGATCTCGACGGCGCGTTTCCCGAGGACATCGGCTTCATGTTCCAGGAGCCACGGCTGATGCCCTGGCTGAGCGTGCTCGACAACGTGCTGCTCGTCGCCCGCGCGGCCGACCCGCGTGCGGCTGCTGTGGTACGCGAGCGTGCCGTTGCCTTGCTGCGGGCGATGGAACTGGGTGACGTGCTCGACGCCTATCCCGGCAGGCTCTCCGGCGGCATGATGCGGCGCGTCGCGCTGGCGCGGGCGTTCGTCAATGAACCGCAACTGCTGCTGATGGACGAGCCCTTTGTGTCGCTCGACACCCCGACCGCCAATCGACTGCGGGAGATGCTGGTCGAGCAGTGGCAACGCTGCGGTGCCAGCGTGCTGTTCGTGACCCACGACTTGCGCGAGGCGCTGGCGCTGGCCGATCGCGTGTGTTTCCTGTCGTCTGCGCCAGCCCGCGTCGTGCTCGAGCATGAGGTCGAATTGCCGCGCCCGCGCCAGCCGGGCTGCGCAGAGGTCGGGCGGCTGCAGGAAGCGCTGCTGGCCCGTCACCCCGACCTGCTCGGCGGCTTGCCGCTGGCCGGGCATGCACGGGCAAACTGCGAGGGGGATGGACATGCCTGATTCGGCGCGTGAAGTGTTGCTGTCCGTACGTGGCGTGCGCAAGTCCTACGGCGCGCGGCCGGCGCTGAAGGGCGTCGACCTGCAGGTCTGCGCCGGTGAGTTCGTGGCCTTGCTCGGCCCCAACGGCGCCGGCAAGAGCACGCTGTTCCAGCTGCTCACCGGCCTGTTCAATGCCGACGCCGGCCAGGTACAGGTGTGCGGCCACGACATGCGGGTCGCGCCGGTGAGCGCGCTCGGGCGCATCGGCGTGGTGTTCCAGCAGATGACGCTGGACATGGATCTGAGTGTCGAGGCCAACCTCGTCTTCCATGCCCGCCTGCACGGGCTCGGCCCGCGGCTGGCGGCGGCGCGCATCGACGACGCGCTGGCCCGCCTGGGCCTGGGTGAGCGCCGCGGCGACCGTGTGCGCGAGCTCTCGGGCGGCAACCGGCGCAAGGTGGAACTGGCGCGCGCGCTGATCCACCGCCCCTCGGTGCTGCTCATGGACGAGGCCACGGTGGGCCTGGATCCGGCCTCGCGCCGCCACCTGCTCGACGAGGTGCTGGGTTTGCGGGCCACCGGCGTGGGCGTGCTGTGGGCTTCGCACCTGGTGGATGAGGCCGAGGCCGCCGATCGCGTGCTTGTGCTGCACCGTGGCGAGCTGCTCGCCGAGGGCGCGCCGGCTGCGCTGGTACAGGCCTCTGGCAGAGCCAGCCTGGCCGAAGCCTTCCTGGACATGACCGGCGCGGGAGCCGCAGCGCCGGCTTGATGTTTTCGTGCGGGGATCAGCCCCGTTTTTTTGCAGCAGCCGGGCCAGGAACGGTCCGGTCACCATCTACCAATGAGGAGACGACAATAATGAACCGACTGAAGACCCTGGGCTGCGCAGTGGCCACCTCGCTCATGCTTGCCTTGCCCGCCGGCGCCGCCCTGGCCAAGGACACCGGCTACATTTTCGTCAGCAGCGAGAACGACAACGCGGTCACGGTGCTCGACGGCAAGACCTTCCAGGTGGTCAAGACCATCCCCACCGGCGAACGCCCGCGCGACATGAAGCTGACCGCCGACCGCGAGCAGATCTTCGTCATCGCCAGCAACAGCGAGCGGGTGGATGTGATCGACATCGCCAAACTCGAGGTGGTGCGCAGCATCGACGTCGGCGAGGACCCGGAGATGTTCGATTTCAGCAAGGACGGCAGCAAGATCTACGTTTCCAACGAGGATGACGCCGAGGTCTCCGTGGTTGACGTCGCCAAGAACGAAATCCTCGCCACCATCGAGGTTGGCGAGGAGCCCGAGGGCGTCCTGGTCAGCAAGGATGGCAGCCGCCTGTACGTGACCTCCGAGGTCGCCAACATGGTGCACGTGATCGATACCGCGACCAACGAGATCCTTGCCAACGTGGTGGTCGGTAACCGCCCGCGCCGCTTCGCCGACACCCCGGACGGCAGCGAGGTGTGGGTGACCAACGAGCTTGGCGCCTCGGTGACGATTCTCGACGCCAAGGCCAACACCATCAAGGAGACGGTCAGCTTCGCGCCCAAGGGCTTCCGCAGCGAGGAGGTGACCCCGGTCGGCATCACCATGACACGCGATGGCAAGACCGCCTACGTCACCCTCGGCCGCGCCAACCACTTCGCCGTGGTCGATGTCGCCAGCCGCCAGATCAAGGACTACGTGCTCGTCGGCAGCCGCGCCTGGGGCGCTACGCTGAGCCGAGACGAGTCGATGCTGGTGATCGTCAATGGCCTGTCCGACGACATCTCCATCGTCGACACCAAGACCAACAAGGTGCTCCGTTCCGTGCCGGTCGGCCGCGTGCCGCACACAGCGGTGATCGACGACTGATGTAAGGCTCGCGGCTTGCGCCGCTCCTACGGAAGTGCGGCGCAGCGTTTGTTCCCGCCGTGGGAGCGGCGCCAGCCGCGAGGGTTTGAAGGCGATGGAGGGTGGCGGGTGCGGCGAAAGGCTCGCGGCTTGCGCCGCTCCTACGGCAACCCGCGGCGCGCATCGCCCTGTGGGAGCGGCGCCAGCCGCGAGGGTTTGAAGGCGATGGAGGGTGGCGGGTGCGGCGAAAGGCTCGCGGCTTGCGCCGCGCCTACGGCAACCCGCGGCGCGCATCGCCCTGTGGGAGCGGCGCCAGCCGCGAGGGTTTGAAGGCGATGGAGGGTGGTGGATGCGACGAAAGGCTCGCGGCTTGCGCCGCTCCCACGGGAAACCGTCGCGCCTATGTCGGACCTTGGTTGGCGAGGCTCGCGGTGCTGACCTGGAATATGGATGGAGAACGATAAGATGAAACTGCGTTTCCCCACGCATCTCGCTTGCGCGGCGGGCGCTCTGCGTCCGCCGCCGATGGCTGGCCTCATGCATCTGGCGCTGGCGATGGGCTTGCTGCTCTTCACCCTGGCTGCCACGGCAGCCGAGGTGATCCGCTTCGGTTACCTGGAGCTGGACAAGGATCCGCGCTACGACGACAAGAAGGCCTTTTTTCGCACCCTGTCGCGTCCGCTGGGGCCGCCGCTTGCCGGTGCCGAGGTGGCGATCCGCGAAGTGCGCTTCGTTGGCCAGGCCCTGGGCGTGGGCTTCGAGCTCGCGCGCGCAAAGGGTGCCGATGCCGCTGCCTTGCTCGCCGAACTCGACAGGCTCAACGGCGAGGGCGTGCGCTTCTTCCTGATCGACGCGCCGGGTCCGGTGGTGGCCGAGCTGGCGGCGAAGACGCGCGGCCGCGAATTGCTGCTGTTCAACGTGTCTGCGGCTGACGACGCACTGCGCCAGGCGCAGTGCCAGGCCCACCTCTATCACACCCTGCCCAACCACGGCATGCAGACCGACGCGCTGGCCCAGTTCCTGGTGTTCAAGAAGTGGCGCAACGTGCTGTTGCTGCAGGGGCCACGCGACGAGGACAAGCTCATCGGCGCCGCCTTCGAAAACTCCGCGCGCCGGCTCGGCCTGAAGATCGTCGCCAGGAAGGAGTTCGTGCTCAGCAATGACCCGCGCCAGCGCGAGCAGGGCAATGTCGGCCTGCTGACCGCCGGCGCCGATCACGATGTCGTCTTCGTCGCGGACAGCGACGGCGAGTTTGCGCGCAGCGTGCCCTACGACACCGTGCGCCCGCGTCCGGTGATCGGCGCCGAGGGCCTGGTGGCCGAGGCCTGGCACTGGGCCTGGCCGCGCCATGGCGCGCCCCAGCTCACTGGCCGCTTCGACAAGCAGGCCAAGCGTCACATGGGCAGCGCCGACTGGGCGGCGTGGATCGCGGTCAAGGCGGTGGTGGAGGCCGTGGTACGCACCGAGAACGCGCCCTTCGACAAGCTCGTCGCCTACCTCGGCAGCGAGGAGATCACCATCGACGGTTTCAAGGGCAACCGCCTCAACTTCCGCGACTGGGATCGCCAGTTGCGCCAGCCGATGCTGATCGCCACCCACAACGCGGTGATCGAGCGCGCGCCCATCCAGGGCTTCCTGCACCAGAGCAACAACATGGATACGCTCGGTTTCGACCGCCGCGACAGCCAGTGCAAGCCCTGAACCGCCAGAGCCGAACGGAGTGGATGCATGAATGGACGCATGAAGGCCAGGCCCGGATCGATTGAACGCTGGCGCTGCCGGGAGGGCCGTGCATGAGGCTCGCCCACGCCCTGCTTGCGCTGCAGGCGGTCACCAGTCGCGAGGTCGCCAAGTTCGTCCGCCAGGGCGGACGGCTGGCGTCCGCCCTTGTGCGCCCGCTGCTGTGGCTGGTGGTGTTCGCCGCCGGTTTCCAGAACGTGTTCGGCGTCTCCATCATCCCGCCCTACGACACTTACATCCCCTACCAGACCTACATCGTGCCCGGGCTGCTGGGCATGGTGCTGCTGTTCAACGGCATGCAGTCCTCGCTGGCGATGGTCTATGACCGCGAGATGGGGGTGATGCGCCTGCTGCTTACGGCGCCGCTGCCGCGCTGGTATCTGTTGTTCTGCAAGCTGCTCGCCGGCACCCTGCTGTCGGTGCTGCAGGCCTACGTCTTTCTCGCCATCGCGGCGCTGTTCGATGTCGACGTGCCGTTTGGCGGCTGGCTCTACGCGCTGCCGGTGCTGGTGCTGGCCGGCATGATGCTGGGCGCGCTGGGCCTCCTGTTGTCGGTGCATGTGCGTCAGCTCGAGAACTTCGCCGGCACGATGAACTTCGTCATCTTCCCGATGTTCTTCATCTCGCCTGCGCTTTATCCGTTGTGGAAGCTGGAGGAGTCCGGCGCGCGGGTGATCCACTTCCTCGCCACCTGGAACCCCTTCACCCACGCCGTCGAGGCGATCCGCTTCGCACTCCATGGCCAGGTGTCGGTGCAGTCGCTCGCCATCGTCGGTGCTTGCCTGGTCGTCTTCTTCCTGCTTGCAGCCTGGGGCTACGACCCGCAGCGCGGCATGCTCAAGCGCACCGGCAAGCCGGGCTGAACGCCATCCCCCGCAAGTCATCAAGACCCACTCCTGGAGACGACATGACAACCACTCGCAGAAGCGTATTGAGCCTGGCCCTGTGCGGCCTGCTGGTCGGCAGCGCCTGGGCGCATGGGCCGAGCCGGCAGAAGGTGGAGCTCAGCATCGACATTGCGGCGCCGGCCGACAAGGTGTGGGCGCGGATCGCCAATTTCCACGACATGTCCTGGCATCCTGCGGTGGCCCGCACCGACGGCGCTGCGGCGAACGAAGTGGGTGCGGAGCGTGTGCTGGTCCTCAAGGGCGAGGGCGAGCCGAGCATCGGCGAGCAGCTCACCCGCTACAGTGCCGAGCGCATGAGCTACTCGTACAAGATCAGCAAGGGCGACGTGGCGGTGCTGCCGGTAAGCAACTACGTGTCCCACCTTACGGTGACGGCCGACGGCGACAAGGGCTCGAAGGTCGAGTGGCGCGGTGCCTTCTACCGGGGCTTTCCCAACAATGATCCGCCGCCCGAGTTGAACGACGCGGCTGCGATCGCTGCCGTGACCGGCGTCTACCAGGCCGGGCTCGATGCGCTCAAGCGCGAACTGGAAGGGCGCTGAGCGCCGCGGCCGGCGGGCGCCGCCCCTGTCAGTCCTCGAACAATTCGTTTTCGAGCGCGAGGTAGCGCCGCTGCACGTTGCGCTCATGCTGCAAGGGGTAGCGCGCCCAGTGGCTGTAGGCCGGCAGGTCCGCGGCCTTGATTGCCTCCAGCAGCGGCGTTCCGGCGGCGAGCAGGGCGTGCACCCGGGTGTCGATGTCGCGCAGGTAGTGGCGCAGGGCGGCCAGTGCGTGCGTGCCGGCAGGTGCGCCATAGCCCGGCACGACGAGGTCGCGGTCCTGCCCAGCGAGGGCTTCCAGCCTGTCCAGTGCGGCCAGCCAGCCCGCCATGTCGCCGTCGCGCAGTTCCGGGACTCGCCCGAAGCCCGCCAGCGCACCGGCAAAGACGATCCCGCTGCGCGTGTCGCGTACGATCAGGTCGCCCGGCGAACTGCCCCAGCCCGGGTGGATCAGCTGCAGTTCGCGTCCGCCGACGGTGACGACGGTGTCGCCGTCGATCCGCTGTGTGGGCACCACGACGCGCGTGCCGGCCATTTCGTCCTCGCCGAGCTGCGTGCGCAGCGTGCGCAGACAGGTTTCGCAGCGCGCCTCGATGAGCTCGGCACTGGCGCGATGGCTCAGCACGGGGATGCCGCGTTCGGTGAACGCGCTTGCGCCCATCACGAACTCCTGCAGCGGCTGGGTAATGATCGCCAGCACCACCGGCTTGCCACCGATGCGTTCGGCCGTCTCGATCACGGCGCGGCCGTGGCGATACGAAGCCCCGCAGTTGATCACCACCGTGCCCTGTTCACCGACCACGAAGCCGATGTTGCCGATCTCGCCGCGGTTGGCCGGCGTCGGTGCGTCGACATCGCCGACGAGCACGTGGACGCCTTCGGCCAGGCCTTGCGGCATGCGCCCGGCCGCCGCGGCGTCCAGCTGCGCGAGGACGGCTGCGGGTGCGAACGTGATCAGGCACAGCAGTGCCGCAGCAAGCCGCAGGGCCGCAGGGCCGAACGTCCACCGCCTGTCCGAATGTCTCATCCCACCTCCTGCAGGAGACGAACGCCATGAATGCAACGATACGCCGTCTTCGCCGCTTGCTCGTGGCGGCGCTGCTGTGCGCCGCGGGCGGTGTCGCCCTTGCCGCACCGCCATCGCTGGCGATGATCGGTTTCGAACTGCTCGAGGACCATCCGGATGGCAGCCGGGATGCCGAACAGCAGGCGCGGCTGAAGATGATCGACGCCGAGTTCCGCGCGCTCATCGCCGAGCGCGGGCTCTACCGGCCGGTGGATCTTGCTCCCCAGCAGGCGCTGGTGGACAAGGTGCGCAACAGCGCAGAATTCGTGTTCCGCTGCGTGCATTGCAAGTCCGATCTCGCCGCAGGGCTTGGCAGCGACTATGTGGCTGTGGGTTGGGTGCAGAAGGTCAGCAACCTGATCCTCAACGTCAATATCGAGATCATCGAGGCGGCCAGCGGTCGTGTCGCCCTGGTCAAGTCGGTCGATCTGCGCGGCAACAACGACGAAAGCTGGCTGCGCGGTGTGCGTTTCATGGTGCGCGACATGGCCGAGAAGCGTGCGCTCAACCCGGGCTACGGTTTGTAGGCGCTGCCCGGGTGCATGGCACTAGCGCGGCGAGATCTTCAGCGCGCTCTCGAAGCGCAGATCGTTGGTGTCGATGACCTCGGCCTTCAGTTCGCCCTCGGCGTGCGGCAGGAAGTAGAAGCGGAAATTGGGATTCTCGCTGATCGAGAAGTCCACCTCCGCGCGCAGCACCGGCTCGCCCGCATAGCTGACCTGGATGTGGCGCACGAAATAGGCCGGCGTATAGAGCCGGGTGAGCTGATCCATGGCCAGGCCGGAGTTGTTCGGATGGCTGATCATCAACTGCGCGAGTGCCGGCTTGCCGGCCTCGACCTTGCCGTCGGCTGCAGCCTCGACGCGAAAGCGCATCTTACCCAGATTGGCCAGCGCTGCCGTCATGTCCTTGCCCGGCGGCGCGGAGCAGCCGCCCGAGGCCTTGACGAAGCGGGTCGTCATGAACAGCTCGCCGTCATTCATCTGCGCGATCGCACGCACGTGGGTATAGGCCTCGATCCGGACCCGCGTCTCGATGTCGGCGCGGCCGCTGGCGGGCGTGAAGTGGAACACCGCACCGACCGGCGAAGGGTTGTTGTCGATGACGAGGTAGAGCTTCTCGATGTAGCGCTCGGCGCGCTGGTCGATGTGGGTGCGGATCGACAGCGGGACGATGGCTGCATCCTGGGCGCGGTCCGGGGCCTCGATGCTGATGACATCGGGGGCCGGGCTGGTGATGTCGCGGCCCTGGAACATGGCCTTGCGCACCTGTTGCCAGGTCGCGTTGGCCTCCGCGTCGTCTGCCGCGGCCTGCTGTGCCAGGCCCGTGCCCGGCAGGCCGAGCAGGAGCGTGCACCACAGCAGTAGTGATCTGAGCGTGTTCATGGCTTCTCCTGTGGGGTGGTCCTAGTCTTCCCATTCCAGCTCGGCAAACGCCGCAGTCAGGTTGCGGCGATGAAAGTCGTCTGCCAGCAGCCAGCCTTCGATGCCGGTGCCGGCCAGCGCCTCGACCGTCTCGGCAATGCCGCGCCCCTCGGCGATGGCCTGGCGTGTGCGATCGCGGACCAGCGCGAGGTATTCGTTCTGGCGGGCGAAAGCGTGCGCCCATTCGCTCGTGGGGTGGCCGTGGCCGGGTACGACGAGATGCCCTGCCAGCCCGCCATTCGGGCCGGAGAGTGCGTCCATGACGGCCAGCCAGCCAAGCAGGCGGCCGTCGATCACCGGCAGGTGCGTCGAGAACAGCAGGTCACCCAGGAAGACGACGCCGCGCTCGGGGACATGCACGCTCAGGTCGTTGTCGGTGTGGGCGGTCTGCCAGGCGCGCAAGTGCAGGCGGACGTCGCCGAGTTCGAGCGTGAGGCGGTCGTCCACAAGGATCTCGTAAGCCGGGAACGCTGGCGCTCCCGCAGTGGCGCCGGTGTCGCGCCCGAGCGCGTGGAGATAAAAGGGCGCGCGCGCGGCGAGCGAGGCGGGCAGGCGTGCGTGCGCAACGAAGCGGGGCCGCGGCTCGAGCGCGGCGAAAGCCGGGTTGCCGAGGATGTGGTCGGGGTGCACATGGGTGTTGATCACATAGCACACCGGTCGCGTCGTTGCCGCGCGGATGCTGGCAAGCAGGGCTGCGCCGGTTGCCGGGCTGCCCCCGGTGTCGATCACGGCGACACAGTCGGAGCCGACCACGAAGCCCAGGTTCGCCACATCGTCCGCGTCGGTGGCGGCCCAGGGCTGGTGCCGGCCCTGATGCACGAACACGCCCGGGGCCAGCTCATCGACCGGCAGGGGCTGGGTTGCCAGCAACTCGCCCGCGGCGCTTGCCAGCACGGCAAGCACTGTGGCGAGGATGCCTGCGCGGGAGGCTCGGACGGTGCGCACGGCCATGGGCCGCAGGGGCTCGGTGTGTCGGCGACCGGGGCGCTCAGCGGCTGGCGGCCGAGGTGTCGATGAAGCAGCCCTTCTTGGCCTTGGCCTGCAGTTCCTGGTACTTGCGCACTTCGCCGCGCCAGTGCTTGCCGCGGTAATAGCCGCCACGCTCGCCGCCGATGGTGTTGGCCAGGGAGGCAGTGTGCATGCTGCGGTAATCCTCGAAGCTGACCTCGCGCGCGAGCGCATCGAGTGCACACGAGCACTTGCTCGACATCTCGAACTGCGGGCCAGGGTGGTCGCGCATGCACTCGAGCACGTAGCTCACGCGCTCGATGGTGGGAAAGTCGTTGGCCACTGCCGGCAGGCTCGCCGACGCGGCAAGGGCGATGATGACGGTCGCGAGGGGTTTGAAGGACTTGTTCATCGGGCGTGCTCCACAAGGAGGCGGCTCATCTTCCGAGTGCCGCCTGTCTGGGTGGGAGGGCGGGCAGGGTGGCGCCATCGAGAACCAGCTCCTCGACCACCAGCGGTTCTGCGCCCGCCTCGGGGTTGTTCATGCGTGTCGCCATGCCGAGCACGCCGCCAGGGACGGCTTCCGACAGCCAGAACACATACTGCTTGTCCGCGTACTGGGCGAAGCGCTCGCGGTTGGGGTCGTCGTCGTACGGGGAGATCGACACCTCCTGCACCGCGATGCTGCGGCCCTGGTAGTGGGCATCGCGATGCTCGACCCGGGCGCCGTCGTAGATGGCCATGCGGATGCGCTTGCGGAAGTGGTTGGGCTGGCCCTTGGTCAGGCGGTTCATGTCGCGCACGTCATGCTCGAGGAAGTACAGGATGACGGGGTTGGCGCGTGCGTCTTCGACCTCGGGGAGCCGGGTGCGCCGCTCTGCGCTGAGGAAGTCGGCTTCGGCGTCGCAGCAGACACCGGCATCGGTCGGCGATAGCCGCAGCGCCACGCGATCCTCGAAGCCGGCCTCGAGCGTGCCGTGCTTGCGGAAGCTGTACTCGAGCAATTGCGGCGGCTTGACTGCAGACAGGTGCTCGGACATGAAGATGATGCGTTCGGCCGCCGAATAGTCCTGCGCCTGCGCCGCCGCCAGTGCTGGCCTGCCCGCAAGTGCGAGGCAGCCCAGGGCTAGCACGGTGGCCCACTGCGCAAGGCGGATCGGAGTGTGACGGTGCATGCTGCCCTCTGTCGGTGTCTGCTGCGGAGGGGGTGAGGATGGCGCAAGGCGCATCAGTTCGCCGCCGTGCGTTGATCGAGGTCGATCAGCGGGACGTGATAGGCCTTGAGAATGTCCTGGATCTCGCCCTGATGACTGTCCAGGAAGCCCTCGATCTGTTTCTGCCACTCGGGCTCGCCGCGGCGAATCCCCATGCCGAATGCGAAATCGAACTGGATGCCGGGCTCCGACTTCAGCGGCACCACCTTGAGCGGCGGGTCGACCTGGCGTGCGTAGTAGCCGGCGACCGGACCCCAGACGATGGCGACGTCGATCTTGCCCGACACGAGGTCCTTGTCGATGATGTCGCCCACGTAATGATCCATGGCGACGTTGATCGTCTGGTAGGGCACGCCCTGGTCGACGAGGTTGTGGCGATCCATCCACTTCGATACCGGCGACTTGTCATAGAGGCCGATCCTGAGCTTGCCGAGGCGCTCCTGGCCAAGCGCGAGGAAGTCGTCCACCGTGGCGACGTCGTCCAGGCCCTTGCCGGGCGGGATCACCATGGCATAGGTCGAGCGGTAGTAGGGCTTGGTGACGGCGACCTGGTCGAAGCCCACCGGCAGCCCGATGATCACGTCGCAGGGGTAGTCCTCGCCCGGTAACTTGTAGCGCAAGGTGTTGCGGATGAACACGAAGCGCTGTGGATAGTTGAAGTAGGTGACCGGGACGCCGAGATGCTTGCCGAACAGCTCGGCGATGCGGTTCTCGAAACCCTCCTCGCCGGCATTGGAGAAGGGCATGTTGTTCGGGTCCTGGCACACGCGCAGCGCGTCGCGGCCGTTGGCCTTGCCTTGCTCGGCGTGTGCCTCGACGGGCGCGAGCAGCAGCAGGATTGCGGACAGTGCGCCGACGCTGCCGGCGGCGAGGTGCGGGACGCGTGGGCGTCGGGCTTGGCTCTCAGTCATCGGAAGTCCCGTCGGCTCATTCGATTGCGCTCACTCGCGCGCGGGTTATGGCACCGTCCGAGCGCCCCTTGAGGTAGGCATAGAGGTGGTCGATGTTGTCCATCACGCGCTGGTCGCTGCCAAAGCTCTGCATGCCCTTGTCCAGGCGACCGTCGCGCACGACGGTGACGAACTCGTCCCTGCTCAGCGTCTTCAGGCTTTCGATCAGCGAGGGGCCAACCATGCCTTCCTGGTTGGCGCCGTGGCAGCGGTCGCAGGCGGCAGCTCGCCAGGTACGGAAACCCTGCAAGGTGTCGGCATCCACCTTGTAGCCGTCTACCACGGTGTACAGGGGCTTGTCGGACGCGCTGCTCTTGGCCGCGGCCCGGGCGTCCTCCGCCTGGGTCGCGGAACCGAAGCAGAGCAGGGCGAATGCAATGGCGAACTGCCTGTGTCTCATGACTCCTCCTCCATCCGGGCTCGATGCGGCCCGTCGGTCTCGATCGGCGGGCTCGATCACGCCGCCTTGTCTTTGTGTTGTCTGATCCCTTGTGCGGCCCGGGGTTCATGGCCCGGGGGCGGAGATCGAAACGGCCTGTTGCAGGGAGGGCTGGCCGGTGGCCCGTGCTGCGGCCACCGGTGCCCGCGCCATCAACGATTGGGCAGTGCGAAGATCGTCAGCGAGCCGCCGAGCTGGGTGTAGTTCTGCAGGTCGCGGTAGCCGCCCACTGCGCCCAGGCCATCGGTGTCCTGCTCCAGCCCTGCCGCCATGCCGATGCCGGCCCAGCCGCCGATACCCGAGAACACGCCCAGGTATTGCTTGCCCTTGTGCAGGTAGGTGAACACGTTGCCGATGATGCCCGAGGGCGTCTTGAAGCTGTACAGCTCCTTGTTGATGTCCTTGGCATCAACACACTTCAGGTGGCCTTCAAGGGTGCCGAAGCAGGAGATGCCGCCAGCCGTGTTGAGCGAACCGCTCCATACCGAGAACTTCTCGGGCTTGGACTGCACGATCTTGCCTTCGCCCGCATCCCAGGCGATGAAGTTGCCCATGCCGCCATGGCTGTTGGGTGTCGGGAACATCGACAGCGTGGCGCCGACATAGGGCTGGCCGGCGACGTACTCGACCTCGAAGGGCTCGTAGTCCATGCACACATGGTTGGTCGGCACGTAGAACAGGCCGGTATTGGGGTCGAAGGAGGCCGGTTGCTGGTCCTTGGTGCCGAGCGCGGCCGGGCAGATGCCCTTCACGTTCACGTCGGGGCCGTGGTTCGGGTTGGTGAACTTCGAGGTGGAGTACTGGGCGACGACTTGCGGCCGGCCGGTCTTCATATCGACATGCGAGGCCCAGTTCACCGTCGGGTCGTACTTCTCGGCCACCAGCAGTGCGCCATTGGTGCGGTCCATGGTGTAGGCGAAGCCGTTGCGGTCGAAGTGCACCAGCGCCTTGGTGTCCTTGCCCTTGACCTTGATGTCGGCGAGGATCATCTCATTGACGCCGTCGTAGTCCCACTCGTCATGCGGCGTCATCTGGTAGACCCACTTGGCGACACCGGTGTCGAGGTCGCGGGCGAAGATGGTCATCGTCCACTTGTTGTCACCCGGGCGCTGCGAGGGGTTCCAGGTCGAGGGGTTGCCGGTGCCGGAGTAGACCAGGTTGAGTTCGGGGTCGTAGCTGAACCAGCCCCAGGTGGTGCCGCCGCCGATCTTCCACTGGTCGCCCTGCCAGGTCTTGAGCGAGGAGTCCTTGCCAACCGGCTTGAGCTCGCCGTCCGTCCAGGTCATGGTCTTGTCGGGGTCGATCAGCATTTCGGCATCGGGGCCTACGCTGTAGCCCTTCCACACCTGCTTGCCGGTGTTGATGTCGTAGGCCGCGAGGAAGCCGCGCACACCCCATTCGCCACCCGAGATGCCGGTGATCACCTTGTCGCCGAATACGTGCGGGGCGTTGGTGTTGACTGCGCCGAGCTTCGGATCGCCGTTGACCACGCTCCACAGCACCTTGCCGTCCTTGGCGTCGAGCGCGACCAGGGTGCTGTCGGCCTGCTGCAGGAAGATCTTGCCTTCGGCGTAGGCCAGGCCGCGATACACGGTGTCACAGCACATCTGCGCGATCACCGACGGATCCTGGCGCGGCTCGTGGCGCCAGACGATCTTCTGGGTGTCGAGATCGATCGCAAACACCTTGTTGGGGAAGGGCGTGTGGATGTACATCATGCCGTCGATGACGAGCGGCGAGCCTTCGTGGCCGCGCAGCACGCCGGTGGAGAAGGTCCACGCGACCTGCATGTCGCCCACGTTGTCCTTGTTGATCTGGTCCAGCTTGCTGTAGCGCTGGTTGTAGAAGTCGCCGGCCTGGGCCGCCCAGTTGCCCGGATTGTCGATCTTGGCCTTGAGGTCGGCATTCGCTGACGCGAGCCCCGGAAGTGCGAGCAATACGGCGGCCAGAAGCTGCATGTTGCGACGGGCGGGATTCCCGGTCTGTTTCATTTTTGTCTCCTCACTATTCAACGCTGAGTTGTATTGCCACACGAAACGCACTGCACCTCGCCGCGGCTCACGAGGACTACCGTGGCCTGCCTCCATCGCTGGTGGTCGTGGCCGTGAAACTGGTTCTGCCAATGCAAAGGCTGTGCCATCCGCGCCGAAGCACCGCCTGCACGGGCCGGGAGGGCCCTGCAGCGCGCCAGTCGCCGGCAAGCATGGGGTCCGTCGGCAGATCTCCGGCAACCAGGGCGGTGGGTGGGCGGCGTGCGCGCCGGAGAGGGCGTGGCGCTGCTGAGGGCGCCTGCTTAAATATGGGGCAGGTGCTACTTTTTGGGACATCCGGCAGCCGTTGCCAGGGCGCGTGGCGGGCTGCGCAGGCCCGACTGCAGGGCGGTGGCGTGCCGGTGGCGAACTGGCACAGAATGCCGCGATGATTCCGCGCACCGATGCCCCCACGATCGCCCTTGCGGCGTATTCCGCCCGCAGCCTCGCCGCCTGCGCGCGCGCGAGCGGCTTCCGAGCGATCGCCCTCGACCTGTTCGGCGACCAGGACACGCTTGCGCTCGCCGACGCCTGGTACGCCATCGGTGGCGACGGGCTGGCGATCGATGCCGACCGCCTGCTGGCTGCGCTGCACCGGCTGCGCGCGCGCGGTGTGCTGGGCTGGGTGGCGGGCAGCGGCTTCGAGGCGCACGGCGAACTCCTGCAGGCGGCCTCGGCAGTGCTGCCGCTGATCGGCAACGGCGCCGAGCTTGTGCGGCGCGTGCGCACGCCGGCGACGTTCTTCGCGGTGCTGGCCGAGCTGGGAATCGCCCACCCGCCTTCGCAGACCGTGCCGCCCGCACGGCTCAGCGGCTGGCTGCTGAAGGATGCGCACGCCTGCGGCGGCTGGCACATCGAACGCCTGGCGCAGCGGGTGCGGGCACCCGTGCGCCCTGGGCCGGGCCTCCATTACCAGCGCGAGCTGCGCGGCGAGGCGTACTCCGCGCTCTTTCTCGCCGATGGGCGCGAGGCTTGCGTCCTCGGCATCGCCCGCCAGATCGTCCGGGCGCTGGGGCGGCGGCCTTTCGTGTACCGGGGCGGTGTCGGCCCGGTCGCCCTGCCGCAGTCCGTCGAGCAGGCCGTGCAGCGGGCGGTATCACTGCTGGCCGGGGCGTTCGCGCTGCGTGGGCTCAACGGTATCGATTTCATCGTCGATGGCGAGGCCGGCATGCAGGTGCTGGAGCTCAACCCGCGCCCGACCGCGGCGGTCAGTCTGTTCCACGACGCCGTCGAGGGCGGGCTCCTGCGCGCCCATGTCGAGGCCAGCGCCGGCCGCTTGGTCCGGCCCGGCGCGCGCGGGTTGCCCGTACGGGGTTTCGAGACCGTTTTTGCACGCCAGCCGGGGCGGGTGGGGGCCGCGCTGGGGCGCGCCCTGCTCGACCGTGCCTGGGTGTGCGACGTGCCGCCCGCCGGTCGCAGGCATGCGCGCGGTGATCCGGTATGCACCGTGCTTGCACAGGGGCCGTCCGCCGAGGCCGTCCTGCGCGCGCTGGACAGCCGCCGCTGCGCGCTGCTCGAGGCCCTGGACACGGGCGTGCTGCGCACCATCGGTACCGACACATTGGAGGGAGACGCGCGATGAACGCGATGCAGGCGGCCTTCCTGTGGGCGTGCGGGCTCGATGTTGCGGTGCGCAAGCCTGGCAACGTCAGCTTCGCCTCCGGCGGGCATGACATGGTGGCGCAGCAGTTCCTCACCAGCGCCAGGGTTTCCGCGCCGGCCTTGTGCGAGCCTGGGGCTGCGCCCGGCGCCAGGCTCGAGGCGGCGGTGGCGGCCACGCGCGCGGCAGTGGGCTGCAACACCAACCTCGGGATCCTCCTGCTGGCCATGCCGCTGGTGTGTGCGGCCGAGCGTGCCCGCGCGCGCAGCTGCCGCAGTCTGCGCAGCGCGCTGCAGGGCTGCCTGCAGGCGCTCGACCTCGCCGACGCGGCAGCCGCGTACCGTGCGATCGCGCTCGCCAATCCGGGCGGGCTGGGGGCGGCAGACGAGGAGGACGTGTCGCGGCCGCCGACGGTGGGCTTGCGCGCCGCCATGGCCTTGGCCGCCGACCGCGACCTCATCGCACGACAGTACGCCGAGGACTACCGGCTGGTGTTCGAGTTCGGCCTGGATGCCTTTCAGGCGCCCGTGGCCGCGACCCTGGCGCAGCGCGTGCAGGCGGTCTACCTGGCCTGGCTGGCCACGCACCCGGACTCCCACCTGCGGCGCAAGTTCGGCGACGCCGTCGCCGAGCAGGTGCGTCGCGAGGCCGTGCCCTGGCAGGCGCGCCTGGCGCGCGATCCCACCGCGGCCGAGGCGGCGGACTTTGCGCGCTGGGATGCGTCGCTCAAGGCGCGCGGCGTCAACCCCGGCACGAGTGCCGACCTGACGGTGTGCACCCTGTTCGTGGCTGCGCTGCTGCAACCGTCGTGGATCGATTGCGGGGTCGACTGCCGGGCCGATGGTTGTGGCGATGGCCGTGACGATGACGTATGGAACGATGCTTGCTAAACAGCACGGGTCGGCACCGCCTGCCGCTGTCGTTCACCGTCATCGTTCATCGTCACCGGGCCCTTCAAAGACCATGAGCTTCCTTCGTTCCGCAGCAGCGTCCACGCGCCACCACGCGCGCAGCGTGACTGTCGATGCGCCGGCGCGTCTCCACCTGGGTTTTCTCGACCCCAACGGCAGTCTCGGGCGCCGCTTCGCCAGCCTGGGGCTGGTCATCGAGGGCTTCGAAGCCCGGCTTGCGGTCAGCGCGGCGGCGCGCAACGCAGTCGAGATCGGAGCGGGCCTGGGCACGGTGCCGGGGCAGGACGAGAACCGCGAACGCATCGCCCGCTACCTTGATCTGCTGCAGCGCGAGACCGGACTGGAAACGCCCTTGAGCCTGCGCCTGAATGCCGCACCGCCGCCGCACTCTGGCTTCGGCTCCGGCACCCAGCTTGCGCTCGCGGTGGGCCGGGCCTTCTGCACCTGGCATGGCCTCGAGGTGCCGACCCGCCGGCTGGCCGCGATCCTCGGGCGCGGCAAGCGCTCGGGCGTCGGCATTGCCGGTTTCGATCGCGGCGGGCTGCTGCTCGATGGCGGCCCGGGGGCGGACGGCAGCGCCGCGCCCTTGCTCGCGCATGCCACGTTCCCGGCCGAGTGGACGGTCATGCTGGTGCTGGACGAGCGCATGGACGGCTTGTGCGGCGCTGCCGAACGGGTCGCAATGGATGCGCTGGCGCCTTTCCCGCGCGCGCTCGCGGCCGATCTCAGTCACCAGGTGCTGATGCGGGTGCTGCCGGCAGTGATCGAGCGCGATTTCGAGCCCTTCGCCGCGGGCGTCAGCCACGTCCAGCGCCTCATCGGCGACTACTTTGCCCCGGCCCAGGGCGGATCGATGTACACCAGCGCGGCCGTCGGGCACATGCTCGAGTGGTTGCGCGGCATCGAGGCGGCCGCGATCGGCCAGAGTTCGTGGGGGCCCACCGGCTTCGCAATCCTGCGCTCGCGGGCGGTGGCCGAGCGTGTGCTGGCGGCGGCGCGCGCGGCCGGTGTGCTCGACCCCGCGCTGCGCGTGGTGCTTACCACGGCGAACAATCGAGGTGCGCGCGTCGGGCTTGGTGCGCCTGCGCTGCAACGCGCCTGAGGGTGCCGCGCGGGCTTCCGGGTCGCCGGCGTGCCGGCGCAGACGATCATTCATCCCCACCCCAGGCGAGGAGGGCTCTCATGGAGCGCAGCTACATCCTTCACATGTTCACCCCGGGCAAGCAGATGAGCCCGTTCGACATCAACATGGCGGTTGATGCCGGCTACCAGGTGGTCGTGCCCTACTGCGGGGTCAGTCTCGACGAGATCACCGGCCTCACCCAGGATGCGATCTTCTCGCGCGGCCCCAAGGGCGTGAAGGCCACCGGCATCTTCATCGGCGGGCGCGACGTCATGCTCGCCGCCGACATGCTGGCGCGGGCGCGCAAGGCCATGGTGCCGCCCTTCGAGGTGTCGGTGATCGCCGATCCGAGCGGCGCCTACACCACCGCGGCGGCGCTGGTGGCCTGCGTGGAGCGGCAGCTGGGCGTGGCGCACGGCACCGACCTCACCGGCAAGCGGGTGCTGATCCTGGGCGGCACGGGCACGGTCGGGCGTATTGCCGGCGTGCTCGCCGCCGGGCTCGGTGCGCAGGTCACGCTCGCCAGCCATCGCGACCAGGCCAACGCCGAGCGTGCTGCGGCCGAGACCGCGCAGCGCTTTGGCTGCAGCCTGCGCGGCGCGGGTACGGGGGACGAGGCCAGCCGGCGCGCAGCGCTCGCCGAGGCCGACGTGGTGCTGGCAACGGCCGCTGCCGGGGTGCAGGTGATGAGCGCGGACGACCGTGCCAGTGCCGCCGGGCTGCTGGTGGCGGCCGACGTCAACGCCGTACCGCCCGAGGGCATCGCAGGCGTGGGCGTGATGGACAACGGCAAGCCGATCGCGGGTATGCGCGCGGTCGGCATCGGCGCGCTGGCCGTGGGCAACGTCAAGTACCAGGTCGAGAACGGCCTGCTGGTGGCCATGCGCAATGCCGACAAGCCGCTCTACCTCGGCTTTGCCGAGGCCTTCGACAAGGCGCGCGAGATCCTCGCCGCCAAGGGCTGATACGGGAGGCAGGATGAGCGAAGGACATGCACACGCGGGCGGCGCCTCCAGCCTGAGCGTCAACCGGCTCGCCGCCCCCGTGCTGGCCCGCCTGCTGGAGGATGCGGACGCGCTCGGTGTCGGCGTGGCGCGCCTGGACAATGGCGTCACCCTGGTCGATGGCGGTATCGCGACGCGCGGCAGCGTGGCCGCCGGCCTGCTCATCGGCGAGATCTGCATGGGCGGCCTTGGCGAGGTCCGGCTGTGTGCGCGCACGGAGGCGCAGTGGTCGGGCTGGCTCGAGGTGTCGAGCGCGCAGCCGGTGCTGGCCTGCCTGGCAAGCCAGTACGCGGGCTGGAGCCTGGCGGCGAGCAAGGAGGAGGCGGGCGGGCGCAAGTTCTTCGCGCTCGGCTCGGGTCCGGCGCGAGCGCTGGCCTGCCGCGAAGCGCTGTTTGCCGAGCTCGGCTATCGCGACCACGCCGAGGCAGGCGTGCTGGTGCTGGAGGTCGACCGCCCGCCGCCCGCGGTGGTGATCGACAAGATCCTGCGCGACTGCGCACTCCCGCCCGCCGCGCTGACGGTGGTGCTGACGCCCACCACCAGCCTGGCCGGCACCACCCAGGTGGTCGCGCGCGTGCTGGAGGTGGCGATGCACAAGGCGCACGAGCTCGGCTTTGCACTCGCCGACGTGGTTGACGGCCATGCCAGCGCGCCGCTGCCGGTGCCCAGCCCCGACGCCGGTGTGGCGATGGGGCGCACCAACGACGCCATCCTCTATGGCGGGCGCGTGCACCTCAAGGTCAGGGGCGGCGACGAGGCCGCGCAGGCGCTCGCGCAGCGCCTGCCGTCGTCCAACTCGCGTGATTACGGGCGCTCGTTCGCCGACATCTTTCGCGACTACGAGTACGACTTCTACAAGATCGACCCGGCGCTGTTCGCGCCTGCCGAGGTGTGGGTGAGCAACCTCGACAGCGGCCGCAGCTGGCACGCCGGCGGGGTGGACATGGCCTTGCTGCGCAGCCTGTGGCTGGAGCCCTGACATGACCGAGCGCCGCGTCGCCATCTTCACCGACGAGACCGGCTGGCACACGCGCCGGCTGCGCCAGGCGCTGGCGCGGCGGGGTTTCGAGGGGCGCTGCGTCGATCTCGCGGCGTGCCGCTTCGACACCGCAGCCTCGCCCCACGGCGTGCTCATCCCCGGCTTCGGCAAGGCCTTGCCATGCGCCGCGATCGTGCGTGGCATCGCCGGCGGCAGCCTGGAACAGATCACCAAGCGCCTGGGCATCCTGCATGCGCTGCGCGAGCTGGGTGTGCCGGTGTACAACGATGCACGCGCCATCGAGCGCAGCGTCGACAAGGCGATGACCAGCTTCCTGCTCCATCGCGCCGGGGTCGCGACCCCGCCGGCCTGGGCGGTGGAGGACGAAGCCCAGGCAAGACGCATCCTGGTGCGCGAGGCGGCAGCTGGCCACGGCCTGGTGGTGAAGCCGATGTTCGGCTCGCAGGGCAAGGGCGTGCTGCGCGTGGGAGCGGTCGACGGTGGTTTCGTGGCCCTGCCGCCGCTGGGCGAACTGGCCGGGCTTGCCTACCTGCAACGCTTCGTGCCGCAGGCCGAGTCGCCGCAGGCGCCCGGTTTCGACTGGCGCGTGCTGGTGATCGGCGGGCAGGCGCGCGCGGCGATGAAGCGCGTCAGCGCCCATTGGGTGCGCAACGTGGCGCGCGGCGCGCGCTGCCAAGCCTGCGCGCTCGAGCCCGGCCTGGCGGCGCTGGCCGAGGCTGCCGCCGCCGCGTTGGGCATGGACTATGCCGGCGTGGATCTCGTGCCCGATGCCGCTGCCGCGTCCGGGGCGCAGGTCATCGAGGTCAATGGCGTGGCCGCATGGCGTGGCCTGCAGCGGGTGACGGCGTTCGACATCGCGCAGGCGCTGGTGGACGATCTGCTCGCTCGCCGGCTCGGTGTGGGGCTTGATCAGGGCGTGGCACAGGTGTGTCATTTTTGATCAGGTGTATCGCGCTTTCGCAGGTGCCTGAACACACGGCACCTCATCCTCGCCGCGCCGGTGCCGGTTTGCGATGTGCATGCGAGCTGGCACGGAATCTGTATTGAAAGGGGCGATGCCCGGGTCCGTACCCGCTCCCGGACAGATGGCGTCCCCCCGGGATTGCCAGACCACCACATCGAATGGAGACACAAGAATGGCAAAGATCGATCGCATGCTCGTGGGGGAGTCCCTGGTCGGTGACGGGAACGAGGTCGCGCACATCGACCTCATCCTCGGACCGCGGGGAAGCGCGGCCGAAACGGCTTTCGCCACTGCGCTGACGAACAACAAGGATGGCTTCACGTCGCTGCTCGCCGTCGTCGCGCCCAACCTGCTGTGCAAGCCGGCGACGGTGATGTTCAACAAGGTCACCATCAAGGGCGCCAAGCAGGCGGTGCAGATGTTCGGTCCCGCCCAGCGTGCCGTGGCCATGGCGGTCGCCGACAGTGTCGAGGACGGCACCATCCCGGCGGACGAGGCCGATAACCTGTTCGTCTGCGTCGGCGTCTTCATCCACTGGCTGGCCGAGGACGACAAGAAGATCCAGGACTACAACTACCAGGCCACGCGCGAGGCCATCAAGCGCGCGGTGAACGGCGAGCCGTCAGCCGCCGAGATGCTGGCAAAGAAGGGCAGTTCTGCCCACCCCTTCGCCGCCAACTGAGCCAGGCGCCTGCGTCAGCAGGCTGCTGCCGGCAGGAAAAAAAGGCCGAAGCGCTCGCTTCGGCCTTTTTGTTGCTTCGCGCCCGGGCTTCAGCCGCGCTCGCCCGGCACCATGCCGGCGCCGAGCAGGCTCAGCACTTCGGCCGGGCCGCGGCGTTCCGACGCGGACGGTGGCTGCCGGCGGCGGCGTTCGATCATCACCCCCACGCTGTCCACGTCCTCGAACTTGCGCGGCTTGGTGACGCGGACGCGCACCCAGTGGGCGCCGAAACGGCCGAGCAGCAGGCTGGCCACGGCCTCGGCGAAGGCTTCGAGCAGGCGGTAGCGGTGGTTCGCCATCATCTCGCACAGCGCGCTGCGCACCTCGCTGTAGTCGATGGTGTCGCCGATGTGGTCGGTGTCGCAGGCCAGGCTGCGCGGCAGGCCGGCGGCGAGGTCGATGCGCACGGGCTGGGTGTCGTGCAGCTCGTCGTGGTGGATGCCGATCACCGTCTGGCCCAGGAAGCCGTCGATGAAGATGATGTCGAGGCTTACGGCGACCGGGTCGTGCATCGAGTGGGTGTGCAGGTTGAGGGTGTCGGACATCGGGCTGGGGTTGGGCTGTGGGGTCAAGGCCGGGGTCTCCATGCGAGGGCGCGAGCAGTGCGGGGCGTGACGAGGCCGCCAGGGCGGTTCGACCACCACTCAAGCGAAAAGCGCGCCATCGGTGGGGGCAGTCCTGCTGCCTTGCCCGTCCTTGCCGTGGCTATAATCGATCAGGCCATGCAGCGCGCCGTGCGTGGCGAGGCGGGCATGCTAGTTGCTGAAGAGCATCCATCACAAGAACATTCGAGACACGCGGCCTGAGTCCTGCCGCGCGCGCCCCAACCGGACCCTTCGATGTCCCACGCCGAAACCCATACCGCGCATCCGCTGCCTGGCGATCTCGACGAGCAGGATTACAGGCTGCCGACGGGCGGCACCGCAGGCGACATGGCACGCCGCAGCCGCTTCGCCTGGGCGCTCACCGGCTCCGGCCACTACCTGCAGGAATGCATCGCGCTCGCCCTGCGCCTGCCGGCGGTCGATCTCTTCCTGTCGGCGGCGGCCGAGGAGGTACTGCCCCTCTACGACTTCCGTATCGCCGAGCTGCGCGAGCGCTGCCGCGTGTTCCGCGACAAGACGGCCAGCTCGGTACCGGTCGGCATGCTCTACGACGACGTCTATCACACCGTGATCGTCGCCCCGGCGACCAGCAACACGGTCGCCAAGTGCGCCTTCGGCATATCCGACACGCTGCCCACCAACATCTTCGCCCAGGCCGGCAAGCTGGAGATCCCCGGCATCGTGCTGGCCTGCGACATGAAGCCGGTGGTCGTCACCAAGGCCCCGCGCGAATGGGTCGAACTCAAGCCGCGCAACATCGAACTGGAGAACGTCGAGCGCCTGCGCCGCATCGACTTCTGCGAAGTGGTCGAATCCCCCGATGAACTCGAGCAGCGCCTGCAGCGCCGCCTCGACGAGCTGGCACTGACATGGAACGCATCCTCTTCCTGACCGGCCGGCTCGCCCACCACAGCCTGGAAAAGGTGCTCGCCGGCATGGCCCCCGCGCCCTTCGAATGGGAGGTGCGCGAACTCGGCCTGCAGGTCGCCGGGCTGATGACGGCCGACATGATCCAGCGCCGCCTGCACGACGTCGCCGGCTTCGACCGCGTGCTGGTGCCCGGGCGCTGCCGCGGCGACCTCGTCGCGCTCGGTGCCCATCTCGGCGTGCCGGTCGAGCGCGGGCCGGAGGAGCTCAAGGACTTGCCGCGCCACTTCAACCGCGCGGCGCGCGCGGTCGACCTGTCGCGCTACGACACGCGCATCTTCGCCGAGATCGTCGAGGCCCCCCAGCTCGGCGTGGACGGGGTGCTGGCGAGGGCGCGTGAGCTGCGCGCCTGCGGCGCCGACGTGATCGACCTCGGCTGCCTGCCCGAGACGCCTTTTCCGCACCTTGAGGACTGCGTCGCCGCCCTCAAGGCAGAGGGCTTCGCGGTGTCGGTCGACTCGCTCAACCCGCAGGAACTGCTGCGCGGCGGGCGTGCCGGCGCCGACTACCTGCTGAGCCTGTCGCTCGACAGCCTGTGGATTGCCGACGAGGTCGCCTCGACCCCGGTCATCATCCCGCGCGAGCCGTCCGACGAGGCCTCGCTGCATGCCGCGGTGGAGACCATGCTGCGGCGCGGGCGGCCCTTTCTCGCCGATGCCATTCTCGATCCCATCCCCTTCGGCCTGCTCGCCTCGCTGTGCCGCTACCAGCGCCTGCGCGAGCGCTATCCCGAGCTGGCGATCATGATGGGCGTGGGCAACGTCACCGAGCTTACCGAGGCCGACACCAGCGGCATCAACGCGGTTCTGTTCGGTATCGCCGCCGAGCTCGGCGTAGCGGCCGTGCTCACCACCGAGGTGAGCGGCCATGCGCGGCGCGCAGTGCGCGAGGCCGACGTTGCGCGCCGCGTCATGCATGCCGCGCGCGAGACCCGCAGCCTGCCCAAGGGCTTGTCCGACGCGCTCATGACGGTGCATGACAAGCGCCCCTTTCCCGACAGCCCGGACGAGATTGCCGAGACGGCTGCAGCGGTGCGCGACCCGAACTTCCGCGTGCAGGTCTCGGCGCAAGGCCTGCACGTCTACAACCGCGACGGCCACCACGTCGCCGCCGACCCTTTCGCGCTGTGGCCGAAGCTGGGGCTGGAGGACGACGGTGGCCACGCCTTTTACATGGGGGTGGAGCTGGCGCGTGCGGAGATCGCCTGGTCGCTCGGCAAGCGCTACACCCAGGACCAGCCGCTGGCCTGGGGCTGCGCGGTCGAGCGCGCCGCCGAAGACCTGCTCGCCTGGTGCGCCCCCGCATCCACCAAGACCCGGCGCGCGCCTGCGCAGCGGCCGGAAAGCGTTGAGGACAAGCCGCAAACATGATCTTCGAAACCGTGGTCAGTACCCTGTCGCCCGAGGGCGAGGTGCATCTGGCGCCGATGGGCGTGCGTTACGAGGGCGAGGGCGAGGAGGCGGTGGTGGCGCTGATGCCGTTCAAGCCCTCACGCACGCTCGACAACATCCTCGCCACCCGCTGCGCGGTGCTCAACCTGACGACCGATGTGCGTGTGTTCGCCGGCTGCGTCACCGGCCGCCGCGAATGGCCCACGGTGGCGCTCGAGGGCTTCGCCGGCCGTCGCCTGGAGGGCGCGCTCGCCCACGTCGAGCTCGAACTGCGCGGCGACCAGGACGACGCCCTGCGCCCCACGCTGCGCATGCGGCGCGGCCGCGAGGTGCAGCACGCCAGTTTTCCCGGCTTCAACCGGGCCCAGGCGGCGGTGATCGAGGGCGCGGTGCTGGTCAGCCGGCTCGGCATGCTGCCGCGCAGCAAGGTCGAGACCGAAATGGAGTACCTGCAGATCGCCATCGACAAGACCGCCGGGCCGCGCGAGCAGACGGCCTGGGACTGGCTCTATGCCGCGGTCGAGCGCTACTACGCCGAGAACCCGGAGGCCGTGTGACATGCGCATGCTGGTGAGCGTGCGTGACGTCGCCGAGGCGCGCGAGGCGCTGCAGGCCGGGGTCGATTTCATCGACTTGAAGGAACCGTCCGCGGGCGCGCTCGGTGGCCTGGCCTTGCCGCTGATCCGCGAGCTTGTGGCTGCGCTGCGGGCGGGCGAGGGGGGCCTTGATGCACGCGCGCGGCCGTTGATCAGCGCCACCATCGGCGACCTGCCGGTCGCGGCCCGCGCGGACATCCTGGCGCGCGCGCGCGCAGTCGGTGCGTGCGGGGTCGATCTGGTCAAGGTCGGCGTGCCCGGCCGCGGCGAAGCGGCGTGTGGGCTGCTGGCAGCGCTGGCCACACTGCCGCTGGCGATCGTGCCGGTGCTGATCGCCGACGACGGGCTGGACGCGGCGGTGATCGACGCCGCCTGTGTGCCGCCTTTTGCCGCGGTGATGGCCGACACCCAGGCCAAGCACGCCGGCAGCCTGCTCGACCTGCTCGGCGCCGAAGCCCTTGCCGCCTTCATCGAGCGCGCCCATGGCGCGGGGCGGATGGTGGGCTTGGCCGGCGCCCTGCGCGCCGCCGACCTTGCGCCACTGGCGCGGCTGGGGCCGGACTTCGCCGGCTTTCGCAGCGCAGTGTGCGAGGGGCGCCGCGAGGGCCGGCTCGATCCGCGGCGCCTGCGCGCGCTGCGCGCGGCGATCGACGGCCTGGCCACGCAGGTGGCCGCAGAGCCAGCGCGTACGGCCGCGGAAGCGCCCGCCGTGTGAGCCTGCAATGAGCGCGCGACCTGGCTCCGAGTGCGCGCCCGTGTACGCCTGGCGTGTGCTTGGCCTGCCGGTCGTGCTGCTGTGCATGATGCTTTTCGCAGGCGCGGCGGCTGCCAACGTCTTCGTTGCCGACCGCCGCGCTTACCGCCCCGCCGACCAGCCGCTGCTGCGCTCGGTAGGCATCGTGGTCAATGCCGGCCGCCAGGTCGGCAGCGCCTTCCTGGTCGGCGAATGCCACGCGGTGACGACCTTCCACTCGGCCTTCTTCCGTGACGCGCAGGCGGCCTCGAGCGAGGAGCCCATCGGCGTACCCGATGACGTTCCGCATCGCGGACATGCGCTCGCCTTCCACATCGGCCCCGATCCCGAGCGGCCGGGCGTGTTCCGCCACCGCAGCGTGGCGCGCGTGGTCGACTTCGGCAACTACCATCCGGCCGCCCCGCGCGGCATGACCGGCGACTGGGCCATCCTCCAGCTCGACGACTGCCTCGGCCGCGAATATGGCTTCCTGCCCACCCTGCGGCCGACCTCGGCCGACTATCTGCCGCAGGGCCCGTTGATGACGATCAGCTTCCCGTATTCGGGCGGAAAGCGGGCGGGCGTAGCGGTCGAGGAGGGCTGCCGGGCACGCGACAGCGGCCCGGTGATTGGCCTGATCGCGGTCGACTGCGCTTTCGAGGCCGGCATGTCGGGCGGACCGGTGCTCGAGAAGCAAGGTGACGGCCAATGGCGGGTGGTGGGCATCATGCAGCTGCGTTTCAGCCCGGTGAAGCGCGTGCTGCCTGCCTTCGAGTACCGCCACCGCAACCAGATGGTGCATGCCGTGGCCTTCTTCCGGGCGCTCGAGCGCGTGCTCGCGCAGCGCGCCGGGCGGCCACACTAAGGCTCACGCGCGCAAGGCGCGCGCTTGCGCGCGGCGGCTGCTCAGCCGAGGGCGCGGTCGAACTCGGTGCGGTTCAGCACCCGGCAGTCGATGCCTGCGCGCGCGCACTGTTCGGCGTAGGCGGGAAAGGCTCGGTCGCCGATGCCGGCGGCGGCGAGTTCGGCCGGCGTGGCGCCTGCCGGCAGCGCGCAAGCCTTCACCAGCACGAGCTCGCTGGCGCCCAGGCGCAGCGCCAGCCAGGCCGCCAGGCTGTCGCTGGTCACGTCCCAGCTGGTGAGCGCATCGGCCGCGTCGCGCTGCAGGTCCAGCGCCAGCCAGATCGTGGCACGGCCTGCGGCCAGGGGGGCGTGCATGCCGGCCACCGACGCGGCGAGCGCCAGTCGCGGCTCGATGCCATGCAGCAGATGAGCGCACTGTGCCATGCCGAGTACCGCCATGTTGTGCGCGGCCACGTCATCCACCTGCCAGTGTGCCTGCGCGGCGCGCGCGGTATCGGCAAAGGCGCCGCTGCCGGGCACGACGGCGGTGCCTCCGGCGCGGGCGATGCGGTCCAGCCAGGCCGGCAGCAGCGGGTCGCGCAGCAGGCTGCCGCCGAGCTTCACGACGCGCATGGGGGCTCCGCTGCGGGTGCTGTTGCGGTGCGGGGAGAAGCGCCAGGCGCCGTGGCCAGGTCTGCGTCGCCCGCAAGCTGGGCGACGGCCACGCTCGGCGCGCACACCCGTGCCCAGTCGCGGTATGCAGGCGCGACGCGGGCGAGGGCGTCGAAGCCGACCGTGGGGTGGCCGAGCGCCTCGCCGAGCTCACCCACCAGGAAGGCGCCGCAGCCGGCACCGACCAAGGGCGTGCCGGCGGGCAGGGCTGCGGCGCGGATCACGCGCTCGAGGTTGCGCCGGATCTCCGCCAGCATCAGCGCACGCCAGCGCCGGGCGAAATCGTCCCAGTCGTCGGTGCCGGCGTCGCGTGCGTCGTGGCCGATCATGCGCGCCAGCCGCAGCCGGCTGCCGGCTGCGTCGCGCGCGCCGTTGTCGGCGGCTGGGTAGTGGTCGTGCGCGGGGTCGAGCTCGCCGGTGAGGCGGAACACGTCTGCCGTGGTGGCGAAGAATTCGTTCATCACGTTGCAGGCCTGGCCGCGAAAGCGGATGCGGCGTGCGAGTGCGCACAGGGGGCTGCGCACCACGCCCAGATAGACCAGCTCGCCGCTTGCCAGTCGCGCCGCGTCGCTGCGGCCGCAGGGGGCCGGGCGCCCGGCGCGGATCGCGATCAGGTCGGTGGTGGTGCTGCCGATGTCGACCAGCACGGCGTCGGGCAGGGCGTGTGCGACCAGGGTGGCGGTGGCGAGCCAGTTGGCAGAGGCGACCGCGGGCCAGTGCGCGGCGGCTGCGCTGGCGTCCACCCAGCCGGCGTCGCCGGCGTAGAAGCGGGTGGCTGTGCCGAGGCAATCGGCGAGGTGGGCGCACAGTGCGCGCACGCCGGCCTCGCGGTCGGCGAAGAGGTCGGTCATCTCGGCTGTCATCGTTACCGCATGGCGGGCGTGGGCGAATGCCGGCCAGCGCGCGCGCGCGGCGTGCAGCGCCGCGTCCAGATGCGCCAGCCCCTTCCACAGCGGCGTAGCCCACTGGCCGATGGCGGTGACGGTGCCGGCCTCGAGCAGGCTGGCCTTGACGTGGGCGCCGCCGATGTCCCAGCCGATCAGCGGCGCCGACGTGCCGGCCGCGCCCTTGCTTGGAGGCACCACGAGCGCGGCGTCGGGGCCGAGCGTATCAGGCAGGTTCGGTGGGGGCATGGGCCGACTCGGTGGCAGGGTTGGCAAGTGCGGCGTCGTGGCCGGCAATGATGTCGGCGGCGAGCCGGCGCGGCGGGCGTGCGCCGTCGCGCGCTGGGCCGGTGGCCGGCGGTGGTGCGGCGAGCCCGGCATAGGCGCAGGTCAGGCGCGGGTTGATCTCGATGACACACAGCTGGCCGTTGGCCTGGCGGACGAAGTCGATGCCCACGAAGCCGGCCAGCCCGGGGACAGCCGCGGCGCAGCGCGCGGCCAGGTCGCGCAACGCAGGCGTTACCGGCGCCACGCCGGCGTCGACACCGGCATAGCCGAGCCGGCCGACGGCCGCTACCGTCAGGCGCTGGCGGTTGACGCTCAGCACCTCGACGCGCCCGCCGGTGCACAGCAGCGACAGGCTGAGCGCATCGCCCTCGACCCAGGCTTCGAGCGTCCATCGGGTGGGCATGCCGGCGGCAGCTTGCACTTCACCCGAGCCGACCACCGCGCCTGTTGCGCCCAGCGCCGCATGCGCAGCGGCAAAATCGGCGAACACCCGGGTGTGCTCGCTGCCGGCGCCGTCGTCGGGCTTGAGCACCCAGCGCCCCGGCTGCGCGGGCAGGGGCAGGCCAGGCGCCCACGCCCGCGGTGTCGGAACGCCCTGCGCGGCGAGGCGTTCGCGGGTGCGTGTCTTGCTGGTCGCCACCCGGATCGCCCCGGCGCTGCAGCCAATCCAGCGCGCCGGCGCGACCGCCTGGCACAGGCTGAGCAGGCAGTCGCCCGTCTCGGGGGCAATCACCCACACGAGGTCGAAAGCCGACTGCTGCGCGTGCAGCCAGGCAGCCAGGTCGTCGACCCCGGCGGTAGGCAGGCGGCGCATGGCAGTGCCAGGTGTGCGCATGGGCGCAGGCAGCGGCGCCAAGCCCGCGTCGGCGACGCCGACCTCCAGGCTGGGCAGGGCGCTCAGCTCGCCGAGCAGCGCGTCGCGCATGCGCACGCCCTGGGCGAGCAGGGATTCGCCCAGGGCGTCTGCAGGCTCGGCGGCTGCGGCTTCTCCCAGCCCCCCCGCGCTGATAAATTCGAGCACCAGAATCCGTCGAGTCCTTGTCATGCAGCTCATTCCCGTCATCGACCTGATGGCCGGCCAGGTCGTCCGCGGCGTGCGCGGCGAGCGCAGCGCCTACCGGCCGATCCGGTCGTCCCTGTGCGAATCGAGCGCCGCGCTCGATCTCGCCCCCCGTCTGCTGGCGCGTGCGGCGAGCGACACGCTCTATATTGCCGACCTCGACGCGCTGATGGGCGGCGCCCTGCAGTTCGACATCCTGGCCGCGCTGCTGGAACACCTGCCCGCAGCCCAATTCTGGGTTGATGGCGGCTTTCGCGACGCCGAGTCGGTCGAAGCCTTCCGCCAGCGCCTCGGCCCGCATGCCGCCCGCGTGGTCCCCATCGTCGCCAGCGAATCCCTTGCCGACGCAGACCACGCCCGCCGCTGCCTCGACACGCACCGTACGCACTGCATTCTGTCACTCGACCGCCGCCACGGCAGCCTGCTCGATGCCGGCGGCTGCCATGCCCACCCCGAATGGTGGCCCGACCGGGTCATCGTCATGACGCTCGACCGCGTCGGCGCAGACACAGGGCCCGACCTCGACACATTGCACAGCGTGCAGGCCCTGCGGCCGGACGTGCAGTTGATCGGCGCCGGCGGCATCCGCCAGGACGCCGACCTGCAGCGCGCCGCGGCGTCGGGTGCGCGCGCCTGGCTGGTCGCCTCGGCGCTGCACGACGGGCGTATCGGTGTGGACTGCACCGCAGACTGAAACAGGAATCGTGCCAGGCTGCCTCGATAGCGTTTCGCGGCAAGTTCCTCGGGCGGCTCGACGCGGCCCACCGCAGCGGCGAGCTGGCCGACGATCCGAGCGCTGCGCCGGGTGCATGGCAAGCCCGGCGCCGTGCGCTGCTCGCGCACGACTGGGTGGTCTACGCCAAGCCGCCGCCAGGCGCCGCGCTGTCGGGATGGGCCACCATGAACACTCACGCGCGCCCATCTCAATCCTCGCTGATGCCAGGGTCCTGTCGCGCTCTATCTAATGTGGATGAGCCGCGCGTAGAATCCCCAGTGTCACCGCCTGAGCGGCGGTTCAGTTCAACAAGGCTTATCCCTCGCGGCAGGCGCCTGCGCACTGAACGGCGCTTGCGGCGCGAGGGATAAACCCTATTCGTTAGGCCTTTGAAGGAATCGCTGTGTATATCTTCGAAGTAACAACCCCTGGCACTTGGCTAGACCACGCAGATCGAGACTGGGCATGGAAGATCGAAGGACTTCTTAGAAACCTGCAGGCGCAGTTCTACGAAGCCAATACCGCATTGAACCTATTTGAGCAGGCTCGTGCAGATCACTCTTCCGGCTTTACGAGAGAACAGTGGCAAGCGGACTCTGAGCGCAGGGCCCAGATCCGAAGAGAGGTCGAGGCCGAACTTGGTTTCGACCTGTCCACACAGTCCTGGGACCGGGTAACTCACGAGACAGAGGTTCGCTTCAAGCGCGAAAAGTGGACCAATGGTCATGTGCCTCGAGAGTTGGAGCGAAACGTCATCTCAATCTTTGCTAGAGCGTTTGTCTTGGCGCTAGCAGCGTGATGCAAAAGCCGGCGGTACCGCGCCAGCACTGAGGTTCAGGTCGTATTTCATCGTGACATCGTTTTCCGGAATCGCCTTCGCACCGCGTTCGAATTGTCTTCGTGGCCGCACCGGC
>NZ_JARQZE010000018.1:0-70808 GCF_029588855.1 Thauera mechernichensis | reverse complement strand
GTGCGCACCCGCCAGGCCATGCACGCCGCCCCCGGCCACACCCTCGAACAGCAGCTCTCCTTCGAAGGCGGCTTCATGCGCGAGCTGGGCTGGAGCGCGGACTACGCCGAGGGCGTCGCCGCCTTCACTGAAAAGCGCGCACCGAGGTTCACCGGGAAATGATCGTGGACGCCACCCAGACCTGCAAGCCCGTCGCACACGCATTGCCCACCTCGGCCATCGTCGCCGTGGTCGGTACCGGTGCCATGGGTGCCGGCATCGCACAGGTCGCGGCTGCGGCCGGCCACGTGGTCAAGCTGCTCGACAACCGACCGGGCGCCGCCGCCAAGGCAATCGAGGGCATCCGCGCCCAGTTCGGCAAGCTTGCCGACAAGGCGAAGATGAGTGCCGAGGCCGCACAGGCCGCAAGCGCGCGCCTGGTCGCCGTCGAGCAGCTCGGCGATCTCGCCGATGCCGCACTGGTCATCGAAGCTATCGTCGAGAACCTCGAAGCCAAGCAGACGCTGTACCGCAACCTGGAAGAGATCGTCGCTGCCGACTGCATCTTCGGTACCAATACCTCGTCGATCTCGGTGACCTCGATCGGCGCCGCACTGCAGCACCCCGAGCGCCTGGCCGGCCTGCACTTCTTCAACCCGGCGCCGCTGATGAAGCTGGTCGAGATCGTCTCCGGGCTTGCCACCGAGCGCGCCGTAGCCGACACCCTGTTCGCCACCGCTGCGGCCTGGGGCAAGACGCCGGTGCATGCACGCTCGACCCCGGGCTTCATCGTCAACCGTGTCGCCCGGCCGTACTACGCCGAGGCACTACGCATCCTCAATGAAGGCGGTGGCGACTGTGCCACGGTGGATGCCATCATGCGTGACGCCGGCGGCTTCCGCATGGGGCCGTTCGAACTGATGGACATGATCGGCCACGACGTAAACTTCGCCGTGACCCGTTCGGTATGGAACGCGTTCTACAACGATCCGCGCTTCACCCCCTCCCTGATCCAGCAGGAGCTGGTCGACGCCGGCTTCTACGGGCGCAAGTCGGGACGCGGCTTCTATGACTACCGCGACGGCGCCGAGCGTCCCGGTGCGCAGGTCGCCGTGGCGCAGCAGGCACCCGGCGACATCGTGCTGCATGGCCACTCGGCCGTGGCCCATGCGCTTGCCGATCGCCTGTTCGAACGCAAGATCGCCCACACCTGGGGTGAGGCCGCAGACGGCCGCATCGCCGAGGTGGGCGGCGCAGTGATCTTCGTGACTGACGGCCGCACGGCCACCCAGCGCGCCGCCGAGTCGGGCATCGACAATGTGGTGTTGATCGACCTCGCACTCGACTACGCCAGCGCTCCCCGCCTGGCCGTCGGCGCCGCGATCAACTGCTTCGCCCCAGCCGTTGGTGCCGCGATCGGACTGCTTCAGGCCGCCGGTTTCGAGGTCTGCCGCCTCGGTGATACACCTGGCCTGGCGGTGATGCGCACGGTCGCCATGCTCGCCAACGAAGCCGCCGACGCCGTGCATCAGGGCGTATGCGATGCCGCGGCCGCCGATGCGGCAATGAAGCTCGGCGTTAACTACCCGCGCGGCCCGCTCGAGTGGGCCGATCGCGTCGGCCTCCCGGCCATCTGCACGGTACTCGCCAACCTCGCCCGCTTCTACGGCGAAGACCGCTACCGCGTCTCGCCGCTCATCCAGCAGCGCGTCCTTGCCGGAAAGAAGATCCATGACTGACATCCAGACCATCCCCACGGACCCGCAGGCCCTGGCCGAAGCCGTGGCCGCTGCAATGTGGTCGCGCGACCGCGCCGCCCAGGCGCTGGGCATCCGCATCGAGGCCGTCGGCCCCGGCACCGCCACGCTCAGCATGCTGGTGCGCGGCGACATGGTGAATGGCCACCACATCTGCCACGGCGGCCTCATCTTCTCGCTTGCCGACACCGCCTTCGCCTACGCCTGCAACGCCTACAACCGCAACACCGTGGCCTCGGGCTGCAACATCGACTTCGTCGCCCCCGGCAAGGAGGGCGACACGCTCACCGCCGAGGCCATCGAGCGCTCGGCCTCGGGCCGCACCGGCGTCTATGACATCACCGTGCGCGACAGCAGCGGCAGGACGGTCGCGCTTTTCCGTGGCAAGAGCTACCGCATCGCCGGCGAGGTCATCGCCGGCCTGGCAGCAGAACAGGCCTGAGCGGCCCCCGAAGAACAGAGAGGAGAGGACAACATCATGACCGTGAAGCGCCCCCAGCCCGGCGAACTCGACCCGATCGAGACCGCCAGCCGTGACGAGATCTCCGCCCTGCAACTGCAGCGCCTGCAGTGGTCGGTGCGCCACACCTACGACAACGTCGCAGCCTACCGCACGCGCTGCGAAGAAAAGGGCGTGCACCCCGACGACCTCAAGTCGCTCGCCGACCTCGCCAGATTCCCGTTCATGACCAAGACGGACCTGCGCGACAACTACCCCTTCGGCCTGTTCGCCGTGCCGCGCGACAAGGTACTGCGCCTGCATGCCTCGAGCGGCACCACCGGCAAGTCGGTGGTGGTCGGCTATACCCGCAACGACCTCGACAACTGGGCCGACGTCGTCGCCCGTTCGCTGCGCGCCGCCGGCGTGCGCGCCGGCGACATGGTGCACAACGCCTATGGCTACGGCATGTTCACGGGCGGCCTCGGCGCCCACTACGGCATCGAGCGCCTGGGCTGCACCGTGGTGCCGATGTCGGGCGGGCAGACCGAGAAACAGGTGCAACAGATCGTCGATTTCCGCCCCGACGCGATCATGGTCACGCCGTCGTACTCGCTGGTGATCGCAGAGGAGTTCGAGCGCCTCAACATCAAGCCCGAGGAGATCTCGCTCAAGGTCGGCATCTTCGGCGCCGAGCCCTGGGGTGAAGGCATGCGCGCCGAGATCGAGCGCAAGCTCGGCATCGACGCCATCGACATCTACGGCCTCACCGAAGTCATGGGACCGGGCGTGGCCTGCGAGTGCATCGAGACCAAGGACGGCCCGGTGATCTGGGAAGATCATTTCTACCCCGAGATCATCGACCCCGACACCGGCGAGGTGCTGCCCGACGGCGAGGAAGGCGAGCTCGTGTTCACCTCGCTCACCAAGGAAGCCTTCCCGGTCATCCGCTACCGCACCCGCGACCTCACCCGCCTGCTGCCGCCGACTGCACGGTCGTTCCGCCGTATCGGCAAGATCACCGGGCGCTCGGACGACATGCTGATCGTGCGCGGTGTGAACGTGTTCCCGACCCAGATCGAGGAGCAGATCCTGCGCGACAAGCGCCTGTCCGGCAACTACCAGATCGTGCTCACCCGCGACGGTCACATGGACAACGTCGAGGTGCGCTGCGAAGTCCAGCGCGAGTTGTCGGGAGCGCTCAGCCGCAACGACACCGAGCTGATCGCGCGCGAGCTGCAGTCCCACATCAAGACCATCATCGGCATCACCACCAAGGTGAGCGTGATGGAGTTCGACACCATTCCGCGCACGCTGACCGGCAAGGCCCGCCGCGTCATCGACCAGCGCCCGAAGCAGCTCTGAGGAGCGCACGATGACACAAGCCTCAACGCCCCAAGCCTTCATCTGCGACGCCATTCGCACCCCGATCGGCCGCTACGGCGGCACGCTCGCAGCCGTGCGCGCCGACGATCTCGGTGCCGTGCCGCTCAAGGCCCTGATGACCCGTAACCCACAGGTCGACTGGGCCGCAGTGGAGGACATCATCTACGGCTGCGCCAACCAGGCCGGCGAGGACAACCGCAACGTCGCACGCATGTCCGGCCTGCTCGCCGGGCTGCCGATCGAGGTCCCCGGCACCACGGTCAACCGCCTGTGCGGCTCCGGCATGGACGCCATCGGCCTGGCCGCGCGCTCGATCAAGTCGGGCGAGACCGCGCTGATGATCGCTGGCGGCGTCGAAAGCATGTCGCGCGCGCCCTTCGTGATGGGCAAGGCCGAAAGCGCGTTCTCGCGCCAGGCCGCGATCTACGACACCACCATCGGCTGGCGCTTCATCAACCCGATGATGAAGAAGCTGTACGACACGCACTCGATGCCGCAGACCGCGGACAATGTCGCCGCCGAGTTCGACATCTCGCGCGCCGACCAGGACGCCTTCGCGCTGCGCTCGCAACAGCGCTGGGCCGCCGCCCACGCCGCCGGCCGTTTCGCGGACGAGCTGGTGCCGGTAGAGATCCCGCGCAAGAAGGGCGAACCGATCGTGTTCGACACCGATGAGCATCCGCGCCCCGACACCACGCTCGAGATGCTGGCCAAGCTCAAGGGCGTCAACGGTCCCGAACTCAGCGTCACTGCCGGCAACGCCTCGGGCGTCAATGATGGCGCGTGCGCAGTGCTGCTGGCCTCCGAAGCCGCCGCCGCGGCGCACGGCCTCACCCCGCGCGCGCGCGTCGTCGCCATGGCCACTGCCGGCGTGCCGCCGCGCATCATGGGCTTCGGCCCGGCGCCCGCGGTGCGCAAGGTGCTGGCCAAGGCCGGCCTCACCCTCGACCAGATGGATGTCATCGAACTCAACGAAGCCTTCGCCGCACAGGCGCTCGCCGTGGTCCGCGACCTCGGCCTCGCCGATGACGAGGCGCGCGTGAACCCCAACGGCGGCGCGATCGCCATGGGCCACCCGCTCGGCATGAGCGGCGCGCGCCTGGTCACCACCGCGGCCTACGAGCTGAAGCGCCGCAATGGCCGTTACGCGCTGTGCACCATGTGCATCGGTGTCGGCCAGGGGATCGCGATGATCATCGAGCGCGTCTGAAGCACAGGACATGGCTATGACCTACGACACTCTTGCCATAGAACGCTGCGGCGCCGTCGCCACCGTCTGGATGGATCGCCCTGAGGTATTCAACGCCTTCGACGAGCAGCTCATCGCCGAACTCGCCGCTGCCTGCGCGGCGCTCGACGCCGACGCTGGCGTGCGCGTGGTCGTGCTCGCCGGCCGTGGCAAGCACTTCTCGGCGGGTGCAGACCTGAACTGGATGCGCCGCGCCGCCGACAGCAGCGAAGCCGACAACCTCGCCGATTCGCGCAAGTTCGCCGCCATGCTGCATACGCTGGCAAGCATGTCGAAACCGACAATCGCCCGCGTACAGGGTGCCGCACTTGGCGGCGGCACCGGCCTGACCGCGGCCTGCGACATGGCGATTGCCGCGGCCGACGCCAGCTTTGCGACCTCCGAGGTCAAGTTCGGCATCATCCCCGCGGTCATCAGCCCGTACGTACTGCGCGCCATCGGCCCGCGCCACGCGCTGCGCTACTTCCAGAGCGCCGAACGCTTCGGTGCAGCGGAGGCCAAAGCAATGGGACTGGTCAGCGAGGTCGTTGCCGTGGATGAACTCGACGCTGCCGTGGACCGCCTGGTCCAGGCCCTGCTGGCCTGCGGCCCGCAGGCCCAGCTCGCAGCCAAACAGCTGATCGCGGCGATCAACGGGCGTCCGATCGACCCCGAGGTCGGCGAGGAAACCGCGACCCGCATTGCCCGCCAGCGCGCCACCGCAGAGGCGCGCGAGGGCTTCGCAGCCTTCTTCGAGAAGCGCCAGCCCGCATGGATGGCATGAACCCCCGCCGCGCCCGGAGCGCAGCGGACCACTGAGGAAAGGGCGGGCCACACGTCCCGCGTTCCGCACCGGCATTCTCCGGCGCGGTGTTTGCTAGGAGGAAACACATGTACACCCAGGCAATGGACATACCGGATGAGTCCGGGAAGAAGCTCGCCGTCGTCGCAGGGCAGAGCGAGCAGGAAGCCGCGTTCGAGGCCCGCATCGACGCCGACGGCCGCATCGAGCCGCAGGACTGGATGCCGGACGCCTACCGCAAGACCCTGGTGCGCCAGATCAGTCAGCATGCCCACAGCGAGGTCGTCGGCATGCTGCCCGAGGGCAACTGGATCTCGCGCGCGCCCAGCCTCAAGCGCAAGGCGATCCTGATCGCCAAGGTGCAGGACGAGGGCGGCCACGGCCTCTACCTTTACTCCGCCGCCGAAACGCTTGGCACCAGCCGCGACGAAATGATCGACGGCCTGCTCTCGGGCCGTGCCAAGTACAGCTCGATCTTCAACTATCCGACCCTGAACTGGGCCGACGTGGGCGTCATCGGCTGGCTGGTCGACGGCGCCGCGATCATGAACCAGATCCCGCTCTGCCGCTGCTCCTACGGCCCCTACTCGCGCGCCATGATCCGCGTGTGCAAGGAGGAGTCCTTCCACCAGCGCCAGGGCTACGAGGCCCTGCTGGTGATGATGAAGGGCACCGAGGCACAGCGCGAGATGGTGCAGGACGCAGTCAACCGCTACTGGTGGAAGTGCCTGGCCATGTTCGGGCCGCCCGACGCCGACAGTGCGCACAGCGCACAGGGCATGCGCTGGGGCATCAAGCGCATCAGCAACGACGACCTGCGCCAGAAGTTCATCGACGCCACCGTGCCGCAGGCCAAGGTGCTGGGCGTCACCCTGCCCGACCCCGACCTCAAGTGGAACGAGGCGCGCGGCCACTACGACTACGGCCAGATCGACTGGCAGGAATTCTGGAACACCGTCGAGGGCAACGGCCCCTGCAACAAGGAACGCCTGGCCACCCGCGTCAAGGCACACAAGGACGGCCAGTGGGTCCGCGACGCGGCCATGGCCCATGCACGCAAGCAACAAGAACGCGCACAAAAGGAGGCAGCATGAACACCCCCGCACTCAAGGATTGGCCGCTCTGGGAAGTCTTCGTCCGCAGCAAGCAGGGTCTCGAGCACAAGCACTGTGGCAGCCTGCACGCAGCCGACGCTGCCCAGGCCCTGCACATGGCGCGCGACGTCTACACCCGCCGCCAGGAGGGCGTGAGCATCTGGGTCGTGCCTTCGGCCGCGATCACCGCCAGCAACCCGGACGACAAGGGCGAGCTCTTCGACCCGGCTGCGGACAAGATCTACCGCCACCCGACCTTCTACGAAATTCCTGAAGAAGTGGGGCACATGTGATGAGCAAGGCACCCGTCGAATACCTGCTGCACCTGGCCGACAACGCCGTGGTGCTCGGCCAGCGCGACGCCGAATGGTGTGGCCACGGCCCCATCCTGGAAGAGGACCTCGCGCTCGCCAACGTCAGCCTCGACCTCATCGGCCAGGCCCGCCTGCTCTACCAGCTCGCCGCGGCGCGCATGGGCAACGGCGCCACCGAGGACGCCCTGGCCTACTTCCGCGATGACAAGGACTTCCTCAACTACACCCTGGTCGAGCTGCCCAACCACGGTGCCCTGGTCGGCTACGCGGCCGCAGACCGCGACTACGCCACCACCATCGTGCGCAACTTCCTCTACAGCGCGCTGATGGTGCTGGTGTGGGATGCGCTGCAGAAGTCGCCCGACAGCGACCTCGCCGCCATCGCCGCCAAGTCGCTCAAGGAGGCACGCTACCACCTGCACCACGCCGCCGACTGGCTGGTGAAGTTCGGCGACGGCACCGAAGAGTCGCATGCCCGTGCCCAGGCTGCCCTCGACCACCTGTTCCGCTACACCGAGGAGTTCTGGACGCCGAGCGCAGTGGAAGACGCCGCCATCGCCTCCGGTGCCGCAGTCGACGTGCGCACCCTGCGTGCCGCCTGGGACGCCATCATCGCCGACACCCTCGCCGAGGCCACGCTGAAGCGACCCGAGGTGCGCGGTTACATCCCCGAGGGCAAGCACGGCCGCCACTCCGAGCACCTGAGCTACCTGCTGGGCGAGATGCAGGGCCTGGCGCGCGCCCACCCCGGCGCAACCTGGTAAGGCGGCAAGCCATGAGCAGCACGATCGAAAAAGTCTGGGCCACCCTCGAGCACCTCACCGATCCCGAGATCCCGGTGGTGACCCTGCGCGAGCTGGGCATCCTGCGCGAGGTGCGCGAGACCGACGCGGGCATCGAGGTGGTCATCACGCCGACCTACAGCGGCTGCCCGGCCATGGGCCAGATCGAGGACGACGTGCGCGCAAGCCTGGACCAGGCCGGCATCGCAGCGCGGGTGATCACCCAGCTCGCGCCGGTCTGGACGACCGATTGGATGAGCGACGAGGCCAAGGAAAAGCTGCGCGTCTACGGCATCGCCCCGCCCCACCGCACCTGCGGCAGCGGCGGCGACGTCAGCGTGGTGCACTTCGTGCGCCGCGTGCAGGCCGAGCCCGTAGCCTGCCCGCGCTGCGGCTCCATCCACACCACGGTCACCTCCCAGTACGGGTCGACGGCGTGCAAGGCACTGTACAAGTGCCTCGACTGCCAGGAGCCCTTCGACTACTTCAAACCCTATTAAAGCCGGAGCCCAAACGCCATGTCAGCACTCCGTTTCCAAGAACTCGCCGTCAAGCGCGTGAGCCCAGAGGCCGCCGGCGCGGTGGCAATCACGTTCGACATCCCGCCTGCCGAGCGCGAACGCTTCACCTTCGAGCCGGGCCAGTTCCTCACCCTGCGCGCCACCATCGACGGCCAGGACATACGCCGCAACTACTCGATCAGCAGCCCGCGCAGCCGCCTGGCCCGCGATGGCGAACTCGAGATCGGCATCCGCCCGGTCGAGGGCGGCCTGTTCTCGAACTGGGCCACGCGTGCGATCAAGGCCGGCGACACCCTTCAGGTAATGCCGCCCGATGGACGCTTCGTGGTCAGGAAGAAGCGCGCACTGCACCGCGTAGGCTTTGCCGCCGGCTCGGGCATCACCCCGATCCTGTCGATCGCCGCGACCACGCTCGAGGAGCAGCCGGACGCCAAGTTCACGCTCATCTACGGCAACCGCCGCATGTCCACGGTGATGTTCAACGAGGAGCTGCAGGACCTCAAGGACCGCTACCGTGACCGCTTGACGATGATCCATGTGCTATCGCGTCAGGCCCAGGAGGTCGACCTGCTGCAAGGCCGCATCGACGGTGACAAGGTGCGCGCCATCATCGGCGCCCTGCTCCCCGTGGGCAGCATGGACGAAGTCTTCATCTGCGGCCCCGATGAGATGATCACGGCCACCGAATCGGCTCTGGTCGAGGCCGGCGTGCCGGCGGACCGTATCCGCACCGAGCGCTTCACCGTCAACCTGCCCGCCGGCGCCCAGCCCGTCGGCGCATCGAGCAGCGCCGAAGCCGCCGCCGCCGCAACCAAGGACATCACCATGACCCTGGTGCTCGACGGCAAGGAACACGAGATCGCCATCGGCCCGGACGACCACCTGCTCGACGCCGCGCTCAACGCCGGCCTAGACCTGCCGTTCTCGTGCAAGGCGGGCGTGTGCTGCACCTGCCGTGCCAAGGTGCAGGAGGGCGAGGTGGTGATGGACAAGAACTTCACCCTCGAGGCGGCCGAAGTGGCCCAGGGCTTCGTGCTCAGCTGTCAGGCACGGGCGACGACCAAGCGGCTCAAGATCAGCTTCGACGAACGCTGAGCGCGCGGGGCGGCAGAAGGCCCGCGGCGCGCATCGCCCCAGTGGACGCGGCGCGAGCCGCGAGGGGTTGAAGGCGATCGCGGCAACTGCCCTGCCCGCATCCGTACCCTTGCAACGGCCGTCTCGACGGCCGTTGGCGTTTTCGAGGCGAGGCGCCAGCGGACGCTTACTGATACACATCAACAAAGAAAATCAATTTATCTGGTATCACTTAAGCCCTAGCCACCTCTGCGCCCACCGCCATGTCCAGCCACCACGCCCTGAGCACCGCCTTCGAACCGGCGTCGATCGCCGTCATCGGCGCTTCGGACTCACCCGGCTCGGTCGGCCGCATCATCTTCCGCAACCTGGTCGAGGGCGGCTACCGCGGCACGCTGCACGCGGTGAACCCGAAGTACGAGCGCATCCAGGACCACCCCTGCCATCGCTCGATCGAGGACATCGGCCGCCCGGTCGACCTCGCCATCATTGCCACGCCCGCGCGCATGCTGCACAACGTCACTGCCCAGTGCGGGCGCAGCGGTGTGCGCAATGCCATCATCGTCGGCGCCACCGGGCGCACACTCGAGCGCCGCATCATCGAGACCGCGCGTGAAAGCGGCTTGCGCCTGCTCGGCCCCGGCAGCCTGGGTATCGCCCGCCCGGGCAGCGGGCTCAACGCCGCGCTCACCCGCATCGCGGTCAAGCCGGGCGAAATCGCCCTGGTGTCGCAGTCGGGCGCACTGTGCTCGGTCGTGCTGGACTGGGCCTCCACACAGGGCGTGGGCTTCTCGTCGGTGATCTCGCTCGGCGGCACCGTGGACATCGATTTCGGCGAGATCCTCGAATACCTGACCCACGACCCGCAGACGCGCTACATCCTGCTCTACGTCGACCACATCCGTAATGCCCGCCACTTCATGAGCGCACTGCGCTCGGCGGCACGCATCAAGCCGATCATCGTGCTCAAGGCGGGCCGTCACGGCGCGGACGAGAACGACACGACCGCAGCTGCACACGGTGGACTCGCCGACGTGGTTTTCGACGCGGCCATGCGCCGTGCGGGGGTGGTGCGGGTCAACAATCTCGACCAATTGTTCTTCGCCACCAAGGCGCTCTCCTGCGGCTTCCGTCCGCGCGAGGACAGCCTCGCCATCGTCTCCAACGGCAGCGGCCCGGCCGACCTCGCTGCCGACCGCGCCAAGGACCTCGGCACCACCCTGGTCAATCTCGGCTCGCCCACCATCGCGGCACTCGAGCGCCTGGGCGGACGCGAGCGCCGCAGCCACAACCCGCTCGACCTCGGCGGCGACGCGAGTCCGCAACGCTATCGCGACGCCATCCTGGCACTCGCCGAGGACGCCGCAGTGACCAACCTGCTGGTAATCCTGTCGCCGCATGCCCTCGTGGAGCCGGTCGAAGTCGCCCAGGAGATCATCGACCTCTCGGCGCAGCTCCGGCTCAAGCTGTGCTGCTGCTGGATGGGCGGCGGCCAGGTGGCCGAGGCGCGCAGCCTGCTCGAACAGGCCGGCATCCCCGTATTCAGCGCCCCCGAGGCCGCGGTCGAATTGCTCCACGACATCTCCCGCTTCCATCACAGCCAGACACTGCTGCTGCAGACCGCGGGCGGCGGCGCGGCGGCCTACCGTCGCAGCGGCGGGGCACGCGTGCTGATCGAAACCTTGCTCAACCAGCGCCGCCACACCCTGTCGGCGATGGAGTCCAAGGCCCTGCTACGCAGCTACGGCATCGCGGTCACGCCCACCACGGTTGCCCACGATGCCACGCAGGCCCTGTTCGTCGCCGAGCAGGTCGGCTTCCCGGTGGCGATGAAGGTCGACGCTGCCGAGCTTGCCAGCAAGTCGGAGTCGGGCGGCGTACGCCTCAACATCAACACCGCCGAATCGGTGTGGAGCGCCTACCACGACATCGTCGATGCGGTCCGCCTGCGCCACCCCGAGGCGCACATCACTGGCGTAGCGATCGAGCCCTACCTGTACCGGCCGCGCGCCCGCGAGTTCAGCATCCAGGTCGTGCGCGACGCCATCTTCGGCCCGGTGATCAGTCTCGGGCCAGAGGACGCCTCGGCGCCACGCACCTTTGCGCTGCCGCCGCTCAACCCGGTGCTGGCGCGCGACCTCATCGACACGGCCATGCCGACTGCGCCGCGCGGCCCCCGCAGCCCTGCGGGCACGCTCAACCGCGCCGCCGTCGAGCAGGTGCTGGTATCGGTGTCCGACCTGGTGTGCGAATTGCCCTGGGTGCGCGAACTGGAGATCGGCCCGCTCATCATCGACGCTGAGGGTGCAGTGGCGGCGGACGCGCGCGTCGTCATCGACCAGGGCCTGCCTGCCGGCAGCGACCGCTATGCCCACATGGCGATCCATCCCTATCCGCTGCACCTCGTCCAGGACTGGAAGGTCGGCGACGGCCGCGCCGTGCGCACCCGCCCGATACGCCCGGAAGACGCCGGGCTGCTGCTGGCCTTCTTCAACGGCCTGAGCGCCGAGACCCGCTACATGCGCTTCATGGAGGAGCTGGACGAACTCAGCCCGGCGATGATCGCGCGCTTCACGCAGATCGACTACGACCGCGAGATGGCACTGATCGCCACGACGCCCGACGACGCGGGTACCGAGCAGATGATCGGCAGCGCGCGCTATGCGCTCGCTGCCGATGGCGAGTCGGTCGAGTTCGCCCTCGTCGTCGCCGACGGCTGGCAGCGCTTCGGCCTCGGCCGCCGACTCATGGGGGCGCTCATCGAAGTCGCCCGCGCCAAGGGCTATCGCAGCATCTTCGGCGACGTGCTCGGCAACAACCCGAAGATGCTGCGCCTGATGCACGGCCTCGGCTTCCTGGTCCAGCCCCACCCCGAGGAGAGCGCGCTGCGGCGGGTGGTCAAGGCGCTGCACGGCAAGTGAGCGCTCCCGCGCCGCAGCCTCAGCCGAGTGCTGCCTCGAGGCGTTCGCAGATCGTGCGCAGCACCTTGATGCGGGCGAAATGCTTGTCGTCAGCCTCGACCAGGGTCCACGGCGCGTACTCGGTACTGGTGCGATCGACCATGTCGCACACCGCACGGCTGTACTCGTCCCACTTGTCGCGGTTGCGCCAGTCCTCCTCGGTGATCTTGAAGTGCTTGTGCGGCTCGGATTCACGCTCCTTGAAGCGGGCGAGTTGCTCGTCCTTGCTGATCGCAAGCCAGAACTTGACGACAACCGCGCCGGCACTCGCCAGTTCGTCCTCGAAGTCGTTGATCTCGGCGTAGGCACGCATCCAGTCGGCCTCGGAACAGAAGCCCTCGACGCGCTCGACCAGCACACGGCCATACCAGGAGCGGTCGAATACGACCACCTTGCCGCGCCGCGGCAGGTGGCGCCAGAAGCGCCACAAGTAGGGCTGGGCGCTTTCCTCGTCGGTCGGCGCCGCGACCGGGATGACGCGGTACTGGCGCGCATCGAGCGCGCCGACCACGCGGCGGATCGCGCCGCCCTTGCCCGCCGCATCCATGCCTTCGAACACCAGCACCAGCGCGCGCGTGCGAAACGCCGGCGAGCGCGACAGCAGGGCAAGTCGCCCCTGCAGGCGCTCGAGCTGGTCGTCGTAGTCCTTGCGTTTCATGTCCTGGCGCACGAGCGCGTCGAGCACATTGAGCCCATCGACGCGCGGCGGCAGCGGCGCGACCGACAGCCGGGGCGTCCAGTGCTGGGATGCGGCATCGAGCCGACGGCGCAGCGCCGACAACAGCGTGCGGCCGACGAACAGGGCTCGGTAGTTGGCGTCCGAGCCATCCACGATCAGCCAGGGCGCCGCAGCCGTGCTCGTCGTCCGCAACACATGCCCCGCCACCTCCCGGTAGCGTTCGTAGAGGTTGTAGTAGCGCCAGTCGCGCTCGGTCACCCGCCAGCGCGTGCGCGGATCCTTCTCGAGCGCCTTCAGGCGCGCCTTCTGTGCGTCCCGCGGCAGATGGAACCAGAACTTGATCAGCAGCACGCCCTCTTGCGCGAGCATCGACTCGAAACGGCGGATGTCGTCGAGGCGCTTGTCGAGCTCGGCCTTCTTCGAGGTCCGGTCGACGCGCTCGAAGATGGGCTGGGTATACCAGTTGCCGAACATGACGGCGATCTTTCCGCGCGGCGGCAGCGCCCGCCAGAAGCGCCACATGTAGGGTCGCTCCGACTCCTCCGCGCTCGGCGCGTCAAACGCCCAGGTCTGGATGTGGCGCGGATCCATCCACTCGTTGAGCAGGTTCACCGTCTCACCCTTGCCGGCCTTGTCGACGCCATTGACGAGGACGACGACGGCGAACTGCCTGAGTTCGAGCAGGTCCAGCTGCGCATCGAGCAACTCTGCACGCAATGCCGGCACCGCCTGGCGGTAGGTGTCCTTGTCGGTGCTGTGGCCAAGCTCTGCGGATTCGAACATTCCCCTCCCCCTTCGATCTTCGTTGTCGCGCCGCGGGCGCTATGCGGACCTGCCGATCCGTTCAGTAGTCGCCCCAGCGCGCCTGCAGCACCGCCAGCGCCGCCAGACCTGCGGTCTCGGTGCGCAGTACGCGGGGGCCGAGCACGATGCGCCGGCAGCCAGCAGCATCGAAAGCAGCCAGTTCGCCCTCGCTCCACCCCCCCTCGGGACCGACAAGCAGGTGAACCGGCCCAGCGGGCGGCGGCTCTTGCGCAAGCCCCACCCGCCCACCCGGGGCCAGCACGAAGTTGGTCGCCGCCCTGTTCGCGGCGAGCCATTGCAGCACCGGCTGCATCGGCCGCAACTGGGGAATGCGGTTGCGACCGCACTGCTCGCAGGCCGACACCGCGACCTGCTGCCAATGCACCAGCCGCTTGTCCGCGCGCTCGCCGGCCAGGCGCAACACCGAGCGCTCAGCCTGCACCGGCTGGACAGCGGCGACGCCAAGCTCGACCGCCTTCTGCACCACCCAGTCCATCTTGTCGCCCGTGGCCAGGGCCTGCACCAGCACCACCTGCAGCGGCGACTCGCGCTCGATGTCGCGCCGCGCCCCGAGACGCGCGAACGCGGCCTTGCCGCGCACCACCAGCTCGGCCTCGACCTCGCCGCCATGGCCGTCGAAAAGCACCAGACCAGCCCCGTCCGGCAGCCGCAGAACACGCACCGCGTGGTGTGCCAGCGCCTCCGGCAGGGCGACCTCGCCACCGTCCGGGAGGCGACCATCAAAGTGGAATCGTGAAATCATCGTAAAATTATAGGCCCGAGCATCGCTCCCCCGAGCGCAAGGAGTTCCGCATGCCCACTGCAGCCATACGCCTGTCCCGCGCCCGCGCCCTCGAATCGATGGTGCGCGAGGTGGCACGCGAGGAAATCCTGCCCCGTTATCTCAAGTCCGCGCGCAACCGCAAGGAGGACGGCTCGCTCTTCACCGAGGCCGACGTCGAGTCCCAGCGCCGCTTCAGCGAGGAGCTGCCGAAGCTGCTGCCCGGCGCGGTGCTCGGTGAGGAAATGACCGCGGCCGAGCAGGCCCACCTGTGGAACGAGGGCGCTCGCGGCCTGTGGTGCATCGACCCGATCGACGGCACCACCAACTTCGCCAACGGCATCCCGCTGTTCGCAGTGTCGATCGCCTACCTGATCGACCACCAGCCGGTGATCGGTGTCGTGTACAACCCGATCACCGACGAATCCTTCTACGCCGCCCGCGGTGCGGGCGCCTTCCTCAACGGCGCCGAGCTGCCGCTGCGCAGCGGCGCCGTCAGCCTGCGCGACGCCGTCGCCGGCGTGGACTTCAAGCGCATCAGCCACCACCTGGGCGACGAACTCGCGGTGCGCCCGCCCTACTACTCGCAGCGCAACTTCGGCTCCAGCGCACTCGAATGGTGCTTTGTCGCCGCCGGCCGGCTCGATGTCTATCTGCACGGCGGACAGATGCTGTGGGACTACGCCGCTGGCCGTCTCATCCTCGCCGAGGCCGGCGGCCAGGCCGAAGCGCTCGACGGCGGTGAGCTCATGGCCGGTCCAGCCATCAAGCGCGGCGTGATCGCAGCGGTCACGCCCTCGCTATTCACCGAGTGGTCGGCGTGGGTGAAGGGACGCTCCTGAGCGCCCCCGCTCCTCTGCACGCACCCGCGAATACATCCAAGCCCGCAACACCCCACAGCCGTCGGCCGTAGGCGGAGACCCCCCATGTCCATGAAGCACCCCATCATCGCGGTCACCGGCTCTTCGGGCGCGGGCACCACCACGGTCAAGCACACCTTCGAGGCGATCTTCCATCGCGAGAACGTGAACCCCGCAATCGTCGAGGGCGACAGCTTCCACCGCTACACCCGTGCCGAGATGAAAGCCCTCATCGAGGACGCCGAACGCGCAGGCCAGCGCGGCATCAGCCACTTCGGCCCGGAAGCCAACCTGCTTGCCGACCTCGAGAGCCTGTTCCGCTCATACGGCGATGCCGCCACCGGTCGCCGCCGCTACTACATACACAACGAGGCGCAGTCGATGCGCTGGAACCTGCCGATGGGTACCTTCACCGAATGGGAAGACCTGCCGGTCGGCACCGACTGCCTGTTCTACGAGGGCCTGCATGGGGCAGTCGTCACCGACAGTTCCGATGTGGCGCGCCATGTCGACCTGTTGATCGGCGTCGTGCCCACGATCAACCTGGAGTGGATCCAGAAGCTGCACCGCGACACCAAGCTGCGCGGCTACACCGCCGAGGCCGTGCAGGACACCATCCTGCGCCGCATGCACGACTACGTGCATTACATCGTGCCGCAGTTCGCCCGCACCCACATCAACTTCCAGCGCGTGCCGGTCGTCGACACCTCCAACCCCTTCATCGCCCGCGACGTGCCGACCCAGGACGAATCCATGGTGGTGATCCGCTTCAAGGATCCGCGCGGCGTCGACTTCCCCTACCTGCTGCGCATGATCCACGACGCCTTCATGAGCCGGGCCAACACCATCGTGATTCCGGGCGGCAAGCTCGACCTGGCCATGCAACTGATCCTCACGCCGCTGATCTGGAAGCTCATGGAACGACGCCGGCAGTGGGTATGAAAGCGCTCAAGTCAGCCCCCGACGCGCCGTTAGCAGCATGAACGGCGCCGTCCGCGGGACTGCTGCCCCACCCCGACTCACAAGGATCGACCAGCCATGCCCGGAATGTTGTCCAGCCTTCGTGCAAAGCTGCTGACCGCCACGCTTGCAGTGGTGGCTACAGGTTTCACCGTCACCATCGGCGTGATGTCCTACCAGAGCTACAACGCCGTGCTCGAGCAAGGTGACATTCGCGCCAAGCGCACCGCCGAGCTCGCAGCCAAAACCGTATCGCAGCACCTCGACCATTCGATGACCACCGCACTCGGCCTGCGCCATGTGCTCGAAGGCCTGCGCAGCCACGGCGCGACCGACCGCGATGCGGTCAATGCCATCCTGCGCCGCCTGCTCGATGGCAATCCTGCCCTGCTTGGCCTGTTCACCGGCTGGGAACCCGATGCCTTTGACGGTGATGACGAACAGTTCGCCAACACCCCCGGTCACGATGCCAGCGGCCGTCTGGTGCCTTACTGGAACCGGGGCGACGGCAGCCTCGCAGTGGAGCCGCTGGTCGACTACGACCAGGCAGGCGCCGGTGACTATTACCAGACCCCCAAGCGCACCGGCCAAGCGTTTGTATCCGACCCGTACGAATACGAGGTGGGGGGTCGCAAGATGCTCATCGCCTCGCTGGTGCACCCCATCATGGTCGGGGGCCGCTTCCACGGCATCGCCGGCGCGGACATCGCACTCGATGCGATGGGTCAATGGCTTGGCGGCATCAAGCCTTTCGGCGTAGGCCATGTCACCGTCCTCAGCCAGTCGGGGACCATAGTCTATGGCCCCGACCGCAGTGCGGTCGGCAAGATGGCAAGCACGCTGCCGGCTGCGGCGCTCAATGCCCTGGCCCGTGGGGAAGAGTACCGTTGGCTGGACGACGCCGGCATCAGCCACTTCCTCGAACGCATCGACATCAAGGGCGCCGAGCGCGCATGGGGAGCGATCGTATCGGTACCCCAACAGGTCATCACCGCATCGGCGGATCAACTGCTGCGCACCGCAATCATGCTCGGCCTGCTCAGCCTGGCGCTGACTGCCGGCGTCATCTTTACCCTGTTGACCGCACTGACGCGCCCGCTCAACCAACTCGCAGGGGCGATGGAAGAGCTCGCAGGTGGCGAGGGCGACCTCACCCGTCGCCTGGACATTCGCAGCAACGACGAACTCGGGCGTGTCGCTGGCAGCGTCAACGCCTTCCTGAGCACGCTGCAGCGCATGTTCGTCGAGGTTCGCGACCAGAGCACGACCCTGGAGCACGGCCTGCGCACAGTCACCCAGGCAACCCAGCAGGTCGCGAGCAGCTCGCGCACCCTGGCAGGCACCTCCAGCAGCAACGCTGCCACCGTCGAGCAAGTCACCGTCTCCATCGGACATATCGCCGAACACGCCCGCGAAGCGGACGAAACCATGCTCCATACAAGCGCAGTGTCGCGTCGCAGCGCAGCGGCGGTGGGCGCCATGGAACAGCAGATGCAAGGCATTGGCTCCACAATGGAAGGACTTGCCGCCTCGCTCAGCGGGCTGGAGCAGCGCTCGGAGCAGATTGCCGGGGTCGCCCAGGTCATCCGCGACATCGCCGACCAGACCAATCTGCTGGCGCTCAATGCGGCCATCGAGGCCGCCCGGGCAGGCGAACAGGGTCGTGGCTTCGCCGTGGTCGCCGACGAGGTGCGCAAGCTGGCCGAACGCACCGGCTCAGCCACGCTGGAGATTCGTGCCACCATCGAGTCCATCCGCAACGAAACACAGGCGGCGGTCGACGGCATGAAGCAGGCTCGCAAGGCCGTCGACCTGGGGATGGTCAAAGCGCACGAAGTCGCCGGCGAGATCGGATCGATCGAGACACAGATGGACCAGGCGGCAGGGCGTGTCAGGGAGATCGCCGAAGCCACCCAGGAGCAAAGCGCCGCCGCCACACAGCTGGCACAGTCGATCGAGGAGGCCTCGCTCATGGTGCAAACCACCGATGAAGCCATTCAGGACGCCTCGAACACCATCGACGAACTCGGACAGACTGCCGAACGCCTCGGCAAGCTGGTGGGGCGCTTCCGTCTCTAGCATTCCTTCGACATATCCCCCCGCAGTTGGCGCCAGCGCGCACAATTGCGGGGCCGTGGTTCCTGAATTTCCAAAAATGCCGAGGTTTCAGCGATAATTCTGGTTTTTTCCAGCCGCCCCGGCGGCGTCGAGGCAACCATGTCGCAGTCCAGAAACGTCAAGCCCCCGGTTTTCAACCCGCTTACCGGCGCCATCCGCGCGCTGGCGATGGATGCCGTGCAACAGGCCAACTCCGGCCATCCGGGCGCGCCGATGGGCATGGCCGAGATCGCCGAGGTGCTGTGGCGCCACCATCTGCGCCACAACCCGGCCAACCCCAAGTGGGCCGACCGCGACCGCTTCGTGCTGTCGAACGGCCACGGTTCGATGCTGATCTACGCGCTGCTCCACCTCACCGGCTACGATCTGCCGATCGAGGAGCTCAAGCGCTTCCGCCAGCTGCACAGCAAGACCCCGGGCCACCCGGAATACGGCTACGCCCCCGGCGTCGAGACCACCACCGGCCCGCTCGGCCAGGGCATCACCAACGCCGTCGGCATGGCACTCGCCGAGAAGATCCTCGCCGCCGAGTTCAATCGGCCTGGCCATGAGGTCGTCAATCACAACACCTATGTATTCCTGGGCGACGGCTGCCTGATGGAAGGCATTTCGCACGAGGCCTGCTCGCTCGCCGGCACCTGGGGCCTGGGCAAGCTCATCGCCTTCTACGACGACAACAACATCTCCATCGACGGCCACGTCGAGGGCTGGTTCACCGACGATACCCCGAAGCGCTTCGAAGCCTACGGCTGGCAGGTCATCCGCGACGTTCAGGGCCACGACCCGGTCGCCATCGAAGCCGCCATCCAGCAGGCCAAGGCCAACACTGCCCAGCCCACGCTGATCTGTTGCAAGACCATCATCGGCGCCGGCGCTCCCAACAAGCAGGACAGCCATGATGTGCACGGCGCCCCGCTCGGCGCCGCCGAGATCGAGGCCGCGCGTGCCCACATCGGCTGGAACCATCCCCCCTTCCACATCCCGGCCGACGTCTACGCTGCCTGGGACGCGCGCACCAAGGGCGCCTCGCTCGAAGCGCAGTGGAATGCCAGCTTTGCCGCCTACCGTGCAGCCCACCCCGAACTCGCCGCCGAGTTCGAGCGCCGCATGGCCGGCGAGCTGCCCGCCGACTGGGACAGCCACGTCGCAGCGGTGCTCGCCAAGGTTGTCGACAAGGCCGAGACCATCGCCACCCGCAAGGCCAGCCAGAACAGCATCGAAGCCTACGCCCCCAAGCTGCCCGAACTGCTCGGCGGCTCGGCCGACCTCGCTGGCTCCAACCTCACGCTGTGGTCTGGCGCCAAGGGTGTCAGCAGGGCCAGCGGCGGCAACTACGTGTATTACGGCGTGCGTGAGTTCGGCATGGCGGCAATCGCCAACGGCGTCGCGCTGCACGGCGGCCTGATCCCCTACACCGCCACCTTCCTGATGTTCAGCGAGTACGCGCGCAACGCCTTGCGCATGGCCGCGCTGATGAAGGTGCGCCAGATCTTCGTGTTCACCCACGACTCGATCGGCCTCGGCGAGGACGGCCCCACTCACCAGCCGGTGGAGCAGACCGCCACCCTGCGCCTGATCCCCAACATGGACGTATGGCGCCCCTGCGACACCACCGAATCGGCAGTGGCCTGGGCGAGCGCGATCGAACGCAAGGATGGCCCGACCAGCATGTGCTTCTCGCGCCAGAACCTGCCCTTCCAGGCGCGTACGGCGGAACAGGTCGCCGCAATCCGCAAGGGCGGCTACGTCCTGTCGGAAGCTGAGGGTGGCAAGCCGCAGGCGGTGATCCTCGCCACCGGCTCCGAAGTCGCCCTCGCCATCGCTGCGCAGCAGGCCCTGGCCGAACAAGGCGTCGCGGTGCGCGTGGTGTCCATGCCCTCGACCAACGTCTTCGACCGTCAGGATGCCGCCTACAAGGCCAGCGTGCTGCCCGCCGGCCTGCCGCGCGTCGCGGTCGAGGCCGGCAGCACCGACGGCTGGTACAAGTACGTCGGCCTCGAAGGTCGTGTCATCGGTATCGACCGCTTCGGCGAATCGGCACCCGCCGGCGAGCTGTTCAAGTATTTCGGCATCACCGCGGATGCGGTCGTGCAGGCAGTGAAAGCGGTGCTCTGAAGAAGGCCTGGCGCGGGAGCGGCTCCGGAAACGGACCGCTCCCGCTGCACATCAAGGCACGGACCGGCGCGGGCCGGCAGCGCATCAACAAGGACATACACCCGGTTTTCCACTCTTACCTTCATTCCAGGGAGAAGCATCGATGAGCATCAAGGTCGCCATCAACGGTTTCGGTCGTATCGGTCGCTGCACGCTGCGCGCCATCTACGAGCAGGGCCTGCAGAACGAATTCGAAGTGGTCGCCATCAACGCCTCAGGCGATCTGGCCACCAACGCCCACCTGCTCAAGTACGACACCACGCATGGCCGCTTCGCCACCTCGGTCGAGACCGAAGGCGAGAACTGCATCATCATCGATGGCAAGAAGATCCCCTTCTACTCCACCAAGGACCCGAAGGGCGTCAACTGGGGCAGCCACGGCGTTGACGTGCTGCTCGAATGCACCGGCGCCTACACCACCAAGGCCAAGGCCCAGGCCCTGCTCGACATGGGTGCCAAGCGCGTGCTGATTTCCGCCCCGGGCGGCGATGACGTGGACACCACCATCGTCATGGGCGTGAACGAAGAAGTGCTGCGCGGCGACATGACGGTCGTCTCCAACGCCTCGTGCACCACCAACTGCCTGGCCCCGGTTGCCAAGATCCTGGCCGACAGCGTCGGCATCAAGCAGGGCCTGATGACCACCATCCACGCCTACACCAACGACCAGGTCACCGTGGACGTGCGCCACAAGGACCTGCGCCGCGCCCGCGCCGCCGCCGCCAACATCATCCCGACCAAGACCGGTGCCGCCAAGGCCGTTGGCCTGGTGCTGCCGCAGCTCGTCGGCAAGGTCGATGGCTTCGCGCTGCGCGTGCCCACCATCAACGTGTCGCTGGTCGACCTCACCTTCACCGCCGAGCGCGCCACCACCAAGGAAGAGATCAACGCACTGATGACCACCGCCGCCAACGGCCCGCTCAAGGGCATCCTGGCGGTGAACAACGAGCCGCTGGTATCGTCGGACTTCAACCACACCACCGTCTCGTCCACCTTCGATGCCACCCAGACCCGCGTCATCAAGGGCGAGGACGGCTCGGTGCTGGTCAAGGTGCTGGCCTGGTACGACAACGAGTGGGGCTACTCCTGCCGCATGCTCGACGCCGCGCGCGCCTTCTACAACGCCAAGTAAGCCGGCCACCGATAGCACAACCCCAACGCCCTGCCCTGCAGGGCGTTTTCACGAGCCTGATACGACCATGCAAGTCAAGAAACTCACCGAACTCGACGTCAGCGGCAAGAAGGTGTTCATCCGTGCCGACCTCAACGTGCCGCAGGACGAAGCCGGCAACATCACCGAGGACACCCGCATCCGCGCCTCCATTCCCTCCATTCGCTACTGCCTCGAGCACGGCGCTGCAGTGATGGTCACCTCCCACCTCGGCCGCCCCACCGAAGGCGAACTGCGCGCCGAAGACTCACTGATGCCGGTCGCCGTACGCCTGGGCCAGCTCCTCGACAAGCCGGTACGGCTGATCCAGGGCTGGGTCGACGGCGGCTTCGAAGTCAAGCCGGGCGAGGTCGTGCTGCTCGAGAACTGCCGCTGCAACAAGGGCGAGAAGAAGGACAACGAAGAGCTCGCCAGGAAGATGGCCGCGCTGTGCGACATCTACGTCAATGACGCCTTTGGCACCGCTCACCGCGCCGAAGCCACCACCCACGGCATCGCCCGCTTCGCCCCGGTCGCCTGCGCGGGCATCCTGATGGGCGCCGAGATCGACGCGCTGTCCAAGGCGCTGCACAACCCGGCCCGCCCGCTGGTGGCGATCGTCGGCGGAGCCAAGGTGTCGACCAAGCTCACCATCCTGCGCACGCTGGCCGACAAGGTCGACCAGCTCATCGTCGGTGGCGGTATCGCCAACACCTTCCTGCTCGCCGCCGGCAAGCGCATCGGCGAGTCGCTCGCCGAACCCGAGATGGTGCGCGAGGCGCAGCAGGTGATGGACATCATGAAGGCACGCGGCGCCGAAGTGCCGCTGCCTGTGGACGTGGTCGTGGCCGACGAGGTCTCGGCGCTCGCCCGTGCCAACCGCATTTCGGTGGACGAAGTCGGCCCCCACGACCGCATCCTCGACTTCGGCCCGAAGAGTTCGGCGCGCCTGGCGGACATCATCGCCCACGCCGGCACCATCGTCTGGAACGGCCCGGTCGGCGTCTTCGAGCACCCGCAGTTCGCCGGCGGCACCAAGATGATGGCCTCGGCCATCGCCCACTCCGAAGCCTTCTCGATCGCCGGCGGCGGCGACACCCTGGCGGCCATCGCCAAGTTCGACATCGCCCAGGACGTCGGCTACATCTCCACCGGCGGCGGCGCCTTCCTCGAATTCCTCGAGGGCAAGACGCTGCCCGCGATCGCGGCGCTGGAAGAACGCTTCGCAGCCTGACCCAGGCCACAGCCTGCGCCATCGAAAGGCCGTCCCACGCGACGGCCTTTTTCTCGTGCGGCGCTAGAATGCCGGCTGACAAGCGCTTTCAGGCCTGCCGCCCCCCAGCCATCACGTACCCCGCCTCGCTGGAGTCCTACATGTCCCGCCACACCAAGATCGTCGCCACCCTCGGCCCCGCCTCATCAGACCCCCACGTCCTGCAACGCATGGTCCAGGCCGGCGTCGATGTGGTGCGCATGAACTTTTCCCACGGCAAGGCCGAGGACCACGTCGCGCGCGCCGAGGCAATCCGCGAGGCCTCGGCACTCGCCGGTCGCCCGGTCGGCATCCTCGCCGACCTGCAAGGTCCCAAGATCCGCGTCGGCAAGTTCGCAGACGGCCGGATCACACTCACCAAGGACCAACCCTTCATTCTCGACGCGCGCTGCGAGCTCGGCAGCGGCGAGCGTGTCGGACTCGACTACAAGGACCTGCCCAAGGACGTCAAGCCGGGCGACGTGCTGCTGCTCGACGACGGCCGCCTCAAGCTCACCGTGCAGCGCGTGCTCGGCCACGAGATCCACACCACGGTGAAGGTGGGCGGCGAGCTGTCGAACAACAAGGGCATCAACCGTCAGGGCGGCGGGCTCACCGCCCCCGCGCTCACCGCCAAGGACATGGATGACATCCGCACCGCAGCGCAGATCGGCGTGGACTTTGTCGCCGTGTCCTTCCCCAAGAGCGCGGCCGACATGTACATGGCCCGCCAGCTGCTGCGCGCCGCCGGCAGCAGCGCGGTGCTGATCGCCAAGATCGAGCGCACCGAGGCCGTCGCCAACCTGGAGGAGATCCTAGGCGCCTCCGACGGCATCATGGTGGCGCGCGGCGACCTCGCAGTCGAGGTCGGCGACGCCGCCGTGCCTGCCCTGCAGAAGAAGATGATCCGCGCCGCGCGAGACCGCAACAAGCTCACCATCACCGCCACGCAGATGATGGAATCGATGATCACCAGCCCGGTGCCGACGCGCGCCGAGGTGTCCGATGTCGCCAACGCGGTGCTCGACGGCACCGACGCGGTGATGCTGTCGGCCGAGACCGCCGCCGGCAAGTACCCGGTGGAAGTCATCGAGGCGATGAGCCGGGTCTGCCTGGAGGCCGAGAAGTCGTCCGAGATCGGACTGGACCGCGAGATGCTCAACCGCGTGTTCTCCCGCATCGACCAGTCGATCGCGATGGCGGCAATCTGGACCGCCTACCACCTCAAGGTCAAGGCCATCGCCTCGCTCACCCAGACCGGGTCGACCGCACTGTGGATGAGCCGGCTCAATGCCGGCGTGCCGATCTATGCCCTCACCCCGGAGGTGACGGCGCGCAATCTGATGACGCTGTACCGCGAGGTGCACCCGTTGCTGATGAGCCAGACCCACCAGGACCGCGACGTACTGCTGTGGGAGGCCGAACAGGTCCTGCTCGAGCAGGGCGTAGTCGACTACGGCGACCTCATCGTGCTCACCATCGGCGAGCCGATCGGTGCCTCGGGCGGCACCAACACGCTCAAGATCGTGCGCGTGGGCGAACACCACCGCCCGGGCACCCTGGACGACCGCCTCTGAAGCCCGGCCGCCTGCCCCATACCTGTCGCGCCGGCATGACGCATGCACCGCGCGACAGGATAAAATAACGACTTTCGAACATCGAACCGCCGGTCACCGGCGCCCCCTCCCGGAGAAACCCATGCCCCTCGTTTCCATGCGCCAGCTGCTCGACCACGCGGCCGAACACAGTTACGGCCTGCCCGCCTTCAACGTGAACAACCTCGAACAGGTCCAGGCCATCATGGAAGCGGCGGCCGAATGCGACAGTCCGGTGATCATGCAGGCCTCGGCCGGCGCGCGTAAATACGCCGGCGAAGCCTTCCTTCGCCACCTCATCGACGCCGCCGTCGAGGCTTATCCGAACATCCCCATCGTCATGCACCAGGACCACGGCCAGTCGCCGGCGATCTGCATGGGCGCGATCCGCTCCGGCTTCTCCAGCGTGATGATGGACGGCTCGCTGCTGGAAGACGGCAAGACGCCTTCCTCCTACGACTACAACGTCGCCGTCACCCGCGAAGTGGTGAAGTTCTCGCACGCCATCGGCGTCAGCGTCGAAGGCGAGCTCGGCTGCCTCGGCTCGCTCGAGACCGGCCAGGCCGGCGAGGAAGACGGTGTCGGCGCCGAGGGCACGCTCGACCACAGCCAGATGCTGACCGACCCCGACCAGGCCGCCGACTTCGTCAAGCAGACCGACTGCGACGCACTTGCCATCGCCATCGGCACCAGCCACGGCGCCTACAAGTTCAGCCGCAAGCCCACCGGCGACATCCTCGCCATCGAGCGCGTCAAGGCCATCCATGCCCGCATTCCCAACACCCACCTGGTGATGCACGGCTCGAGCTCGGTGCCCCAGGAGCTGCTCGAGATCATCCGCCAGTACGGCGGCGACATGAAGGAAACCTACGGCGTGCCGGTCGAGGAGATCGTGCAGGGCATCAAGTACGGCGTGCGCAAGATCAACATCGACACTGACATCCGCCTGGCGATGACCGGTGCAGTGCGCAAGTTCCTGGTCGAGAATCCCTCCAAGTTCGACCCGCGCGAGTTCAACAAGCCCGCGCGTGAAGCCGCCAAGCTGGTGTGCAAGGCCCGCTTCGAAGCCTTCGGCTGCGCCGGCATGGCCAGCAAGATCAAGGCGATCTCGCTCGACAAGATGGCTGCGCGCTACAAGGCAGGCGAGCTGACGCAGATCGTGCGCTGAGCCGACGCGGCTTTCCAGTCAGATCGAAACGCGCCCACGTGGCGCGTTTTCTTTTTTGCGCTGGCCTCAGCGCTCCATCGCCCGCATCCGCGCCGCCCCCTCGGTCTGCAGGAACTCCAGCAACGCGTCGAGCGCGGGCGTCATTGGCCGGTCGGTGCGCGAGACCACGTTCCACTCGCGGATGACCGGCGTGTCGGCTACATCCAACCGCACCAGGCGCCCGCTTTCCACCTCCATTGCAAAGGTGTGATGCGACAGGAAGGCGATGCCCATGCCGGCCATCACCGCCTGCTTCAGAGTCTCGTTGCTGCCGAGCTCGTCCGCCGCCAGCGGCTTGACGCCGTGCGCGCGCAGGAAGCGCTCGAGGTTGTCGCGCGTGCCCGAGCCCTGCTCGCGCAGCAGCAGGCGCTCGTCGGTCAGCGCCGCGGGCGGGATGCGCTTGCGTCCGGCCAGGCGGTGGTCCGGGCGCGCCACGAAGGACAGCCGGTGCGGAGCGAAGGGAATCCGGCGCAGGTCGATGCCGCGCGGCGGCTGTCCCATGATCGCCACGTCACAGCGCTGTTCCTGCAGCAGCGTGCGCACCCGCTCGCGGTTCTCCACCGCCAGGCGGAAGGTGATGTCCGGGTGGCGACGACCGAACTCGGCCAGCAGGTGCGGCACGAAGTACTCCGCAGTCGTGATCGCCACCACGTCCAGCGTGCCGGCCGCCACGCCCATGCGCGCCTTCAGCTCGACCTCGGCCAGTTCTAGCGCCTGCAGTGCCTGGCGCGCCGCCCGCGCCACGATCTCGCCCGCCGGGGTGAGGTGGATCTCGCGCCGGCCATCGACCAGCACCTGGCCCACGATCGCCTCCGCGTCGCGGATCTGCATCGAGATCGCCGGCTGGGTCAGGTGCAGCAGGCGTGCGGCCTGGGTGAAGCTGGCGCTGTCGGCCACCGCCACCAGGGCGCGGAGCTGCCTGAGGGTAAGGCGCTGGGCGAGCTTCATCAGAAAACCTTATCTCAATAAGCCAGAAAACCTCATTTGAGCTTATTAAAGCACCGCCCTATTGTCCAGTCACCACCGCTTGCAAGTCACCGCTTCACAGCCCCTGGCAGCACACAAACGGAAGGAGACACGACATGGGCGCCGCAGAAAACCCGCAACAGATCCTCGACCCCAAGAAGCGCTACCAGGCCGGCGTGCTGAAGTATGCGCAGATGGGTTACTGGAACCCGGACTACGAGCCCAAGGACACCGACGTGCTCGCGGTCTTCCGCATCACCCCGCAGGAAGGCGTCGATCCAATCGAAGCGGCCGCTGCGGTCGCCGGCGAATCCTCCACCGCAACCTGGACCGTGGTGTGGACCGACCGCCTCACCGCCTGCGACAAGTACCGCGCCAAGGCCTACCGCATCGAGCTGGTGCCCGGCCAGGAGGGCCAGTACTTCTGCTGGGTCGCCTACGATCTCGACCTGTTCGAGGAAGGCTCGATCGCCAACCTCACCGCGTCGATCATCGGCAACGTGTTCAGCTTCAAGCCGCTCAAGGCCGCACGCCTGGAAGACATGCGCCTGCCGGTGGCCTACGTGAAGACCTTCCGCGGCCCGCCCACCGGCATCGTGGTCGAGCGCGAGCGCCTGGAGAAGTACGGCCGCCCGCTGCTGGGCGCGACGATGAAGCCCAAGCTCGGCCTGTCCGGCAAGAACTACGGCCGCGTGGTGTATGAGGCCCTGCGCGGTGGCCTGGACTTCACCAAGGACGACGAGAACATCAACTCGCAGCCCTTCATGCACTGGCGCGACCGCTTCCTGTACTGCATGGAAGGCGTCAATCAGGCCGCGGCGCAGACCGGCGAATCCAAGGGCCACTACCTCAACATCACCGCGGGCACCATGGAGGAGATGTACAAGCGCGCGGAGTTCGCCCGCGACCTCGGCTCCTGCATCGTCATGATCGACCTCATCGTCGGCTGGACCGCGATCCAGTCGATGAGCAACTGGTGCCGCGACAACGACATGATCCTGCACCTGCACCGCGCCGGCCACGGCACCTACACCAGGCAGAAGAACCACGGCGTGTCCTTCCGCGTCATCGCCAAGTGGCTGCGCCTGGCCGGCGTCGATCACATGCACGCCGGCACCGCGGTCGGCAAGCTCGAAGGCGACCCGATGACGGTGCAAGGCTTCTACAACGTCTGCCGCGACATGGTGACCAAGCAGGATCTGCCGCGCGGCCTGTTCTTCGACCAGGACTGGGCCAGCATCAAGCGCGTGATGCCGGTGGCCTCGGGCGGCATCCACGCCGGCCAGATGCACCAGCTGCTCGACCTGTTTGGCGACGAGGTCGTGCTGCAGTTCGGCGGCGGCACCATCGGCCACCCGATGGGCATCCAGGCCGGCGCCACCGCCAACCGCGTCGCGCTCGAGGCCATGGTGCTCGCCCGCAACGAAGGCCGCGACATCGCCAACGAAGGCCCACAGATCCTCGCTGACGCCGCCAGGTGGTGCCAGCCGCTGCGCGCCGCCCTCGATACCTGGGGTGACATCACCTTCAACTACACCAGCACCGACACGTCGGACTTCGTGCCGACCGCCAGCGTAGCCTGAAGCTCAGCCCCATCCCGGAACCGAGGAGACCCATCATGCGCATCGCCCAAGGCTGCTTTTCCTTCCTGCCCGACCTCACCGACACCCAGATCGCGGCCCAGATCAACTACTGCCTCGACCAGAACTGGGCGGTCGCGATCGAGTTCACCGACGACCCCCACCCGCGCAACACCTACTGGAACATGTGGGGCCTGCCGATGTTCGACCTGCGCGACCCCGCCGGCGTAATGGGCGAACTCAAGGCCTGCCGCGAGGCCAAGCCCGAGACCTACATCCGCATCAACGCCTTCGACTCGACCAAGGGCTGGGAGACGGTACGCATGTCCTTCATCGTCCAGCGCCCCACCGCCGAGCCCGGCTTCCGCGTGATCCGCCAGGAAACGCAGGGCCGCAAGCTGCGCTACACGATGGAGAGTTACGCCGTCGGCCGCAACCCGGAAGGCGCGCGCTACAGCGCCTGACCCCAGACGACAGCAGGAGACGAGTCCATGAACGCCCCCGAGAAGGCCCCCGCCCCCGCCCGCATCGACCTCGGTGCCGAGTTCCGGGACGCCGGTATCGGCGAGGTGCTCGAGTCCCTCGAGCGCGACCTGGTCGGCCTCGCCCCGGTCAAGCGCCGCGTGCGCGAGATCGCCGCCCTGCTGCTCGTCGACCGCGTGCGCCAACGCCTGGGGCTGGCCACCGAACAGCCCTCGCTGCACATGAGCTTCACCGGGAACCCCGGCACCGGCAAGACCACCGTCGCCATGCGCATGGCCGAGATCCTGCATCGCCTCGGCTACTGCCGCCGCGGCCACGTCGTGGCGGTGACGCGCGACGACCTCGTCGGCCAGTACATCGGCCACACCGCACCAAAAACCAAGGAGTTGTTGAAGCGCGCCATGGGCGGCGTCCTCTTCATCGACGAAGCCTACTACCTCTACCGCCCGGAGAACGAAAAGGACTACGGCCAGGAGGCAATCGAGATCCTGCTGCAGGTGATGGAGAACCAGCGTGACGACCTGGTGGTGATCCTCGCCGGCTACGCCGACCGCATGGAGCGCTTCTTCGAATCGAACCCAGGCATGAAATCGCGCATCGCCCACCACATCGACTTCCCGGACTACAGCGACAGCGAACTCGGCGAGATCGCCCAGCGCATGCTCGCCGGCTGGAACTACCGCTTCGACGAGGCCGCCTTCAGCGCCTTCGACCAATACATCGCCCTGCGTCGCCGCCAGTCGCACTTTGCCAACGCCCGCAGCATCCGCAACGCACTCGACCGCATGCGCCTGCGCCAGGCCCTTCGCCTGTTCGAATCCGGCGCCACGGTCGATGCTGAGGCGCTCACCACCATCACCGAATCCGATGTCCGCGCCAGCCGTCACTTCCAGCAGGCCGAGGCCGGCTGAACGCGAGCCGCACCCATAACGACAAGCACCGTTCCGGCACCACGCCGGGGGAGACAGACCATGTTCAACCTCGACCGCAGCACGCTCACCGAATACCTGATCGAACACCGCCGCCGCACCCCCGAGGCCACCGGCGAATTCAACGCTCTGATCCTGCAGATCGCCCAGGCATGCAAGGCCATCTCGCGCGCAGTCGCCCACGGCGCACTCGCCGACGTACTCGGCAGCCACGGCAGTGCCAACGTGCAGGGCGAGGAGCAGAAGAAGCTCGACGTGCTCGCCGACGAGATCTTCCTGCGCGCCACGCACTGGGGCGGCGACCTCGCCGGCATGGTGTCGGAAGAGAACGAGGCCCCCATCCCGCTGCCCGCCAGCGACCAGCGCGGCAAGTACCTGCTTGCCTTCGATCCGCTCGACGGATCAAGCAACATCGACGTCAACGTTGCCGTCGGCTCCATCTTCTCGATCCTGCGCGCCCCCACCCCCGGCGAGGACGCCACGGCCGCGGACTTCCTGCAGCCCGGCCGCCGCCAGGTCGCCGCCGGCTACGCCATCTACGGCCCCTCGACGATGCTGGTGCTCAGCGTCGGCAACGGGGTCGCGGGCTTTACCCTCGACCCGATCATCGGCGAGTTCTATCTCACCCACCCCGGCATCCGCGTACCCCAGACCACGCGCGAGTTCGCCATCAATGCGTCCAACGCGCGCTTCTGGGAGCCGCCGGTAAGGCGCTACGTCGACGAGTGCCTGGCCGGGCGCAGCGGCCCGCGCGGCGTCGACTTCAACATGCGCTGGATCGCCTCGCTGGTGGCCGAGACCCACCGCATCCTGATGCGCGGCGGCGTCTTCCTCTACCCGCGCGACCGCAAGGACCCGGCCAGGCCCGGCCGGCTGCGCCTGCTCTACGAATGCAACCCGATCGGCTTCCTCATCGAGCAGGCCGGCGGCCGCGCCAGCACCGGCGTGCGCCCGACGCTAGAGGTCCGGCCCGAAAGCCTGCACCAGCGCATCGGCTTCGTCTTCGGGTCGCGGGAAGAAGTCGAGCGCATCGAGCGCTACCACCACGAACCGGTGATCGGCAGCGTGCAGGACGAGCTGCCACTGTTCCACGCCCGCTCCCTGTTCCGTGACACCGAATTCGCCCAATAGGGGCCGAGGGGAGACATCATGTCCGAACGCCACCCGATCGTCGCCATCACTGGCTCCTCCGGTGCCGGCACCAGCACCGTGCAGCGCACCTTCGAGGAGGTGTTCCGCCGCGAAGGCGTCGCCGCCGCCGTCATCGAAGGCGACAGCTTCCACGCCTACGACCGCAAGACGATGCGCGAGAAGCTCGCCGCCCGCGAGGGCAGCACGGGCTGCCAGCTCAGCCACTTCGGCCCCGAGGCCAACCTCTTCGGCGAACTCGAGAACCTCTTTCGCAGCTACGCCGAATCCGGCGGCGGCAGGCGCCGCAAGTACCTTCACAGCCTGGAAGAGGCCGAGCACTACCAGCAGCCGCCGGGCACGTTCACCCCTTGGGAAGAGCTGCCCACCGGCACCGACCTGCTGTTCTACGAGGGCCTGCACGGCGCCGTCCAGCACGAGCAGGTGGACGTGGCCCGCTTCGTCGACCTGCTGATCGGCGTGGTGCCGGTGGTGAACCTGGAGTGGATCCAGAAGCTGCACCGCGACAAGAGCACCCGCGGCTACTCCACCGAGGCCGTCACCGATACCATCCTGCGCCGCATGCACGACTACGTTCATTACATCTGCCCGCAGTTCGCCCGCACCCATGTGAACTTCCAGCGCGTGCCGATGGTGGATACCTCCAACCCCTTCATCGCGCGCTCGATCCCGACCGCCGACGAATCAATGGTGGTGATCCGCTTCGCCAACCCCAAGGGCATCGACTTTCCCTACCTGCTCAACATGATCAACGACAGCTTCATGAGCCGTGCCAACACCATCGTGGTGCCGGGCGGAAAGATGGAGCTGGCCATGCAGCTGATCTTCACCCCCTTCATCTGGCGCCTGATGGACCGCCGTCGCAAGGCGCTGGCGCAATGACGACGAAACACCGGCCACAACGCACCGCTCACGCCCCTGCTCGCATCCGCAGCCTGCGTGCCCGCGCACCATCGAAAGGAGTCCTCCGATGAACTTTCTGCGTCTGTCCGACCTCGACCTTGCCGGCAAGCGGGTCTTCATCCGCGCCGACTTGAATGTTCCCTTCAATGCAGACGGCAGCCTCGCGGACGACACGCGCATCCGCGCCACACTGCCCGCCATCCGCCACTGCCTGGACGCCGGTGCAGCGGTCATGATCACCTCGCACCTCGGACGCCCGGTCGAAGGAGCGCTCGCAGCCGCCGACTCGCTGGCACCCGTCGCTGGCGCATTATCCTCACTGCTCGGACACCCCGTGCCGCTGGTCAAGGACTGGACCGACGGCGGCTTCGGCGTGCGTGCGAGCGAGCTGGTGCTGCTCGAGAACTGCCGGGGCAATGTCGGCGAGAAGGCCGATGACCCACGGCTCGCCGCCCGCATCGCCCGCTTCATCGACGTCTACGTCAACGACGCCTTCGGCACCGCACACCGCAAGGAATGCACCCTCCACGCACTGGCACTCGCCGCGCCGGTGGCCTGCGCCGGGCCGTTGATGACGGCCGAACTCGATGCGCTGGGACGTGCGCTGGCCCACCCCGCGCGCCCGCTCGCGGCGATCGTCGCCGGCTCGAAGGTGTCGACCAAGCTCACCATCCTCGAGAGTCTGGCTGCCAAGGTGGACGTGCTCGTACTGGGCGGCGGCATCGCCAACACCTTCCTCGCCGCGCGCGGCTGCGAGGTCGGCGCCTCCCTGCACGAACCCGACCTGCTCGACGCCGCCCGCCGCATCGAGCGCCGGCTGGCTGAACACGGCGGCGTGGTTTGGCTGCCCGAGGACGTGGTGGTCGCCGACCGCTTCGCCCCCGACGCCGACGCCCGTAACCATGACACCGAGCACGTACCACCAGGCACCATGATCCTCGACATCGGGCCGCAGAGCCGGGATTCGCTCGCTGGCGTGCTCGCCCGCGCCGGCACCATCGTATGGAACGGCCCGGTTGGCGTGTTCGAGATGGACGCGTTCGCGGCCGGCACGCGGGCACTCGCCTCAGCCATCGCCGCCAGCCCGGCCTACAGCATCGCAGGCGGCGGCGACACGCTGGCGGCCATAGCACGCTTCGACGTCGGCGAGCAGATCGACTACATCTCCACCGGTGGCGGCGCCTTCCTGGCGTTTCTCGAAGGCAGCGAACTGCCGGCCGTCGCCGCATTGCGCACCCGCGCCCGCACGGCGAGCCGTCGCATCGGACCGGTCCCGCAGTTCGAGCATGAGCCGGAGCTCAGCTGAGCGGGCACCCACTGGCTGCGGTGGGCGGGCCGCCCTCCGCAGCGGCTTGTCATCGCCTGCAGCGGTGGGCAAGAATGCCGACAGATCCGCATTCCCATCCCCACTCGGCCTCCTCCCCCTCCATGTCCCTGCCCGAACAGCACCCCCTGCGCCGCCCGCTCAACGACGAGGTACACGCCCGCCCGCCCGTTCCGCTCGACGCGCCCGAGTACGTGAGCTACCTGGCAGTCCTTCACCATGAAGGCAGCGCCAGTCGCGAGGCAGCCCATCTCTCGGCGCTGGCCGAGCAGTTCGGCCTCGACTCCCCGGTTACCGACAGCGGCCACGTCCTGCTCGAGATGGACGGTTTTCGCCTCAAGTGGGAACGACACAACGAGTTCTCCAGCTACACCTTCTTCCGCCCCATCCTGGCCGGTGACAGCAGCGAGGAGCACGCACTGCTGGCCGTACCTGCAGCGTGGCGGCGGGACATCCCGGGGCAGATCATCGCCGCCACCCATATCGAGGTCCGCAGCACGGACGACGTCCTCCCCGACAGCCTGCTCGAGCAGGCCTCGCCGCGCGGCGAAACCCTGGTCGCCTCACGCGTGGCGGATTGTGCCGGCTGGGTGTTCACCGACTTCCACATCCACGACGGCTTTTCGCGCTTCGTGCTGCTCGACGACGGCCTCACCCCGCGCCAGGCCGGCCGCATGGTGCAACGCCTGGTCGAGATCGAAACCTATCGCGTGATGGCCCTGCTCGCCTTTCCGGTCGCCAAGGAGGTTGGCCGTCTGCTTTCTCGAGCAGAGGATGAGCTCGCAGACCTCATGGACGGCCTCGGCCAGGCCCGCAGCACCGACGACGACCGCATCATGCTAGGCCGCCTCACCCGCCTGGCGGCAGAGGTCGAACGCTCGGTGGCCCGCACCACCTTCCGCTTCGGCGCCGCAGCGGCCTACTACCGCCTGGTGCAACAACGCATCGACGAACTGCGCGAGTCACGGCTGAACGGCTTCCCCACCATGCGCGAGTTCATGGAACGCCGGCTGGCCCCGGCCATCGCCACCTGCGCGACGATCGCCCGCCGCCAGGAGGATCTGTCCGGCCGCGTCGCACGCAACTCGCAACTGCTGCGTACGCGGGTCGACATCGAGCTCGAACGCCAGAACCAGGAGTTGCTCGCGCAGATGAACCGCCGCGCCAAGATCCAGCTCCATCTGCAGGAGACGGTGGAAGGCCTGTCGGTGGTGGCCATCACCTACTACGCTTCGCAACTGGTCAACTACGTCGCCAAGGGCGCCAAGGACTTCATCGCGCCAGCCACGCCGGAAGTGCTCACCGCGGCGTCGATTCCGGTCATCGCCGGGCTGGTGTACATGGGCTTGCGGCGAATGCGCAAGTTGCTGGCGCGGGAAGAGCGCAGCGGCCATCCCTGAGCTGCCCGCCACGGCCCTGCTCCGTCCCACGGCCTAGTGCGGGCGTTGGGGCAGCTCGGGGGCGAAGAAGCGCAGCGTGTTGCGGCCGGCAGCCTTGGCCTCGTACATGGCGAGGTCGGCCTGCCTGATCAGCTCGTCCACCTGCAATCCCTTGCCCGCAAAGACTCTGATGCCGATGCTTGGCGTGCTGACATGGACGTGCCCCTGCAACACATAATGTTTCCCGAGGCAGTCCAGGATCTTCTCGCCGACGGCTCGGGCATGTGCAACCGCCTCGTCCTCGCGCACGCCCAACCCGCCCAGCATCACCACGAACTCGTCGCCGCCGATGCGGGCGACGGTGTCCTCCTCGCGCACGCAGGACCGCAGCCGGCATGCCACTTCCACGAGCAGCACATCGCCCTGGTCATGCCCCAAGGTGTCGTTGAGCGCCTTGAAGTTGTCAAGGTCGATGAACAGCAGCGCCCCATGCTGGGCGTTGCGGCTGCCCTGCGCGAGCAGCTGCTGCAGGCGATCGACCAGCAATCTGCGGTTGGGAAGGTCGGTGAGCGCATCGTAGAAGGCCAGATGGCGGATCTCCTCCTCCATGGCCTTGCGCTGGGTGATGTCCGTGGATATGCCGCACAACGCGTAGATCGAACCATCCTCCCGGCGCAGCGGCAACTTGACTGACATGAAGGTGCGCTCGGCCGTGCCGCCGCGGGTGGTGTTGATCTCTTCGACCGCCACGCGCTCGCCGTGCTCGATCACTCTTCTGTCATTGCGCGCCAGATTCGCAGCGGTGGCCGCATCGAAGAAATCCGCGTCGGTCTTGCCGACCAGGTCTGCCTGACGACAATCGAACAAGTCGCATACCAGGCGGTTCGCATAGCTGTAGCGATAGTCCGCGCCCTTGATATAGATGTAGGCCTCGACACTGTCGAGGATCGTCGCGAGCTTGTCCTCACTCTCACGCAAGCGCTCCGCCTGCGCCCTCAGGGCCGCACGCTGGGCACGGTTCTCGTCGTGATAGCGCATGAAGAGACGTCCGGACCAGCGCGAGAACAGCCAGGACGCAACCAGGGCGACGCCCAGCGCAAGCCCCAGCGCGATCATCAGGCCGCGCCCTCGCGGACCGCTCATGCGTTCGAACGACTCGCGCTCGGCAAGCAGGGCGCCATGCAGTTCGTCCTCGAACACGGCAACGACGAGAATCCAGCCCCAAGGCTGGGCAGTCTCCACTCTGGCCAGCTTGGGCGCAAGCACGCCGGTCGCCGGATTGCGCCACAAGTAGCGCACCAACCCTCCACCCTCGCGCGCCTTGGCATACAGAGTGCGCAAAGCCTCGCCCTGCTCGGCAGGAAGCTCGCTGAAATGCTTGCCTTCGAGTTCGGGCTCGGAGGGCGAAAGCAGGGAGCGGCCTTCGGCATCGATCAGGCCGACATAGCCACTTTCACCAAAGCGGAAGCCGCGCAGTCGGGCCAGCGCCTCATTCTGCAGATGGATTTCCCACTCGTAGGTGTAATCGCCTGTGCCGATCAGCCAGTCGTAAGGCTCGAAGTGGCGGACATAGGCAAGCTTGTCGGCCATGCGCTGAGGGTCATCAGGACGGTACCAGCGGTAGCGGAAGAACCCCTGTCCCGGTGGCAGGCGTGCTGCATCGATGAGGCCCCGCATGATGTAGCGGCCAGTGTCGTCCTGGTTATCCGGCATCAGCCGCCCTTCGAACTGCGGGGCGGTGGGCAGCAGGATGAAGCGACCGCTCATGTCGTCGATGAAGAAATATCCTCGCCCATCGAAGAAACGCACAGGCCTGAGCGCCTCGACAATCAAACGCTGAATATCGTCATCGGGTCGCCGTCCCACTTCACGCGCATGTATGGCGGTTGCGATCTGGAGCGCCGCTTCCACAGGCTCGATGACGGCGTTGCGCAGCGTCTCTTCGGTGCGCGAGCGGGTGAACTCCAGATAGTCGAGCGCAGAGGCCATCTCGGCGTCCAGGCGCGCTTCCAGCTTGGCGGTAACAACCTGCTCCAGACGCGCGATCGAGGCCCGATGCGCATCGATGTGCTGCCAGGAAAAGATGCTGCCCAGGGCCAGCGTCAGGACGACAACAACAACCAGGGTACCGACGAGGTGAAGCCGCGGAATGACTCGAGCTTGATCGGAAAGAGACACGATATCGGGGCGCACTGCCAGCGCCAGTATGAATGCACGGACCGGATTCTAGATGCTGCAGCGCAAAATAGCGCCATCAAGCATCACGGTCGCACGCATTCTCAAGGACGGCCACGACAAATCGCGCCCCTACGCGGCAATGCGTCACACAGTCGGCTGACGGGCTGCCCCCCTGGCGCACCCGCGCCGTCCGGCCTAGGCAGCGCCCTGCACCCTGCTACTGCCCGACTCCTGCAACTCTTCACGGACACGCCCCCCACGCATGTCGCCAATCGTTGCCCGCACACTCTTGAGGTGGTACTCCATCAACAGCTTCTTCGTTGCCTCGGGTACGGCCGGATCATGATAGATGCTGTGGAAGAGCTGCGACTGCACGAACATTGTCTGGCGCTTGATCGTGGCGCAATCGGGGTCCCTGACGCCATTGTTCAACTTGGCCACGATCGACAGTACGTCGCGCTTGAACTTGTAGATCACCGGCGTCTTCTCTCGCGACCTGACAGCAGGCGTCGTGTCCGTCGCAAAACCGATGAGTCTGCACAGAAAGGCCTTCATGATTCAGCGGTGGGCACTCGGAGCGCGTCTGGCAACGCATTGTTTCAACACGGGGGACCCAGCCTGCAACTGCAGGACAGCGTCTGATCGAGCACCGAATTATACCCCCGTCAATTCCGAACGCATAGCAAGCATTCGGCAGGCGGCAGTCTGCCCCCGGATCAGTGCCAGGCGCCAGCCTCGCGCTCGCGCGCGTACTTGCCGTAACGGTAACCCGACCACGGCGACACGGAAATCACGCCGCCATCGTCAGAGAACGCGAACGTGATGATCTGTTCAGCACCCAGCCACGGTGCCCCCCCGCCCTTGGCGGGCAGCGGTTCGGGCAACCCGAGTGCGCGCGCTTCCGGGGTGAACAGGAAGGGCGCGGGCGAGTGAATCTCCGGCACATACTTCAAGGAAACGAAACGGGTGCCGTCCATGGCATGAACCGGCAGGGATTCGGCGATCTCGCGGACCTTGACCTCGCCAAAGCAGAACCTCGACTCACGACGGCTGTAGTAAGGCTCGCCGGCCTCGAGCAGATGGTACTTCCCGTCCGAGAACGCCAGCAGCCCGGCCTGCTCCAGCCCCTTGCATGCGTCGCACGGGATATGGTTCCACATCGGCGAGCGCGGGAATGCGCCGGGTATGGTGATGCAAGCCGGAGCCAGGCGTTCGAGCTCGGTGTCGATCGCCGTTGCAAACACGGCGGCATGGTCTCTGACCACTGCTGCGCCATGAGGGTCGGCACCCGACTTCATCAACACCAAGTACAGGCCAATACCGGCCGCCGACAATACAAGCACGCCACGAAGCAACTGCATGATATCCCTCGATCCGCGTCAAGAAGGCACTTCGATGAAGAGCACCGGTGCCCTGAACGTCCCCGTCAATCCTGTCAGCCTTGTCCTCTGTGCATGCGCAACCACTCAAGAACATCCTCAGCACTCCTGTCCGGCGGAAACACGGGATAGAACACCTTGCGGATGACGCCCTCCTCGACGACCAGCGTCAAGCGCTTGTATAGCTCCATGCCTGCGGCGTTGAAGGTCGGCAGGTGCAGCGCCGTCTTCAAGGCAAGCGCACTATCGCTCAGCAGTTCAAAAGGCAGACGCAGCCGGTCGCGGGCTTCGCGCTGGTAATCCGAGCTCTGGGCACTCAGGCCGAAAACACGCGCCCCAAGCGCGGCGAGCTCGCCATGGTGGTCACGGAAGCTGCAGGACTGCGGCGTACAGCCGCGCGCACCAGGAATTGCATCCCAGCCATCCGGCAAAGGCACACCTGGCTGCCCGGTCCGGGGATATACGTAGATGACGCATGAACCATGCAGGGTGCTCAGATTGACCGTCGAACCATCGGTGGCGGCGAGCACCAGATCTGGCGCAGATGCGCCTTCAAGATGCGCAGCCGCCCCATCATCGACGGGACACGGCAACTCGGGGGGTAACACGGAAGGATTGATATTCATGGCAGTTTCATCAAGTAAGGGTCAAGCACCCGTATCGGCTGCAAACAGCGCGCACCGCCCCGGTCCGGAGCCCCCGCCTCAGTGGCTATCGGGAGAGCTGTACCGCTCGATGACCTGCCGTTCGGTCAATGTGGGCGTCTGGTTCGCGAGCGCATAGTAGCCCGGCTTCCTGTCGATATAGACCTGCGTGACGATCTCGAAATCGGTGGAATCGAACACGCCAGCAGGGACGAAGTAGGCGCCAGTGGACAAGAGCTTGTAATAGAGGTGTGTTCCACATCTACTGCAGAAGCCTCGCTCTGCCCACTCGGATGACGAAAACACCGAGATATGCTGAGCCCCCTCAAACTGCACGTCTGGCCCACAATGAACGGCCAGGAGTGGCCCACCACCCCATCGCCGACAGAACCCGCAATGGCAGGCACCAATTTCCTTCACGTCGGGCGAGATGAGGTTCACTGCGCCACAAAGACAACGACCTTTCATGCGCCTACCCTCCAGAGACTGTTGCAGCGGAACACTCGGCCACCTGCGCGCCTGGCACGGTCACAGCACATGTGACCGCGGCCTCAACGCAACGCCATTACAGCATACGGAATGACGACCAGAAGCAACAGACCAAATGACAGGTAGTTTCCTGTTCGTGGATCGAAGTCTCTGAACACCCTGGCCCATGGCCGTTTGAGAAGCGTCCTGGCCAGAACGATATCGAAGCTGGCCATGAACAATGCCAAGGCAAGCCCAATGGCAAGGAGTGCCCCTGGCTCATTCACTCCGATGCCGGGGACAAGCAGGTAACACACACCGAACGCCAAGGCTGTGCCCGTCACGATGCTTACCTTCAAGGCTCGCCCCTTGCCCACCCGCGGAACAAGCACTGCGGCCCTTAGAATTCAGTCGGCGATACTCAAGGACACGCCACATTTCCTATTCTCAAACGACTCCAGCACAGAGCATTGCTCACTGCCTGGAACCCATCGATGACTGTGCCTTCCACAATCACGAAAGTGAGCGCCCCTCCCCTATAATCCCGGCTTTGCCAGCAACCCGAGGCCCCACCGTGGCGACGCCCATTTTCGAGACTTCCATCAAGAGCCTGCCGCTACTCGGCCGCGGCAAGGTGCGCGACATCTACGCCGTCGATGCCGACAAGCTGCTGATCGTGACCAGCGACCGCCTGTCTGCTTTCGACGTGATCCTTCCCGACCCGATCCCGGACAAGGGCCGCGTGCTGGTGGCGCTGGCCAACTTCTGGTTCGACAGGCTCGGCCACATCCTGCCCAACCAGCTCACCGGCATCGACCCCGAGACGGTGGTGGCGGCGGACGAGCGCGACCAGGTGCGCGGACGCGCACTGGTGGTCAAGCGCCTCAAGCCCTTGCCGATCGAGGCGGTGGTGCGGGGCTACGTGATCGGCTCGGGCTGGAAAGACTACCAGGCCAGCGGCGCCATCTGCGGCATCGCGCTACCGGCGGGTCTGCAACAGGCGGCGAAGCTGCCGGCACCGATCTTCACACCCTCGTCCAAGGCGGACATGGGCGAGCACGACGAGAACATCTCCTTCGAGCAGGCGCAGGCGCGCTGCGACGCCATGCTGAAGGACGCGCTCGCCGGCACTGGCAAGACCGGTGCGCAACTTGCCGAGGAAGCGCGCACAGCAGCGATTGCGCTGTACTCCGAAGCAGCAGACTACGCTGCAGGTCGCGGCATCATCATTGCTGACACCAAGTTCGAGTTCGGCATCGATGCCGCCGGCACGCTGCACCTGATCGACGAAGCGCTCACCCCAGACTCGTCGCGGTTCTGGCCCGCCGACAGCTACCGCGAAGGCATCAGCCCACCGTCCTTCGACAAGCAGTACGTGCGCGACTACCTCGAAACGCTCGACTGGAACAAGACCGCGCCCGGCCCCCGGTTGCCGGCCGAGGTCATTGAGCACACCGCAGGCAAGTACCGCGAGGCCTACGAGCGCCTGACCGGCTGCGCCCTGGCCTGAGCGCAGCGGGCCGGGTCGCTCTGTTCCAGCCCGATTGCAGCAGCCCCGTGGGGCCCGTCCGCAAGCGTGTGCGGACGGGCCCCACGCTTATGAACGGCGGCTGCCGGGATGGAACAGGAACAACTCGTATTCGCGAACTCGACGATTCTGTCCTACTCTAAGAGTCAGCCTGCCGCCCGAGACGCCCTCGTGGACGCCGGAGCGACAGCGCACCCCTCGCAGCACACCACAGGGAGACAGCCATGGACCACTCGTCAAACTCGCTGGAGCAGCATTTCCACCTGCCACACGTTCGCCATATCGACCGTTCGCGCCCCCTGCAGTGGTTGAAGCTGGGCTGGGAAGATATGCGCGACAACCTCGGCGCAAGCCTGCCCTACGGGGTCGTGCTCGCTGCGATGGGGTACTTGATACTCTCCTTCGCCGCCGACATGCCCTATCTGTTCACAGCGGCCATTTCAGGCTTCTTCCTGGTCGGTCCGATCGCGGCGGCAGGTCTCTACGAGGTCTCACGCCGGCACGAGCGCGGCGAACGGGCCTCCTTCATGGACTCGATGAGGGGCCTGCGCGGACACGCTGACAGCATCGCCTACTTCGGGGTCTTCCTCGCGCTCGCGCTCATCGCCTGGGAGCGCCTGTCGGCGATACTTTTCGCACTGTTCTTCCGGGGCGACCTCGCCGAAGTCTCAGGCTTTCTCAGCAGCGTCTTCATGTCGGGCGAGAACCTGTACTTCGTATTCGCCTACATGGTGATCGGCGGCACGCTGGCGGCCGTGGTGTTCGCGCTGTCCGCCGTCGCCATTCCGATGCTGATGGATCGTGACGTCGACAGCGTAACCGCAGCCATGACCAGCCTGCGGGCAGTTCAGGTGAACTTCGACACGATGGCGCTATGGGCAGCGATCATCGTCGCGCTCGTCCTGGTGGGCTTTGCAACCATGATGATCGGCATGGTCATCCTGCTGCCGCTCCTGGGCCACGCGAGCTGGCATGCGTATCGCGACCTGATCGAGAAGTAAGTACGACAACCAACAGCAGTTCAATTGAGATTGCTGCGGGCGCCCATAGCGGCGCCCGCAGCAATTTTTACGGCACAATAGTCCGCATCAACCAACCCTGGATTGCCCACGATTCCCATGCAGAACGACAGCACCGCAGCCAATCCTCTCCTCGATTTCTCCGCGATGCCGCGCTTCGAGGACATCAAGCCCGAACATGTCGAGCCTGCCATCCGCAGTCTGATCGACGAGAACCGCGCGCTGATCGAGCGCCTCACCGCCGAGCCGGGCACCCCCACCTGGGACGGCTTCGTCAGCCCGATGGACGAGGCCGGCGAGCGCCTCGGCCGCGCCTGGGGCGTGGTCGGCCACCTGCACAGCGTGTTCGACGTGCCCGAGTGGCGCGAGGCCTATAACGCGATGTTGCCCGAGATCTCGCGCTTCTACGCCGAGGTCGGTCAGAACCTGGCGCTGTTCGAGAAGTACAAGGCACTGCACGACAGCCCCGAGTTCGCCACCCTGTCGCCGGTGCGCCAGCGCATCCTCGGGCACGGGCTGCGCGACTTCCGCCTCTCCGGCGCCGAACTGCCCGATGACCAGAAGCCCCGCTTCCAGGAAATCCAGGAAGAGCAGTCCCAGCTCGCAGCCAAGTTCTCCGAGAACCTGCTCGACGCCACCAACGCCCACGCCGAGTGGGTCAGCGATGAGGCAGGCCTTGCCGGGATCCCGGACGATGTCCGCCAGGCCGCCCGCGCCGCAGCCGAGGCCGAGGGCAAGCCGGGCTGGAAGTTCACCCTGCAGATGCCCTCCTATCTGCCGGTGCTGCAGTACGCCGACGACCGCGAACTGCGTGCGCGCATGTACCGCGCCTACGCCACCCGCGCTTCCGAGCTGGGTAAGCCCGAGCTCGACAACGGCCCGCTGATCGGACGCATCCTTGCGCTGCGCGATGAAGAAGCCCGCATGCTCGGCTATCGCAACTTCGCCGAGGTGTCGCTGGTTCCCAAGATGGCCGACACGCCGGAACAGGTGCTCGGCTTCCTGCGCGACCTCGCCGCCAAGGCCAAGCCCTTTGCCGAGAAGGACCTGGAAGAGCTCAAGGCCTTCGCCAGGGCCGAGCTCGGCCTCGATACGCTCGAACCCTGGGACGTGGCCTACGCCTCCGAGAAACTCCGCCAGGCGCGCTACGCCTATTCCGACCAGGAGGTGAAGCAATACTTCCCCGAGCCCAAGGTGCTCGACGGCCTGTTCGGCGTGATCCGCGCGCTCTACCGCGTCGACATCCTGCCCGACGAAGCGCCCACCTGGGACCCGGACGTACGCTTCTTCCGCATCGAGAAGGACGGTGCAGACGGACCGGAACTCGTCGGCCACTTCTACCTCGACCTGCACGCGCGCAGCACCAAGCGCGGCGGCGCGTGGATGGACTCGGCGCGCAGCCGCCACCGCAACACCTGGGGCAGCGACACGCCGGTGGCCTACCTGGTGTGCAACTTCCCCGGCCCGGTCGGCGGCAAACCGGCCACCTTCACCCACGACGACGTGCTCACCCTGTTCCACGAGTGCGGCCACGGCCTGCACCACCTGCTCACCCAGGTGGACGAACTGGCGGTATCCGGTATCCACGGCGTGGAATGGGACGCGGTCGAACTGCCCAGCCAGTTCATGGAGAACTTCTGCTGGGAATGGGACGTACTGCAGGGCATGACCGCCCACGTCGACACCGGCGCGCCGCTGCCGCGCGCACTCTACGACAAGATGATCGCCGCCAAGAACTTCCAGAGCGGCATGCAGACCGTGCGCCAGCTCGAGTTTTCGATGTTCGACCTGCGCCTGCACGGCGAGGTGGATGCCTCCTCGGGTCCCGTCCCGATCGAGCGCGTCATGGCCCTGCTCGACGAAGTGCGCCGCGAAGTGGCGGTGATGATCCCGCCCGCCTGGCACCGCTTCCCGCACAGCTTCTCGCACATCTTCGCCGGCGGCTACGCGGCCGGCTACTACAGCTACAAGTGGGCCGAGGTACTGTCGGCCGACGCCTTCGAGGCCTTCGAGGAAGCCGGCGCGGGCAAGGGCAGCCTGCTCGACCCCGAGACCGGCGAACGCTTCTGGCGCGAGATCCTGGCGGTGGGCGGCAGCCGACCGGCGCTCGACTCCTTCAAGGCCTTCCGCGGTCGCGAGCCCAGGGTCGACGCGCTGCTGCGCCACAGCGGGATGGTGGCGCAGGCATGAAGATCGCCACCTGGAACGTCAATTCGCTGAAGGTCCGCCTGCCGCATGTCCTCGACTGGCTGGCGGCCAACAAGCCCGACGCGCTGTGCCTGCAGGAACTCAAGCTCGAAGACAAGGCCTTCCCGGTCGCTGAGCTGGAGGCCGCCGGCTACCACGCCGCATTCATCGGCCAGAAGACCTACAACGGCGTCGCCATCCTCAGCCCGCAGCCGATCGAAGAGACGACGGTGGTGCGCAACATCCCCGGCTTCGAGGACGAGCAGAAGCGCATCATCGCCGCCACCATCAACGGCGTGCGCGTGGTGTGCGGCTACTTTCCCAACGGCCAGGCAGTGGGTTCGGACAAGTTCGAGTACAAGCTGCGCTGGCTCGCCGCGCTGACCGAGTGGTTGCGCGAGGAGCTGAAAACGCACGAGCGCCTGGTGCTGGCGGGCGACTTCAACATCGCCCCCGAGGACCGCGACGCCCATCCGGAGTGGAAGGACGAGATCCATGTCTCGGAGCCCGAGCGCGCCGCCTTCCACGCGCTGCAGGACCTGGGCCTGATCGACGCCTTCCGCCTCTTCGAGCAGCCCGAGCGCGCATTCTCGTGGTGGGACTACCGGATGATGGCCTTCCGCCGCAATTTCGGCCTCCGTATCGACCACCTGCTGGTGTCGCCCGCGCTGCGGGAGGCCTGCCGCAGTTGCGCGGTGGACAAGGAGCCGCGCCGGCTGGAGCGGCCTTCGGACCATGCGCCGGTGGTGCTGGAGCTGGCCTGAACCGATGAGCACCAGCCCATCCCCGACCACAGCCGCCCAGCTCGACGCACGCTACCCGGTCCTGGCCGAGCTCTCTGCGCCCGCGCGCGCGCAATTGCTGCGGAGCGCGCAATGGATGCGCGTGCCTGCAGGGGCGATGCTGTTCGACGACCGCCAGGCCTGCGAGGGCTTCCCCTTCGTGGTCGAGGGCTCGGTGCGGGTAAGCAAGTGCGCACCCAACGGGCGCGAGCTTCCGCTCTATCGCGTTGGCCCGGGCGAGACCTGCATCATCTCGTCGTCCTGCCTGCTCGGCCACGAGGACTACAACGCGCGCGGTGTCACCGAGGCCGACACCGAGCTGATGCTGCTGCCCAAGCCGGTGTTCGACGCCATGCTGGGTGAGCGCGCCTTCCGCGACTTCGTCTTCCACCTCTTCGCCGAGCGCATCGCCGACCTCATGCAGCTGATCGAGGAGGTCGCCTTCCGCAAGCTCGACCAGCGCCTGGCCGCCCTGCTGCTCGGCAAGGGCCGCACGATCCACACCACGCATCAGCACCTCGCCGACGAACTTGGCAGCGTGCGCGAGATCGTGAGCCGCTTGCTGAAGGGATTCGCCGAACAGGGCCTGGTACGCCTGGGGCGCGAGCAGATCGAGATACTCGACGCGACGGGACTGCGCAGGCTGGCAGCGGACGGCTCCGCCAAGCCGGGGTGATGCGGACTGGATACGGGCACCTTGGCCACGTGGATCTGTCGCATGGAAGTGGGCGCTATGTAACCTCGGTTACAGACCGGGGTCATGCGCCCGTGGTCCAATGGCGCCACTCACCCATCTGCAGCAAGGAGAACCTCATGAAGACGAACGTTGGCGGCATCGACAAGATCCTGCGCATCCTGGTCGGCATCGCGCTGATCGCCTGGGCCCTGTTCGGCGGGCCGGTGTGGGCCTGGATCGGTATCCTGCCGCTGGCTACCGGCCTGATGGGCTGGTGCCCGGCCTACACGCTGATCGGCCTCAACACCTGCCCGCTCAGCAAGAAGTAATCGACTTCGCAACACATCAGAAAGCCGGGGTAACCCGGCTTTTTTCATTGCGCAGGCGCAGCGCGGCGGCGCTGCGGTCTCAGCCCCTCGCGCTGCAGTGATTGGCGATGGCGACGAACTGCGCCACCGACAGCCGCTCCCCGCGCAGGCTGCCATCGATGCCCAGGGCCTCGAAGTCGGCGTCGCCTACGAAGTCGCGCAGCGTGTTCTTGAGCGTCTTGCGGCGCTGACCGAAGGCCGCAGTGACGATGCGGCCGAGCAGCGCCTCGTCCTGAGCACCGAGCTGATCGACAGGCAGCGGCGCCATGCGCACGATGCTCGACATCACCTTCGGCGCCGGCCGGAACGCGCCTGGCGGCACGTCGAACAAGCGTCCCATGCGGAAGCGGTACTGCAGCATTACCGAAAGCCGGCCGTACTCCTCGGTGCCCGGCTCGGCCACCATGCGCATCACCACCTCCTTCTGCAGCATGAAGGTCATATCCCTGACGCGATCGGCAAAGCCAGCGAGGTGGAACAGGATAGGCGTCGAAATGTTGTACGGCAGGTTACCGACGATGCGCAGCGCGGGCCCCGCATCTGCGGCAAGCCCGGCACACAGGCTACCGAAGTCGAACTTGAGCGCATCACCCTCGTGCACCGTGATCTGCGCAGGTGTGTAGCGCTCATGCAGGCGGGCGATGAGGTCGCGGTCGATCTCGACCACGTGCAGATGGCCCAGACGCTCGATCAGCGGTGCAGTCATCGCGCCCAGTCCGGGGCCGATCTCGACCATCAGGTCGCCGGCCTGCGGGCGGATGCCGTCGATGATCTTGCGGATGATGTTGGGGTCGGACAGGAAATTCTGGCCGAAGCGCTTGCGGGCACGGTGGCCGTCGGTCTCGTGGTCGTGCATGTCTCTTCTCTTGCGGCCCGGCGCGTGGCGCGGGTCAGGCAGCCGCGCGCGCCGCCACCATGGCAGTCGCGAGTTCAACGGCGGCAAAAAGGCTGCCCGCGTCGGCGCGGCCACTGCCGGCCAGGTCGAGTGCAGTGCCATGGTCCACCGAAGTGCGGATGATCGGCAGTCCCAGGGTCACATTGACGCCGCCGCCGAAGCTGGCGTGCTTGAGCACAGGCAGGCCTTGGTCGTGGTACATCGCCAGCACCGCATCGCCACGCTCGAGCGTGTGCGGCACGAACAAGGTGTCTGCCGGCAAGGGGCCGACCAGGTGCATGCCCTCGCCGCGCAGGCGGGCCAGCACCGGCTCGATGACCTCGATCTCTTCGCGCCCCATGTGCCCCCCCTCACCCGCGTGCGGGTTGAGCCCAGCAACCAGGACGCGCGGGCTGGCGATGCCAAAGTGACGGACGAGGTCGCTGTGCACGATGCGCAGCGTCTGCTCGAGCAGGTCGGGGGTAATCGCCGCCGGCACCGCGGCCAGCGGCAGGTGGGTGGTTGCGAGCGCGACGCGCAGGCCACCACCGACCAGCATCATCACCACACGCGGCGTGCCGGTATGCTCGGCGAGGTATTCGGTGTGGCCACTGAACGGCAGGGAGTCGTGCGCACCCAGCCCCTCGCAGATCACGCCTTTATGCACCGGGGCGGTGACCATGGCGGCGAACTCGCCCTGCACGCAGCCGGCAATCGCGCGGTCGAGCAGCGCCAGCACATGAGCCGCATTGGCCGGGTCGAGGGCGCCGGCGCGCGCGGGACGGGCAAGCGGCAGGTGCAGTACATCGAGCGTACCGGCCACTGCCGCCTCGTCGGCACGGAAGGGGCGCAGCACGACCCGAACCCCTGCCATCGCGGCCCGCTCACGGATGAGTTCGATGTCGCCAAGCACCACGAGGCGCGCCGACCACGGCCGCTCGGCCAGTCGTGCGCACAGCTCGGGCCCGACGCCGGCCGGCTCGCCGCTGGTGACGGCGATCAGGGGCGCGGAGTGTGCCAGTGTCACTCGCGCTCCAGGCGAAGCTCGACGTAGGTACTGTCGCGCAACTGGCGCAGCCAGTCCTCGTAGCCTTCCTCGGCCTTGCGCTCGCGCAAGGCCATGCGTGCTGCATTGCGCTTGCGCTCGTCGGTGACGTCCTGCACGCGGCGCTCCACGACCTGGATCAAGTGCCAGCCGAAGGGCGAGCGCACCGGTGCGCTCACCTCGCCCGGCTGCAGCGCATTCATCGCACGCTCGAACTCGGGCACGGTGTCGCCCGGGTTCAGCCAGCCCAGGTCGCCACCGCTGGCGGCGGAAAGATCGGCCGAGTTGGCCTTGGCCAGATCACCGAAGTCGGCACCATTGACCACGCGCTCGCGCAACGCGAGCAGGCGAGCCTCGGCCTCGGCGTCATCGAGCACCTCGGAGGTGCGCACCAGGATATGGCGTGCGCGCGTCTGTTCAAGCTGTTGTGCGGTATCGATGCCACCGCCGCGCCGATCGACCAGGCGGACGATGTGAAGCCCCGCCGCGCTGCGCAGCACTGGCGAGGTCTCGCCCGGGCTCATGCCGCGAACCGCATCGGCGAACAGCGCCGGCAGGCGGTCCAGCGGGCGCCAGCCGAGCTCGCCCCCCGACAGGCCATCGGGCGAGTCCGACATCTCGGCCGCCACACGGCCGAAATCCTCGCCCGAGCGCAGGCGTACAAGCGCCTGCTCGGCACGGGCACGCACCACCTCCACCTGCTGTGGCGAGGCGCCTTCCGGCGTACGCAGCAGAATGTGGGCGACGGCGAACTCCTGACCCGAGAAGGCGTCCGGGTTGTTGGCGATGAAATTGTCGATCTCGGCGTCGGTGACCACGATGCGGCTATCGACCTCGCGTTCGCGCAGGCGGGTGAGCAGGATCTCGGTGCGGATCTCGTCGCGGAAACGGCCCCAGGCGACGCCGTCGGCGTCGAGCGCCGCACGCAACTGTTCCATCGACATGTTGTTGTTGCCGGCGATGCGCTCGATCGCGCGTTCGAGCGTGGTGTCGTCCACCCGCAGCGCGGTCTCTTCGGCCAGCTGCACCTGCGCACGCTCGACGATCAGGCGCTCGAGCAGCTGGCGCTCGAGGACTTCCATGGGCGGCAGCTCGACGCCCTGGCGGCGCAGCTGGCGCTCGGCCTGTTCCACGCGGGCGCGTAACTGCAAGGCGGTGATGACCTCGTTGTTGACGACCGCGATGATGCGATCGACCTCGACCGCACGCGTCTGCGCATGGGCCGGCAAGGCCAGGCCAGCCGCGGCGAGGGTGACGACGAGGGCGCTACGGGTGCGGGAAATTAGGCGATTCATGGTCATTTGCAATGGGGTTCGCATGTACTGGCAGGGGCTGCGGCGCTCAATCGACGCCGAAGACGCGGTCCGCCGAAGAGTCGTTGATCTTGCCATAGCCGGGCACGCTGCGCTTGATCAGGCTGACCGGATTCGAGCCGATGCTGGCAAGGTCGTTGAGCTCGAGCTGCAGGAAGACGGCCTTGGTCACGTCGCTCTCGTCGATCGCGAAGCGGTGCATCGCAATCCGGAATGCCCAGCAGCCGCCGTTGTATTCCAGCCCGCCGATGGCTTCGGTCACGCGGTTGTCCTTGAGCGAATGCGTCACCCGGCCCACGCCATACCAGCCCCGCCCAAGCGGCCACTGGCCGGAGACGTCGACGTCCTCGAGGCCGACGATGCTGTCGGCAATGCGCAGGCTGGGCGCATAGCGGTAGCTCAGGTTGAGCACCTTGGCGAAATCCGGCTGGTAACGGACGCTGGCATTGATGCGTTCGCTGCGCCCGCTGTCGGTGTTGTACTGCACATAGGAATCGCCCGAGCCCGTGCGCGTGACACGCCCGCCGATGCCCGCAAGCAGTTCGGCCCCCTGCCCCGAGGGACGCAGGGTGTCGCCCGAGTTCAGCGACACCTTCTGATCGGAGAAGTAGTAGCGCTGGCCGACCACCGCCCGCAGGCGCTCGATGCCGGTATCGGACTCGATCAGGCGCGTGCTTACCGCGGCGGTCAGGTCGTTGGCGTCGCCGATGCGGTCGCTGCCGGAGAAGCGGTTCTCGGAGAACAGCTGCGCGAAGCCGACGTCGAAGCGGCTGGTGTCGAACAGCGGGATCTCGTCCTGCTTGCGGCTGGGCACGCGCAGGTAATAGAGCCGTGGCTCGAGCGTCTGCAGGTAATCACCGCCGAACAGGTTCGTGTCACGCTCGAAGAAGAGGCCGGAATCGACCGAAACGATGGGCAGCGAGCGGGTCACCGAGGTCTTCATGCCAGCATCCGCTGGCGAGCGGTCGATGTCGTAGCTGGTGTAGTGCAGGCCAGCCTTTGGCGTCACGAACCAGGCGGCTCCCGTCATGGGCAGCGAGACCTGGGGATAGGCGGTGAAGCGCCTCGCCTCGTCGCGGTCACGCCGTGCATCCTCGTGCGCGAAATGCACGTACTCGGTATTGAGTACCGCGCTCACGCCGCCGGGAAGGTCTGCGCGTGCGGCATCGAGGCGCAGTTGCGGCAGGCGGCGATACGGCGACCTGTTCCTCGATTCAGGATCGGGGCTGAGCGTCTGGTAGCTCTGCGCCAGCGCCGATGCCGTCCACCAGCCGCCGGTATAGATCAGACGCCCCTCGCGCAGCAGGTTGACCCGGGACGCAACACCGATGCGGGAGGACAGATCCTCGAAATAACTGTCGTCGGATACCGCATTGAGGTCCACCGTGCCATACAGGTTGGGCGCAATGCGGTGCTGGTGCTGCAGCGCACCCAGACGGCGCTCCTCGCCGGTGACGTTATCCTTGGGCATCCACTCGACCCGGCTCGTACCCTGGTAGTCCTCGCCCAGGTAGCGGAACTCGCCGCCCAGCTGCAGGCCGCGCCGGCTCATGATGCGGGGCGCGAGCGTGGCGTCGTAGTTGGGCGCCAAGTTGAAATAGTAGGGCTGCGTGAAGTCGACACCGGTCTTGTTGGACGACCCGAAGGTCGGCGGCAGCAGGCCGGACTGGCGTTGGCCATTGAGCGGAAACTCGGCCCACGGCATCCAGAACAAGGGCACGTCCATGAACACCACCGATCCACCACGAGCAGTGCCCACCTCGCGGTCATAGTCGAGCTGCAGGTCGCGCGCCTTGATGTACCAGTCGGGGTCATTGGCGCGGCAGGTCGTCCACGTGGCGTTCTCGAGCCTGTACTGGTTCTCGCCCTCCAGACGCAGCAGGTCGGCGGCACCACTGCCGGCCACCGGGCGCGCCTCGCCACCCGCCTCACGCGGCCCCTGCTCGCGCGACAGCACGTAACGCGGCGATTCGAAACTGCCCACCTGGTCGCCGACGACCAGGGTCGCACGGGGCCCCTCGATACGATCCTGACCACGCAGCATCACCACGTTACCCTCGGCCAGCACCTCGTCGGTCGGCTCGCGGTACGTGACACGATCTGCCGTGAGCAACACATCGTCGCGCTGCAGTTCGGCCTCGCCCTCGGCGACCAGTTCGATGCCACGCGCTCCCAGGATGCGCAGCGCGCTGACCGCGGTCGTTCCGGCAGGCAGCTTCGCCACCGCGCCCAGCGGCACCGTGGCAGCGGCGGGTGCATCCGCGGGCTGAGCCTGGCGCGCGCGCGGGGTCTCGGCCTGCTCGGGCGCGACGGCTTGCGTCTGCGGCACGGCGGCAGGCAGGCTACGTTCTTCCACCGTCACCTGCGGCACCGTTGCACTTGCCTGGCCTGCAGCCGGACTCGGAGCCTGTGGGCGAGCCTCGACCGGAGCAGGCCGCTGCGTATCCGTAGCAGGTACGGGCGCCACCACACGAGCGGGCGCTGGACGCAGAAGGTCGGGCGAGACCAGAAGCGGCGGTAGCCCTTGGGCGAAGGTTGCTCCGGACATGCCGAGCAACAACAGTGGAATCAGACGAATGCGCGTATTCGGAGCCATCAAGCCCAAGCCTTCCCGTCGTTCGCAATGTGCGGCAGCCCACCCGAACCAGCGTATTGATAAACTCATGGATTGTACACGAACCCCCACGGAGAACCCGCTTGCAACGTCTAGAACAGCTAAGGACCTGGCTTGCCGACGCCCAGCCCGGACGTGACTTCGAACTCGAGCCCGCCTCGGCCGACGCCAGCTTCCGCCGCTACTTCCGCGCCCGCTTTGCCGACGGCGGGCCCACGCGCATCGTCATGGACGCCCCGCCCGCCCAGGAAGACGTGCGCCCCTGGCTGCACGTTGCCGAGTTGTTCCGCAGCGCGGGCGCCCATGTGCCCGAGGTGCTCGCCCAGGATCTCGAGCGCGGCTTCCTCCTCCTATCCGACCTCGGCTCCACCACCTACCTGGCCGCGCTGCAGCGCTCGGCGGGCGAGGCGCCGGACTGCCCGCGCGCAGCCCATCTCTACGCCGACGCGCTCGGTGCCCTTGCAGCGATCCAGTGCGCCAGCCGCCCCGGCGTGCTGCCGGTATACGACCGCAGCCTGCTCCTGCGCGAGATGCAGCTCTTCCCCGATTGGTATGTGGCTCGCCACAAGGGCATCAGCCTGAGCGAGGCCGAGGCCGCCATGCTCGACGAGACCTTCGAGAAGATCCTCGCGGTCAACCTCGCCGAGCCCCAGGTGTTCGTGCATCGCGACTTTCACTCGCGCAACCTGATGCTGCTCGAGCCCACCGCCGGCCTCGGCGCCAACCCGGGCGTCATCGACTTCCAGGACGCGGTGTACGGCCCGATCAGCTACGACCTGGTGTCCTTGTTCAAGGACGCCTACATACGCTGGGACGAAGAGTTCATCCTCGACATGCTGATCCGCTACTGGGAAGCAGCGAAAAAACTCGGCCTGCCCGTACGCGCCGAGTTCGCCGACTTCCACCGCGACTTCGAATGGATGGGCGTGCAGCGCCACATCAAGGTCCTCGGCATCTTCGCCCGCCTCTACCACCGTGACGGCAAGGACGGCTACCTCGCCGACATGCCGCTGGTGATGGACTACCTGCGCCGCGCCTGCAAGCGCTGGCGCGACCTCGGCCCGCTGCTCAAGCTGCTCGACCGCCTCGAGCCCGAAGACGTCCAGATCGGCTACACCTTCTGATGGCAAGCACCCGAGCCATGATCCTCGCCGCCGGCCGCGGCGAGCGCATGCGCCCACTCACCGATCACACGCCCAAGCCGCTGCTGGCGGTGGGTGGCAAACCGCTGATCGTCTGGCACATCGAGCGTTTGCGCGCCGCCGGTTTCACCGAACTGGTGATCAACCACGCCCATCTGGGCTTCCGCCTCGAGGACGCGCTGGGCGACGGCGCGGCCTTCGGCGTGCGCATCGCCTGGTCGCCGGAAGCCGCTGCGCTCGAAACCGCCGGTGGAATCCGCCATGCGCTGCCGCTACTGGGCGATGCGCCCTTCGTCGTGGTCAATGGCGACGTCTTCTGCGACGCCGACCTCGCCGCCCTGCGCGCGGCCGCCCGGCGCCTGGATGGCGACGGTGCGCTCGCCCACCTGCTGCTCGTCGACAACCCGGCACACCACCCGGACGGCGACTTCCATCTTGATGGTAACGGCCTTATCCATGACGACTGCGCACCATGCCTGACCTTCGCCGGCCTGGGCGCCTACCACCCCGCGCTGTTCGACGGCCTGCCCGACCCCGCACCAGCCAAGCTCGGGCCGCTCCTGCGCAGCGCCATGCACATCGGGCGCGTCCGCGGCGAGCACCACCGCGGACGCTGGATCGACGTCGGCACCCCTGAGCGGCTGGCAGAACTGGATCGCGAGCTCCTCACCACTGGACAGCGCCACGCTTGACCCCCCCCCCGGAGCGGTGCCAGCCGCGAACTTCTGGAGCTTGCGACAAGCACTATCGCCTCCAACCCCTCGCGGCTGGCGCCGCTCCCACTGGGGGGGTGATCGTCCGCAGCAGGATGCTGTGGGAGCGGCGCAAGCCGCGAGCCTTTCTCGGTATCCCACCAAGACACGTCGCCCCCCAACCAGCTCCCGCCGCTCCGAACGCGGTGCCATAATCCCGGCCATGAACGCCCTCACTACCCCCAGCCTCGCCGCATCCCTGGACCCCACCCCCTTCCGCGCCCGCCGCGCTCGCCTGCTCGCGCGCATGCAGGCCGCGGGCGGCGGCGTCGCCATCCTGCCCACCGCCCCCGAGCGCGTGCGCACCCGCGACGCCCACTACGCCTACCGCCACGACAGCTACTTCTACTACCTCACCGCCTTTCGAGAACCCGAGGCGGTGGTCGTGCTGGTGGCCGGCAAGGACACCAAGCAGATCCTGTTCTGCCGCGAGAAGAACGAGGAGCGCGAGATCTGGGACGGCTACCGCTGGGGCCCGGACGCCGCACGCGAGGCCTTCGGCTTCGACGAGGCGTGGACCATCGGCGACCTCGAGAAGCGCCTGCCCGACTACCTCGCTGACCAGCCCCTGCTGTGGACCAGCCTCGGCTACGACAACGACTGGGACGCCAAGGTACTGGGCGCGCTCAACGCCGTGCGCGACAAGGCCCGCAGCGGCCTCACCCCACCGCACTCGGTGCGCGACCTGCGCGCCGAACTCGATGAGATGCGCCTGGTCAAGGACGCTGCCGAGCTCGCCACCATGCGCCGCGCGGCGCAGATCTCCGCCGCCGCGCACTGCCGCGCGATGCGCGCCACCCGCCCGGGGCGCTTCGAATACGAGATCGAGGCCGAGCTGCTGCACGCCTTCCGCGCCGCCGGCAGCCAGGCGCCGGCCTATACCTCGATCGTGGCCGGCGGCGCCAACGCCTGCGTGCTGCACTACGTCGACAACGACCAGCCCCTGGCCGACGGCGCACTGCTGCTGATCGACGCCGGCTGCGAGCTCGACGGCTACGCCTCGGACATCACCCGGACCTTTCCGATCAATGGGCGCTTCTCCGCCCCCCAGCGTGATACCTACGAAATCGTGCTCGCGGCCCAGGCGGCAGCGCGCGACGCCACCCGCCCGGGCGCGCACTGGAACGAGCCGCACGACGCCGCGGTGAAGGTGCTCGCCCAGGGCATGCTCGACCTCGGCCTGCTCAAGGGCAGCCTCGACACCGTGCTCGAAAACGGCGACTACCGTCGCTTCTACATGCACCGCACCGGCCACTGGCTGGGCATGGACGTGCACGATGCCGGCGAGTACAAGCTCGGCGGCGAGTGGCGAGCGCTGGTCGAGGGCATGGTGCTGACCATCGAGCCGGGCATGTACATCCGCCCGGCCGACGACGTGCCGGAGGCCTTCTGGAACATCGGCATCCGCATCGAGGACGACGCCATCGTCACCGCTGACGGCTGCGAGCTGATCACCGAAGGCGTGCCCAAGGCGGTCGCCGAGATCGAGGCGCTGATGCGCGAGGCGCGCCATGGCTGAAACGGCGGCCAGCCACGTGCATGACCTGCTCATCGTCGGCGCCGGGCCGGTCGGCCTGGCGCTTGCACTGACGCTCAAGGACGCCGGTCTCGATATCGTGCTCGCCGACACCCGCCCACGCGAGGCCGTCACCCGAGACCCGCGCGACCTGGCGCTTGCGCACGGCACCGGGCTCACGTTGCAAGGCCTCGGTGTCTGGGATGCACTTCCCAAGACCGCGATCGCACACATCCACATCTCGCACCAGGGCGGCCTCGGCCGCACTCTGATCGATGCCAGCGAGCACGACCTGCCCGCGCTCGGCTACGTCGTCCCGGCGGGCGCCCTCGCCGCAGCCCTGCGTGCCCGGGTGGACGCCGCAGGCATCCCGGTGTTTGACGAAACCGAAGTGAGCCAGCTCGCCCCCGGCGCCGACGACGTCATCGCCAGCCTCTCTGGTCCGGGCAGGCCCGCCGCAACCCTGCGCTCGCGGCTCGCGGCCTGCGCCGAGGGAGGCCTGCGCGCCGACGACGGCAACGTGATCGAGCACGACTACGGCCAGCACGCGCTCATCGCCGACGTGCAGGTCGCCGGCGGTCACCGCGCCACCGCATTCGAGCGCTTCACCTCGCAAGGCCCGGTGGCGCTGCTGCCCAAGGGCGAAGGCTACGCGCTGGTGCATGTCGCCCGCCCCGAGACCGCCGACGAACTGCTCGCGCTCGACGATGCCGCCTACCTCGCCCGCCTGCAGACCCACATCGGTGGCCGCGCCCGCCTCACCAGCGTCGGCCCACGCCTGCGCTACCCGTTGGTACTGCGCTACCGGCGCTCGACGATTGCCGAGCGCACGGTGTGGCTCGGCAATGCCGCGCAGACCCTGCACCCGGTCGCCGGCCAGGGTTTCAACCTGGCGCTGCGCGACGTCTGGGCACTCGCCGAGACACTGCTGCGTAAGGTGGATTCGCACGCGCTTGGCGCGCACGGCGAAAAAACGTGCGTCCGCGAGGATATCGGCCGTGCCGAAGTCCTCGCGGCCTATGCGCGCGCGCGCGGCCTGGACCGCCTGGGCACGATCCGCTTCACCGACACCCTGGTGCGGGTGTTCAGCAACGACTTCGCGCCGCTGCGCCACGCTCGCGGCGCAGCGCTGGTCGCGCTCGACCTGCTGCCGCCACTACGCCATTTCGTCGCCCGCCGCATGATGTTCGGCGCCCGCGCCTGGCCCTGACCGGGGCGGGCACCCATCAAACCCTCGCGGCTGGCGCCGCTCCTACAGGGGGTTCCCGGCCGCACTTGCTCCACGGCACACGCCGCGAGCGCTCATGAACGGCGCCCGAGATCGGGCGCCGCGCGGGTCAGAAAGCCGGCACCACCGCGCCCTGGTACTTGTCGGCGATGAACTGCCGCACTTCTTCAGAGTTGAGCGCCGCAGCCAGCTTCTTCATCGCCGCGCTGTCGGCGTTGTCCTCGCGCGCCACCAGCAGGTTGGCGTACGGCGAGCTGGCGTCCTCGATGAACAGCGAGTCCTGCAGCGGATTCAGCCTGGCCTCGATCGCGTAGTTGGTGTTGATCACCGCCAGGTCGACCTGGTTGAGGATGCGCGGCAGGGTCGCCGCCTCAAGCTCGCGGATGCGCAGCTTCTTGGGATTGGCCGCGATGTCCTTCTGCGTCGCCGACACACTGTTGATGTCCTTCAGCGTGATCAGGCCGTTCTTGGCCATCAGCAGCAGTGCGCGGCCGGAGTTTGAGGGGTCGTTGGGAATCGCCACGGTGGCGCCGTCCGGGATATCGGTTGCGGCCTTGTGCTTGGCGGAATAGGCACCGAGCGGCTCGACGTGCACCTTGGTCACCACGACCTGGATGTCGTTCTTCTGCTTCTGCTTGAAGGCGTCCAGATAGGGTTGATGCAGGAAGAAGTTGCCGTCGACGCGCTTCTCGTTGGTCTGCATCGAGGGCTGGACGTAGTCGGTGAATACCTTCACCTCCAGTTCCACGCCGTCCTTGGCCAGCAACGGCTTGACGAATTCGAGGATCTCGGCATGCGGCACCGGGGTGGCGGCGATGACCAGGCGGTCGGCTGCGGACGCGTTGGCAGCGGCGCCCAGGGTAAGGGCGCCAAGACTGGCGATGAAGAGTTTGCGCAGGGTATGCGACATGGACAGCTCCTTTGTGAGGATCACTTGCGGGTGAAATACAGCACCAGGCGGTCGCCCGAGTACTGGATGATCTGCACCAGCACCACCAGCAGAGCGACGGTGATCACCATCACCTCGGTCTGGAAGCGCTGATAGCCGAAACGGATGGCGAGGTCGCCGAGGCCGCCGCCGCCGATCACGCCCGACATTGCGGCATAGGACATCAGCGTGATCGCGGTTACCGTCACTGCGGCGATCAGGCCCGGCAGGGCCTCGGGCAACAGGGCGCCGAAGATGATGCGCCAGGTGCGGATACCCATCGCCTGGCAGGCCTCGATGACGCCGCGATCGACTTCGCGCAGCACGTTCTCGACCAGGCGGGCAAAGAAAGGCGCCGTGCCCACCACCAGCGGCGGGATCGCGCCTTCGACGCCGAGCGAGGTGCCGATCAGGATCACCGTCACCGGGATCATCACGATCAGCAGGATCAGGAAGGGCACCGAGCGCAGCACATTGACCACGAAGGACAGCACTGCATAGACGAAGCCCTGCTCCAGCAGCTGCCGCCTGGCGGTGACGAACAGCAGGATGCCCAGCGGCAGGCCGAGCAGGATGGTGAAGAACAGCGACACGCCGGTCATCACCAGGGTCTCCCAGGTGGCGACGCCGATGTCGCTCCAGTCGATGACGGACAGGTCCATTACTGCAGCACCTCGTGGTGGATCTGGTGGCGGTCGAGCTCGGCGAACACGGCACCGATATCATCCTCGCTACCCTCGAGTTCGAGCAGCAGCTGACCGAAAGGTACGTCCTTGATGCTCGACACCTCCCCCTGCAGGATCGTGATTTGCACCTTGGCGCCGGCCATGATGCGACTGAGGATGGGCTGGTAGGTGACGTCGCCGATGTAGGTCAGACGTACCAGGGTGCCGCGCAGCTTGTCGCTCATGTAAGCATGTGCCGGATCGTAACTGGCCGCGGCGAGCGCGTCGCTCTGCGCCACCATGCTGCGTGTCACCGGATGCTGCGGATGCAGGAACACGTCGGCCACCCTGCCCGCTTCGACGATGCGCCCACCGTCGATCACCGCGACGCGGTCGCAGATCGTGCGGATGACCTGCATCTCGTGGGTGATCAGTACGATGGTGAGGCCGAGCTGGCGGTTGATGTCGAGCAGCAGGCGCAGGATGGACTGCGTGGTCTCGGGGTCGAGCGCCGAGGTCGCCTCGTCGCACAGCAACAGCTGCGGCCGGTTGGCGAGCGCACGTGCGATGCCCACGCGCTGCTTCTGGCCGCCTGAGAGCTGCGAGGGGTACTTGTGGCCATGCTCGGAAAGCCCCACCAGCGCCAGCAACTCCTTCACGCGCGCGGCGCGCGCGGTGGCGTCGGTGTGGCCGGTCGCCTTCAGCGGCCAGTCGATGTTATCGGCCACCGTCTTGGCGTTGAGCAGATTGAAGTGCTGGAAGATCATGCCGACACGCCGGCGCAGCGCGTACAGGCCTTCGCTGTCGAGCGAGGTGATGTCTTCGCCGTCAATCAGCACGCGCCCGGCCGAGGGGCGCTCGAGCAGGTTGAGGGTGCGGATCAGCGTACTCTTGCCTGCGCCCGAACGGCCGATGATGCCGAACACCTCGCCGGCGCCGATCTCCAGGCTGACGTCGGCGAGCGCGGAGACGTCGCGGCCGTCGGCAGCGCGATAGGTCTTGTGCAGGTTCTCGATGCGGATCACGGTGAGCGCCCGGGCAGGAAAAAACCTGCGATCTTACCCCTAGCTCAGACTCGACACCACCACGCCGAACTTGTAGGCTCGCCGCCACCCTGGCAAGCATCCGCTCTATTGTGCGCCCCGTTGCGCGCCCCCGCATTCATCAAGGAACGCACACCATGCAGCACGACGACCACCGCAGGCCTGGCGCCAACTTCGCCCCCGCCACCCTCGCCGCCCAGGGCCTCGGCGCGAGCACGATGCCGCACCGCGACATCGTGCCGCCGATCCATATGGCGAGCACCTTCGAGCGTGCCGAGGATGGCAGCCTGCCGGGCGGCCGCATCTACGCCCGCGACGCCAGCCCGGCCTACGACCCTGCCGAAGCCCTGCTGTGCGAGCTCGAAGGCGGCGCGGCGGCGGCATTGTTCGCCTCCGGCATGGCCGCCGCATCGGCTGTGCTGCTGGCACTCAAGCCGGGCGCACGCATCGTCGCTCCCCACGACATGTACTGGTCGCTGCGCAACTGGTTGATCGGCTTCTCCGCCAACTGGCAGATCGACCTCGATTTCTATGCCGACATCGACGAACTCGCCGGATTGCTGCAGGCGCCGGCCGATCTGGTATGGGCCGAGACCCCCGCCAACCCGACCTGGGACATCATCGATATCGCCCGCGCGGCCAGGCTCGCCCACGCCGCCGGCGCCCGTCTGGTGGTGGACTCCACGGTACCGACCCCGGTCTTCACCCGCCCGCTGGCGCTCGGTGCAGATATCGTCATGCACTCGGCGACCAAGTACCTCAACGGTCATTCCGACGTCGTCGCGGGCGTGCTCGTCACCGCCGCCGCCGACGATTTCTGGAGTCGCATAAAGACCGCACGTGCAGCCGGCGGCGCCGTCCTCGGCCCCTTTGAGGCCTGGCTGCTCAACCGCGGCCTGCGCACGCTGTTTCCGCGCGTACGCACGGCGGCAGCGTCGGCGCTGCACATCGCACAGCACTTCGAACACCATCCCGCCGTGCTCGAAGTGCGCTACCCCGGCCTCCCCAGCCACCCCGGCCATGCTATCGCCTGCAGGCAGATGATCGGCGGCTTCGGGGCCATGTTGTCGCTGCGGGTGCGCGGTGGCGCCGCGGCGGCGCACGAGGTGGCCGCCCGGGTGCGCATCTTCCGGCGCGCAACCTCGCTCGGCTCGGTGGAAAGCCTCATCGAGCACCGCGCCATGGTCGAAGGACCGGGCACGCGCTGCCCCGACGACCTGCTGCGCCTGTCGGTGGGCATCGAGGACACCGAGGACCTCGTTGCCGATCTGGAGCAGGCACTGGCTTGCTGCCCCGCCGGCGCGCAACCGAGCACCTGAGCGCTTGCCGCATGTACCAATGCAGCGTTGTCATTACGCTGCACTGCGACAGCCGACACGCCAAGGGTTTGAACGATGGGGTAAAATGCCGGGCTTTCATCGCTCGCTCCCGCCCATGCAGTTCGCCGGCTTCACCTTGCGCAACAATCTCTTCGTCGCTCCGATGGCCGGGGTGACGGATCGTCCTTTCCGCCAGTTGTGCAAGAAACTGGGCGCAGGCGTGGCCGTGTCCGAGATGGTGACGTCCAACTCCCTGCTCTATGGCAGCGAAAAGACCCGTCGCCGTGCAGATCACACCGGCGAGGTCGACCCGATCTCGGTGCAGATTGCCGGCGCCGACCCGGCAATGATGGCCGAGGCCGCAAAGTACAACGCCGACAATGGCGCGCAGATCATCGACATCAACATGGGTTGCCCGGCCAAGAAGGTGTGCAACGTGATGGCTGGCTCGGCGCTGATGCAGGACGAACCGCTGGTGGCGCGCATCCTCGAAGCGGTGGTCAAGGCCGTGCCCGATACCCCGGTCACGCTCAAGTTCCGCACCGGCTGGAACCGTGCCAACAAGAACGCGCCGACGATAGCCCGCATCGCCGAGGCGTCCGGCATCCGCGCCATCGCCATCCACGGCCGCACCCGCGCCGACCAGTACATGGGCGAGGCCGAGTACGACACCATCGCCCACGTCAAGACGCTGGTGAGCATCCCGGTGATCGCCAACGGCGACATCACCAGCCCCCAAAAAGCGAAGCACGTCCTTGACTACACCGGCGCCGATGGCGTCATGATCGGGCGCGCCGCACAGGGCCGGCCGTGGATCTTCCGCGAGATCGAGCACTACCTCGCCACCGGCGAGCTGATGCCGCCGCCGCTGGTGAGCGAGATCCATCAGGTCTGCCGCGAACACCTCGCCGACCTGTACGGCTTCTACGGCGACGAGCGCGGCGTCAAGATCGCGCGCAAGCACATCTCCTGGTACACCAAGGGCCTGGTCGGCTCGGCGGCGTTCCGCCGGGCGATGAACCAGATCCCCGACATTCCCGCCCAGCTCGCCGCCGTTGACGACTTCTTCGGCCAGCTAGCCGAGGCCGATGCGCGCCTGAGCTACGAAGCCGACGAAAACCTGCAGGAACTCGCCGCATGAGCCGCAACAACGAGATCGCGGACGCCGTCGTTCGCACCCTGGATCAGTATTTCCGCGACCTCGACGGCGAGAAACCGGGCGCCATCCATGACATGGTGATCCGTAACGTCGAACGCCCGATGCTGCAGTTCGTTCTCGAGCAGGCCAAGGGCAACCAGACGGTCGCCGCCGAGATGCTGGGCATCAACCGCAACACGCTGCGCCGCAAGCTCACCGACTACGAACTGCTGTAAGCCGCCACCGCGCGCCCTTCGGCTCGAACCGGAAGGCGCGGCGCGCACCTCGACCCTCCGTTTTTCTCAATCCTCAGCCCAGTCACCACGATGAACGTCACCCAAGCCCTGATCAGTGTTTCCGACAAACGCGGCGTGCTCGAATTCGCCCGCGAGCTCTCCGCGCTCGGCGTCAAGCTGCTGTCGACCGGCGGCACCGCCAGCCTGTTGCGCGAAGCCGGCCTCGAGGTGACAGACGTTTCCGAGCACACCGGCTTCCCGGAGATGCTCGACGGCCGCGTCAAGACCCTGCACCCCAAGGTGCATGGCGGCATCCTCGCCCGTCGTGATCTCGCCGAGCACATGGACACGATCGCTGCACACGACATCGGCCGCATCGACCTCGTGGTGGTGAACCTCTACCCCTTCCAGCAGACCGTGGCCAAGCCCGACTGCTCGCTGGAAGATGCGATCGAGAACATCGACATCGGCGGCCCCACCATGGTGCGCGCCGCGGCCAAGAACCACGGCAACGAAGACGGCGGTGTCGGCATCGTCACCGACCCCGAGGACTACGCCGGCATCGTCGCCGAGCTCAAGTCCAACGCCGGCAAGCTCAGCCACAAGACCCGCTTCGCGCTCGCGGTGAAGGCCTTCACCCACACTGCGCGCTACGACTCGGCGATCTCCAACTACCTCACCGCGCTGGTCACCAACGAGGCCGGCGACGTGTCGCTGCAGACCTACCCCGAGCGCCTGCAGCTCGCCTTCGACAAGGTGCAGGACCTGCGCTACGGCGAGAACCCGCACCAGACAGCGGCCTTCTACCGCCAACCGGGCGCAGCCGAGGGTGGCGTTGCCGGCTACACCCAGCTGCAGGGCAAGGAGCTGTCGTACAACAACATCGACGACGCCGACGCAGCCTGGGAATGCGTCAAGGCCTTCGACGGCCCGGCCGCCGCCTGTGTCATCGTCAAGCACGCCAACCCCTGCGGCGTGGCCGTCGCCGCCAACCCGCTCGAAGCCTACAAGAAAGCCTTCGCCACCGACCCGACCTCTGCCTTCGGCGGCATCATCGCCTTCAACGGCGAGGTTGACCGTGCCGCCGCGGAAGCGGTGTCGGCGCAGTTCCTGGAGGTGCTGATTGCGCCGTCCTACACTGCCGACGCGCTCGAACTGCTCGCCGGCAAGAAGAACGTGCGCGTGCTCACCTGCCCGCTCGGCCAGCCCGCAGGCGCCTTCGACTACAAGCGTGTCGGTGGCGGCCTGCTCGTGCAGAGCGCCGACGAGGCTCGCATCCAGGTCGCCGACCTCAAGGTCGTCACCCAGCGCGCACCGACTGACGCCGAGATGCGCGACATGCTGTTCGCCTGGCGCGTGGCCAAGTACGTCAAGTCCAACGCCATCGTGTACTGCAAGGACGGCATGACCATCGGCGTCGGCGCCGGCCAGATGAGCCGCGTCGACTCCGCCCGCATTGCCAAGATCAAGGCCGAGAACGCCGGTCTGCAGATCGCCGGCTGCGTGGTCGCCTCCGACGCCTTCTTCCCCTTCCGTGATGGCCTCGACGTGCTCGCCCAGGCTGGCGCCACGGCGGTGATCCAGCCGGGCGGCTCGATGCGCGACGAAGAGGTCATCGCCGCCGCCAACGAGCAGAACATCGCCATGGTGTTCACCGGCTTCCGCCACTTCCGCCACTAATAACGACATCCTCCCCGCAGAGATCCGGAGCAGCTCATGAAAGTCCTCGTCATCGGTTCAGGCGGTCGCGAACACGCGCTGGCCTGGAAGCTCGCCCAGTCGCCCAAGGTCACCCGCGTGCTGGTGGCGCCGGGCAACCCCGGCACCGCTGCCGAGAAGCTGCTGCAGAACGTACCGGTCACCGATATCAAGGTGCTGGTCGAACTCGCCAAGCGCGAGCAGGTCGCCTTCACCGTGGTCGGCCCCGAAGCCCCGCTCGCGGCCGGCGTTGTGGACGCCTTCCGCGCCGCCGGCCTGCCGATCTTCGGCCCCACCAAGGCGGCTGCGCAGCTCGAGAGCTCGAAGGACTTCGCCAAGCAGTTCCTCGTCCGCCACAACATCCCGACCGCGAAGTACCAGACCTTCTCGGACGCTGCCGAGGCGCACGCCTACATCGACACCGAGGGCGCGCCGATCGTGATCAAGGCCGACGGCCTGGCTGCGGGCAAGGGCGTCGTGGTGGCGATGACGGCAGACGAGGCCCATGCCGCGATCGACATGATGCTGCTCGACAACAAGATGGGCGATGCCGGCGCGCGCGTGGTCATCGAGGAATTCATGGAGGGCGAGGAAGCCAGCTTCATCGTCATGGCCGACGGCAGGAACGCGCTCGCGCTCGCCACCAGCCAGGACCACAAGCGCCTCAAGGACGGCGACCAGGGCCCCAATACCGGCGGCATGGGCGCGTATTCGCCCGCTCCGGTGGTGACCCCCGACGTGCATGCGCGCGTGATGCGCGAGATCATCAACCCGACGCTGGCCGGCATGACGGCCGACGGCGTGCCTTACACCGGTTTCCTCTATGCCGGGCTGATGATCGACGGCGACGGCCGTCCGCGCGTGGTCGAGTTCAACTGCCGCATGGGCGATCCGGAAACGCAACCGATCATGATGCGGCTCAAGACGGACCTCGCAGACCTCATCGAAGCGGCCATCGCCGGCAAGCTCGACCACACCGAAGCCGAGTGGGATCGCCGCTTTGCGCTGGGTGTTGTGCTGGCTGCCGCCGGCTACCCGGACAGCCCGCGCAAGGGCGACGCCATCACCGGCCTGCCCGCCAACGAGCTCGAGGACGTGCATGTGTTCCATGCCGGCACCGCCGACGAGGACGGCCAAGTCGTCACCGCCGGCGGCCGCGTGCTGTGCGTGACTGCGCTCGGCGACAACGTGCGCACGGCGCAGAAGCGCGCCTACGAGATCGCCGACATGATCCAATTCGAGGGCCGCCAGTACCGCCGCGACATCGGCCACCGCGCCATCGGCCGCAAGCTCTGATGACGATGCAGGCCGAGATCGTAAAGCCCTGGTTCACGGGGCTGCAGTCGCGCATCGTCGACCGCCTCGAAGCCTTCGATGGCGTCGCCTTCCGTGCCGACGGCTGGGAGCGCCCGGGCGGCGGTGGCGGGCTGACGCGAGTGATCGAGGACGGTAACTTCTTCGAGCGCGGCGGGGTCAACTTTTCCCACGTCACCGGCGACGCCATGCCGGCCTCGGCCACTGCCCACCGCCCCGAACTCGCCGGCCGGCGCTTCGAGGCCATGGGCGTGTCGCTCGTGCTGCACCCGCACAACCCCTGGTGCCCCACGGTGCACATGAACGTGCGCTGCTTCATCGCCATGGCCGAGGGCAAGGCCCCGGTGTGGTGGTTCGGCGGCGGCATGGACCTGACGCCGTATTACGGCTTCGAGGACGACGTCCGCCACTTCCACGCCACCTGCAAGGCAGCCGTGCTGCCCTGGGGCGGCGAGGCGGAACACCGCCGCCTCAAGGACTGGTGCGATCGTTACTTCTTTCTCAAGCACCGTAACGAGCCACGCGGCGTGGGCGGGCTGTTCTTCGACGATCTCGGCGCCGACGGCCAGACCGATTTCGATACCGCCTTCGGGCTGACACGCTCGGTCGGCGAAGCCTTCCTCGACGCCTACCTGCCGATCATCGAGCGCCGCAAGGACATTGCCTACGGCGAACGCGAGCGCGACTTCCAGGCCTACCGGCGCGGCCGCTACGTGGAGTTCAACCTGGTGTTCGACCGCGGCACGCTGTTCGGCCTGCAGTCCGGCGGTCGGACCGAATCGATCCTGATGTCGATGCCGCCGATCGTGAAGTGGCGCTACGACTGGCACCCCGAGCCCGGCAGCCCCGAGTCGCAGCTCTACGACATCTTTCTCAAGCCGCGGGACTGGGCCTGAGCCTAGCGCTTTGGGCTCGACGCAGGCGCAAAGGCCTTCAACCCCTCGCGGCTCGCGCCGCTCCTACAGGGGGCGACGCGCGTTGGGTTTGCTGTAGGCGCGGCGCCAGCCGCGAGCTTTTCATCGGCTGCCCACCCACCTCCGTCGCCTTCAACCCCTCGCGGCTCGCGCCGCTCCTACAGGGGGCGACGCGCGTTGGGTTTGCTGTAGGCGCGGCGCCAGCCGCGAGATTTTCTTCCTCCAAGCACACCTGCCATCCCTGGCCCTAGAAAGCGCAGAGGGCCGCAAACACTACGCCTGCGGCCCCCTCTGTGCCCTGCCCTGCGCTGCGCTGCCTTCAGGCCGCTGCGGCCGAGCCCACCTTCTCCGCCGCGGCACGGTAATGGCGCTGGGCGTCTGCCGGACGCTCGAGCGTGTCGAACAGGTGTGCCAGCGCAAGGTGCGTATCCACCGCCGGCGACTGCTTGAGCGAGGCTTCGAGGTAGCTCTGCGCCTTGCCCCACAGTTCACTGCGCCGGCACAGCTGGCCAAGGGCAAACAGCAGGCCGCTGTCCTGAGGATGCGCCTCGAGCCAGCCTTCGGCCTTCTGCAGGCAGCTGCGCGCATCCTCGTTCGACGCCGCGCAGTAGGCGTACAGGCGCGCCAGCGCCGTATCCCAGCGTTCGTCGAGCAGACGCTCGACCTGGCGCCGGACCGTCACACCATGGCCGGCGCGCGCCATCAGCGGCAGTGCGCGCTCCACCAGACCCCGATCCTGCAACTCGTCCTCGGGGATCTCCTTCCAGTACTGCGCAAGCGCCCCAGCGTCGCCCGCCAGCTGCTTCATGCGCTCGATGTGTGCCCGCCTCAGCTTGGGCGCGGCCTGCTCATCGCTGAGGGCCTTGTGCTTGCGCAGCTGGCGTACGTGATGCACCAACTCGTCCCAGCGCCCCAATGCCAGCGCCACACGTGACTCCAGCCGCAGCATGGCGATGTGCTTGTGCCCGGCATCGCGCAAGGTCTGCAGGCGGCTCGCGGCAACGTCGAACTGACGGCTTTCGATGGCGAGCTCGGCCTCGGTCATCAGGCGAGCTACTTCACTGCCCTTCTCTTCTGCGGCATGCCCCAGCCACTCCTGGTAACGGGCCTCGTCCTGCAGGCCGTGCGCCGCGCGCGCAGCCACCAGTGCAGCCATGGACGAGCCCGCGCTCGCAGTGTATGCAGTCGAGGCCGACTTGAGCGATTGCGAGAAACGGCCTTCGAACAGGGCATTGATCGCGCCATGCAGCGCGCGATCGGCCTTTTGCCGGCGTCGGCGCTCACGCCAGCTGGCAACCCGGGCAGGCAGACCCAGCGTGCGACCGATGACCTTGAGCAGCAGGTGGACGAGCAGCACGCCGACGACGAGCAGGACGATGAACAGGTTCAGCGAGATCTGCGCCCGCCAGGGCGACAGCACAACCAAGACATAGCCGTCATTCACACCGGCAACCATCGCCACGCCGACAGCGAGGGCGAAGATGCCGATCAACCAGATCAGTGCGCGCATCGACTGGCCCTCACTCGCTCACGGCCTGCGCCGCGCCTGCCGAATCGCCACCTTCCGTGCCCTCTCCAGCGTCGGCCTCCTGGGCTTCGGCGGCAACCTCGGCGGCCTCCACCGTCGTGCCCGCAGCGGGCGCAGCAGTCGGCGCAGCCGGTGCGGCCGCAGGGACGTCCTGTGCCGGCGTAGTGGGCACTTGCGGCCGACCGCTGCGCGCTTGCGCAAGGCGCAGCGCATTGAAGGTCTCGGACAGGTTGTGTGGCTCATAGCGCACCCGCACTGCCTCCAGGGTCTTGAGTTCAGTCAGCGCAGCCTGCACGCGAGCGTCACGCGGGTCGAAGAAACGCTCCACCCAGGCGCGAGCCTGCGCCAGGTCGGCCTCGTAGGTGCGGCCATCGCGGGCCAGCAGCGCGAGACGCGCGGTGAGCAGGCGGATCTTGAGGTTCTCGCGCAGGAAAGCGTTCTGCGCCGGCGCCAGCAACACCGGCTCTGCCTGGTCGAGACGCTCGACCCGGATAAGGGTGCGCACTTCGTGCCAGACGTCTGCCGCCAGCGCTTCGCCAAGGCGCCACGCGCTGGCCATCCAGCCTGCCAGCCCGGTGCTTTCGCCCGGTGCCAGATCGCGGCCAACCGCAGCCTCCACCGGCAACTGCCCCTCGAAGGCGAGCGGCAGAGCGTCGGCGCGCTCGAGCAGGCGCTCAAGGCGCAGGCTCAGGCCCGAGACGTCGAGTACCGGCTGCAACTTGAGCGCGTCGATGTCGTTTGCCAACGCACGCCGCAGCCCGGCAAGCTGCCCCCGATCATGCAGCGCGAGGCGGGATTCGGCCTCCTGCAGCGCAATCAGCGCAGCCTCGACGTTGCCGGCAATCTGCAACTGCTGTGCGGCGAGCACCACCGCCTGCTCGACCTCGGCAATCACGCCGTCTTCACGCGTACGCGAGAACTCCTGATAAAGGGCTTCGAGCGCAGCGGCCTGGCCTTCGGTCTCCTCGACCTTGGCGCTCAACGCACCCAGGCGGCCCTGAAGCGCGGCGATCACTTCCTGTTGCTGGCGCACGATGCCGCGCGCCTCGCTCGCCACCCGCTCGCCCTCGGACAGGCGTTGCGCCAGTTCCTCGCGCAGAACGGTCGCGCCGACCCGCGTGTCGCGTGCCTGCCACACTGCCCAGCCGGCAATGCCGATCGCCACCAAGGCCAGCAACAGTGCCCACCACGCGGCAGCGCTGCGGCGCGGCGCGGCCACCACCCCCTGCTCGGCTCCGCCCGCAGGCTGGACCACATCGGTTGAAGTCTCGGCCGACGAGGCGGCTTCGCCGCGCTCCACCGTATCGGCACTCGTGCTTGCAGCGGCCTGCTCGCCGCGCGCCGCGTCGAGGGCATCGTCCTTACGATCGGGATGGGCGCTCGCCGGCGGCTGCGTGAGGGCGGGAGTCTCTTCTTTCATGGCTTCAGTGTAACCAAAGTGGTCCTCAAGTGCCTGCATCAGGCCGTCATCACCGGCGGGCGCCTCGATCACGTCAGCGAAACCGGCCTCGCGGGCCTGCTCGACGATGCGTGGATGAGTGGCGAACACCTTTACCTGGCGCAGTGCCGCAAGCCCTTCAGCGCCGAGCATCTGCGCCAGGTTGCGGACGCCTTCACTGCTGGTCAGCAGCAGTGCGTCGACCTCACCGCGCCCCACCGGCTGCAACAACAGCGCAGGATCAAGCTCCGGACAGTAGCGCCGATAGCACGTGACATATTCAACACTGGCGCCGCGCTCGCGCAAGGTATCGGCAAGCAACTCGCGACCGCCGTCACCGCGGAAGATCAGCACCTTGCAGCCGGCCACAGCCTCTGCGGCAAACTCGGGAAGCGCAATCACAGCCTCGCTGTCGAACCCGACCTGCGGCGCAATGACCGCCTCAAAGCCATAGTCGCGCAGCACCCGCTCGCTGCCCTTGCCCACGGTCGACACGCGCAGGCCGGCCGGCCAGGCGCGCCGCGGCAGGATGTACTGCATCGCGTAGTTGGCGGCATTGGGGCTGACGAAGAACGCCAGCTGGAACTCGTCGAGGCGGGGTACCACGGCCTCGAGCTGGGCAGGATCGGGCGCCGCACCGATCGCAATCACCGGAAAGCGCAGGGCGCGGCCACCTGCGGCCTCGATGCGCCGGCACAGGTTGTCGGCCTGCTCCTGCGGGCGCATCACGACCAGGCAGCGCCCTGCGAGAGGGCCGGCGCCCGGACCGGGCGCGGACGGGAGAGCGGGGGCAGTCGCCATCAGCTGTGTTCGCCGTCAGCCGATATCGGCCAGGATCGCCTCGGCGCCCTGCGCGCGCAGATCTTCGGCCAGTGCGCGGCCAAGCGCGTCGGCATCGGCGGGCGCGCCCTCGCGTTCGGCACGGACGATCTCGCTGCCATCGGGGCGGGCGACGAAACCTCGCAGCCACAACTGCCCTCCGCGGATCACCGCGTAGGCACCCAGCGGCACCTCGCAGCTGCCGGCCAGTGCGCGTGCGACTGCACGCTCGGCGAGCACGCAGGCGGCAGTATCGGCATCGACCAGGGGTTGCAGCCAGGCAATGACATCGGGCCGCGCCGCCAGGCATTCGATACCGAGCGCGCCCTGTCCGGCGGCCGGCAGCGACACCTCGGCCGGCATCACCGAGCGGATGCGCTCGCCCAGTCCGAGCCGGGTCAGCCCGGCCGCGGCGAGGATGATTGCGTCGTACTGGCCTTCGTCGAGCTTGCGCAGACGGGTGTCGAGGTTGCCGCGCAAGCTGGTCACGGCAAGGAAGGGATACTGCGCATGGATCTGCGATTCGCGGCGCAGCGAGGACGTCCCCACCACAGCCCCAGGGGGCATGTCCGCCAGGCTGTCGTAGCGATTGGAGACGAAGGCGTCGAGCGGAACCTCGCGCTCCGTGATGCAGGGCAGCACGAACTCATCGCCCATCACCATCGGCACGTCCTTCATCGAATGCACGGCGATGTCGGCGCGCCCATCGAGCAGGGCTGTTTCCAGCTCCTTCACGAACAGGCCCTTGCCGCCAACCTTCGCGAGCGGGCGGTCGAGGATCTGGTCACCGCGCGTGGTCATGCCCAGAAGCTCGACATTGCAGCCGGGATACAATCCCTCGAGCCGGGCCTTGATGTGCTCGGCCTGCCACAGGGCGAGACGGCTTTCACGGGTAGCGATGACGATGCGCTCGGGGGTCGCTTGGCTCACGATGGATAACTCACGTAACAAGTAGGAAGGTGCCGGGTACGGCCAGATTTCGCCGCACTGCAGCATCAGGGTTCGCACCAATGGTGCGCGGACAGGCCGGGATTCTAGCATGCGTGCCGATCGCACTCTTTTCCCCACCGACCGCCTTGCCTGGCACGCAGCACATCTCTCTGCGACGCCGGGACGATGCACAACGCCGGGACGCCCTGACGTGAGCATGGACGATCAACGGCAGGTGCAGGGCCCCTAGACGACAACCAGGAAGACCAAGACACATGACCCAGGACAAGGACGCCCCGCTGCGTGAAGACATCCGCCTGCTCGGGCGCCTGCTCGGTGACACCGTGCGCGACCAGCAGGGTGCAGCCGCCTTCGAGCTGATCGAGCGCATCCGCCAGAACTCGGTGCGCTTCCGCCGCGACGACGACATTGCGGCCCGGCGCGAGCTCGAGGACATCCTCGATGCGCTGTCGCGCGACCAGACGATCCAGGTCGTGCGCGCCTTCAGCTACTTCT
>NZ_JARQZE010000017.1:0-71668 GCF_029588855.1 Thauera mechernichensis | reverse complement strand
GTACTCAAAATACTGACTTTAATCAGCATGAGCACCTAATCATTGTGAAACCAAAACGACCGAAGCCGCTTTCGACCACAACCACCAAGCACCCACACTTATCGGTTGTTCAATTTTTTAAAGAGCGCTGCATTCGCTGCAGCAGAGAAACGAGATTATGATCAGCTTTAAACTCACTGTCAAGCATTTCGTGAATCTTTTTTTACCGCCGCCCGGCTACGCCGAACAAAGACCCACCAAACACCCACCTCACTTCCCAACTCCACCGCCGCCTGCACTTCCGAAGAAACCGCTGCAGCGCTGAAGAGGTGCGCATTATAGACACCCAATCCAGACCGTCAAGAAAAATAACGATCAAGGTTTTAAATGGATGCATGAACCCGAACTTCAGCAAGGTAGCGAGCCTGGGCATCCAATCACGACCGGCGCCGCTCAGTCGATGCCTGCTCGAACACCAAGGGCGGATGACTATCAGCCAACCTGAAACACTTGCAGCCGGTAACCTCGAGCGTCACCAAACGGCGAGGGCTGCTCCCCAAGCAAGCGTAGTTTGAGCACCCCCCCACCGTGCTTCATGAACACGGTCTCCGTGCCCACTGCTTCTTCCGGGCCCAGCAGCAGGCGCACAGCCTCCCCGCGCGCAGGTTGATCGCACAACAGCGCCTCAATTGAGAGCCGACCATCATCCAGTACAACCAGCACTGGATGACGTGACACCAGCTCAAGTCCGAGGCGGGCATGATCGGGCCACATCTGAAGGCGCCTGACGACGGCGAGTTGCCAGCCCTCGCCATCGGTGAAGCGGACTCCAAGCAACTCACCGACGTCGGGCCAAGCACCAGAGGGGTCGCTTGCGGCCCTTATCTGCAGGCCGCTGCGACTGAGGTCGCAGACCCGCCAGACTCTCGCGAGCTGCCGCACCTCACCAGCAAGCACCTGACGCAACTCCATCAGTCCGCGTGTGATCTCTACCGTAGCATCCTGCGCATAACGCTTGCGCAAGCGAACCGGGGGCGTCCTGGACCACTGATTGCGCAGCCTCCTTACGGTCTCCAGCATCAGCTCACGGGGAAGCTTGCCAAAAACGAGCGGCACGTTACCTTCAGCGAGCTGCCGCTCGAAACCGATCAGCAGCTCGTCGGCCCCCCAGGGAGCAAAACACAGCTGACTGACAGCGCCAGTCGAATACCGCCGCTGCGGTGCGCCCCCGGCACCGAGGTCTATCACGTACTGGGGCGCCCCCGATACGGCAGAGCCAAGAGACAGGAAAGGTACGCAGGTATCGACGAGATGGACCATGGCGAGCGCTCGATCCAGCTCCAGCTGATCAAGACCAACGCTGTGGTAGGCAACAGCACGCAGAAACTCTCGCGCCACCCCGGGCACGTCGCCCACGATCAGGCCTGCGTCCGCGCTGACGGTTTCAACGAGCAAGCCTGACAGGCGCTGCCAGAGCACCTCGTCCGGACTGAAGCGATCGCAGGCCGACCACTTGATGGCCTCTACGAGACTGCCGGCAAGACGCAGACGAACGGTTCCGTTCCCCGCCGCTGCCAACGCCTCCGGTGATATGCACCAGTAGGCATCGCAGACAGCCATTGATGCGTCACGAACACCGGCAAGCCACCGCCCCCACCAATTTGCACCGCGACTCGGGTCGCGCTCGACACCACGCGCCACCGAGAGCGGCGCTGCGCGCTCGATAGCCGTACGCAACGCATCGTCAAAGGCGGATGCCACCGAGAAGCCGGCGGCCTCGGCTCGCGGACTACCAGGCTTGTAGAGGGCACGCAGGGTGGCTGTGGCTGCCTCCAGCCCAGCGACAGGATTACCTCCACCCGCCAACACCCCGGCAGGCGTGAAATCGAGCGTCGCTGCCATATTATCCACCCCTGCCCCCCAGATCGCGGCGGCTCGTACGCGGACAGCCTCCGGCTTCGCGCAAGTCGGACCTGCGCATATTTCATATCGTCGAGCTTAGCACAATGTTCGCCCTGCACGCCGCTCGGCGCCTGGACTTGCGCCCCGTCGCCAGGGCATCCGCACGCCGCGCGCGGGAGGCCCTATCATCACTCCGCCGCAGGCCCACCGGGACACACCGACACGGATCGCTGGCGACGTTTTCATTGCGGGCTAAAATCACGCTTTTACACGAGATGAAGCGATGCAACAGTACCTGGATCTGATGCGGCATGTGCTCGAGCACGGTGATGCAAAAACTGACCGCACTGGGACAGGCACCCTGTCCGTGTTCGGTTGGCAGATGCGATTTGATCTGCGCGCCGGCTTTCCATTGGTCACGACCAAGAAGCTCCATACGCGCTCGATCATTCACGAACTGCTGTGGTTCCTGCAAGGCGATACCAACATTCGCTACCTGAAGGAGAATGGGGTGTCGATCTGGGACGAGTGGGCAGCGCCCGATGGTGAGCTTGGCCCGGTGTACGGCAAGCAATGGCGCCGGTGGGAGACAGCAGACGGTCGCAGCATCGACCAGATCGCCCGCCTGGTGGAGGGCATCCGGCGCAACCCCGACTCCCGCCGCCACATCGTGTCCGCGTGGAACCCAGGCGAGGTCGACAACATGGCACTGCCGCCCTGCCACGCCCTTTTTCAGTTCTACGTCGCGAACGGCAAACTGTCTTGCCAGTTGTATCAGCGCAGTGCGGACATCTTCCTCGGCGTGCCCTTCAATATTGCTTCCTACGCCTTGCTGACCCACATGGTTGCACAGGCGTGCGAACTCGAAGTCGCCGATTTTGTCTGGACGGGTGGAGATTGCCATCTCTACATGAATCACCTCGAACAGGCTCGCGAGCAGCTCAGCCGCACGCCGCGTGCCTTGCCGCGGCTCGTACTCAACCCGCAGGTGAAAGACATCCTGGCGTTCCGCTTCGAGGACTTCGCCCTCGATGGTTACGACCCCCACCCGCACATCAAGGCCCCTGTTGCCGTATGAATGACAATACCCCCGAGATCGTGATCGTCGCAGCAGTCGCCCGCAACGGGGTGATCGGGCGCGACAACGGACTGCCCTGGCGCCTCAAGGCTGACCTGCAGCATTTCCGCACCCTGACCATGGGACACCCCATCCTGATGGGCCGCAACACGTGGACGTCCCTGGGACGCCCGCTGCCCGGACGGCGCAACATGGTGGTCACCCGCGACCCCGCGTTCACCGCGGACGGCGCCGAAGTCTTCCATGACCCTCAAGCCGCCATTGCAGCCGCAGCCGGCGCCAGCACCTTGTTCGTGATTGGTGGCGCTCAGCTCTACAACACCCTGCTCAGGCAGGCCGACCGCATGGTGTTGACCGAGGTGTGGGCAGACGTTGACGGCGACGCGCACTTCCCGATGCTGGACCGCTCGCAGTTCATCGAACTGCGTCGCGACGCACGCACGGCCGATACCGACAACGAATACGACTTCGACTTCGTCGAATACCAGCGCTGCTGAGCCAGCGAAGAAAATGAAAAAGGGCCGCTCAGCGGCCCTTTTTCACGTGTTGCGGCTACGAGCGCGCTCAGTCGGCAACGCAGTCGACGTGGTAGCGCCCATCTTCGCCCTTCACGAGACCATGGATATCAGTCTCAAAGCCAGGGAAGCGGGCATTGAAATCGCGCGCGAACTTGAGGTAGCGCACAATCGTGGCGTTGAAGCGCTCGCCCGGGATGAGCAGCGGAATACCCGGCGGATAAGGGGTTACCAGCATCGCGGTGACCCGACCCTCGAGCTCGTCCAGAGCCACGCGCTCGATCTCACGGTGAGCCATCTTCGCAAAGGCATTGGCAGGCTTCATTGCCGGCACCATGTCCGACAAGTACATCTCCGTGGTCAGGCGCGCGACATCATGCGCCTTGTAGAAGCTGTGGATCTGGTCGCAGAGATCCTTCAGGCCCACGCGCTCGTAGCGCGGGTGCTTGGCGATGAACTCGGGCATCACCCGCCATAGCGGCTGGTTGCGGTCGTAGTCGTCCTTGAACTGCTGCAACTCCGTCACCATGGTGTTCCAGCGACCCTTGGTGATACCGATGGTGAACATGATGAAGAAGGAATAGAGCCCGGTCTTCTCGACAATGATGCCGTGCTCGGCGAGATACTTGGTGACGATCGCCGCCGGAATGCCCGTATGCTCGGCGAAGTCTCCGTCCATGTTGAGGCCCGGCGTGATGATCGTAGCCTTGATCGGGTCAAGGATGTTGAAGCCATCGGCCAGGTCTCCGAAACCATGCCAGCGCTCGCCCGCCTTAAGGGTCCAGTCTTCACGCGTACCGATACCCTCTTCGGCCAGGAACTCCGGCCCCCACACCTTGAACCACCAGTCGTCATCGCCGAACTCGGCGTCGACCTTGCGCATTGCGCGGCGGAACTCGACAGCCTCCGACAGCGACTCATTGACCAGCGCCGGCCCGCCAGGCGCCTCCATCATCGCCGCAGCGACGTCGCAGGACGCGATGATCGCGTACTGTGGCGAGGTCGAGGTATGCATCAGGTAGGCCTCGTTGAAGATGTCGCGATCGAGCTTGCGCGTCTGCGAGTCCTGCACCAGGATCTGCGAGGCCTGGCTCAGGCCGGCCAGCAGCTTGTGCGTGGATTGGGTCGAGAACACCATCGACTCGCGGCAGCGCGGACGATCGGCGCCGATGGCGTGGTAATCGCCGTAGAAATCGTGGAACGCCGCATGGGGCAGCCAGGCTTCGTCGAAGTGCAGCGTATCGATCTCGCCGTCGAGCATGTCCTTGATCGTCTCGACGTTGTACACCACGCCGTCATAGGTCGACTGGGTGATGGTGAGGATACGCGGCTTCTTGCTCTTGGCTTCACGTGCGAAAGGGTTCGCCTCGATCTTCTTCTGGATATTCTCGACCGAGAACTCCTCGAGCGGAATCGGTCCGATGATGCCGTAATGGTTGCGCGTCGGCGTCAGGAACACCGGTACCGCGCCGGTCATGATGATCGAGTGGAGGATGGACTTGTGGCAGTTGCGGTCCACCACGACGATGTCGCCGGGCGCGACCGTGGTGTGCCACACCATCTTGTTCGAGGTCGATGTGCCGTTGGTGACGAAGTACAGGTGATCGCAGTTGAAGATGCGCGCCGCGTTGCGCTCCGAGGCCGCCACCGGGCCGGTGTGGTCGAGCAGTTGGCCGAGTTCGTCGACCGCATTGCACACGTCCGCGCGCAGCATGTTCTCGCCGAAGAACTGGTGGAACATCTGCCCCACCGGGCTCTTGAGGAAGGCGACGCCGCCCGAGTGCCCCGGGCAGTGCCATGAATACGAGCTGTCGGCCGCGTAGTGCGTGAGCGCGCGGAAGAACGGCGGCGCCAGCGAATCGAGGTAGTTCTTCGCCTCGCGCACCACGTAGCGAGCGATGAACTCCGGCGTATCTTCGAACATGTGGATGAAGCCGTGCATCTCGCGCAGTACATCGTTGGGGATGTGCCGCGTGGTGCGCGTCTCACCGTGCAGGAAGATCGGGATGTCCGCATTGCGGAAGCGAATCTCGACCACGAATGCGCGCAGATCGGCAATCGCCTTGGCCGAGGCCTCGGGCGACGAGAACTCCTCGTCGTCGATCGACAGAATGAACGTCGATCCGCGGCTCTGCTGCTGGGCAAACGAAGTCAGGTCGCCGTAGCTGGTGACGCCCAGCACCTCCATGCCCTCTTCCTCGATCGCCTTGGCAAGCGCGCGGATCCCCAGTCCGGACGTATTCTCCGAGCGGAAATCCTCGTCGATGATGATGATGGGGAAATGGAATTTCATCCTGGTCCTCTCCTGCGGGGTCCTTGCGGGACGGACAAAACAGGCAATTTACTCGTCGAGCGTTGCCTGCACGTTACCGAAAGTGGTTCGAGAAAGCACAAGGGGCCGTCAGGCGGCCCCGTTCATGCAGTGGTGGCACACGCCAGCGCTCAGATCTTGGGCAGGGTCACGCCAGTCTGTCCGAGGTACTTGCCACCCCGGTCCTTGTAGGACGTTTCACACACGTCGTCCGACTCGAAGAAGAGCATCTGCGCAACGCCTTCGTTGGCGTAGATCTTGGCCGGCAGCGGCGTGGTATTGGAGAACTCGAGCGTCACATGGCCCTCCCACTCCGGCTCGAGCGGGGTGACGTTGACGATGATGCCGCAGCGCGCGTAGGTGCTCTTGCCCAGGCACACCGTCAGCACGCTGCGCGGAATGCGGAAATACTCGACCGTACGCGCCAGCGCAAAGGAATTCGGCGGGATGATGCACACGTCGCCAGTGAAATCGACGAAGTTGCGCGCGTCGAAATCCTTCGGATCGACGATGGTCGAGTTGATGTTGGTGAAGATCTTGAATTCGTTGGCCACACGCACGTCGTAGCCATAGCTTGACGTGCCGTAGGAGACGATGCGGCCGCTGTCGTTGCTGCGCACCAACTCCGGCGCGAACGGCTCGATCATGCCGGCCTCGTCGGCCATGCGGCGGATCCACTTGTCGGACTTGATGGACATCGGCGCGTTTCCAGTGCGGCCCCGGGGGCCGGTTTCAAAGCGCGTGAGTGTAGGGCAAGCGCGCGCCGCAGGAAAGGGCATCGCGCGCGAGCTGCCCTCCTGCAGCATCCCGCACGCCCGGCCCGTGAACTCAGCTGTTCTTGACCACGATGTTAGGGAACTTGTGGGTCATGTCCTTGGCCTTCTCTGCAATACGCACCGCGACCTTGCGCGCGATCTGCTTGTAGAGCGCAGCAATGCGGCCGTCCGGATCGGCCACCACGGTGGGGGCACCGCTATCGGCCTCGGAGCGGATCTGGATGTCGAGCGGCAAGGCGCCAAGGAAAGGGGTGTCGAAATCGGCACACATCTTCTCGCCCCCGCCCTGCCCGAAGATGTGCTCCTCGTGGCCGCACTTCGAACAGATGTGGATGCTCATGTTCTCGACCACGCCGAGGATGGGCACCCCCACCTTCTCGAACATCTTCACCCCCTTGCGTGCGTCGAGCAAGGCGATGTCCTGCGGCGTGGTGACGATCACAGCCCCGGTTACGGGCACGCTCTGCGACAGCGTGAGCTGGATGTCTCCGGTACCCGGCGGCATGTCGATGACGAGATAGTCGAGGTCGTGCCAGGCGGTATCCTTGAGCAACTGGTTGAGGGCCTGCGTTGCCATCGGGCCGCGCCACACCATCGGCGTATCCTGCTCGATCAGGAAGCCGATCGACATCGCCTGCAAGCCGTAGGCCTCGAGCGGGATCATGGTCTTGCCATCGTCCGACACCGGACGCTGGTCACCGATGCCCAGCATCTGGGGCTGCGATGGCCCATAGATGTCGGCATCGAGGATACCCACGCGCGCGCCCTCGGCCGCCAGCGCCAATGCCAGGTTGACCGCCGTCGTGCTCTTGCCGACACCGCCCTTGCCCGAAGCCACTGCGATGATGTTGCGCACGCCCGGCAGCAGCTTTACCCCCTGCTGCACTGCATGGGCCACCACCTTGCTGCTGACGCGCGCTTCTACGCTGGTCACGCCGGGCAACCTGGCCAGCGCATCCGCGAGCAAGGCCCGGATCGGCTCATGCTGACTCTTCGCCGGATACCCCAGTTCGACGTCGAAGCGAACGCTGCCGCCCTCGACCACCAGATTGCGGATGCTGCGCCCGGTAATGAAATCCTTGCCCGTGTTCGGGTCGATCAGCTGGCGGAGGGCTTCGGTTACGGTTTCCTGATCAAGACTCATCGCGTTTTCCTTGATAATCCGGGATCGCCGAACATTGGCGAAATCCGCCGCATCATACCGGAGCGCAACGTTTCGCTCATCCGCGACGGCAGCAGGGTTTCCCCCTGCTGCGAGCGCTCCCTTCAGACTCGACCACACACCCTAGCCATGATGAAAGCACGCCCCCCCAAACCGTCATGCCTCGCCCTGCTTCCCCTGGCTCTTCTGGCCGCCTGCGCAACCCCCGGCCTCGCACCCGGCGACGAGGCCGGCAGCGACCCTGTGCACAAGCATGCCTTGGTACGGCCAGCCACTGCAGCGCCGGACTGGCAGGCACTGCGCACCGAACTGGGCACGGTGGCCAGCACGCTGCCCGCCATTCAGATCGGCCCCATCGACGCTGCAGGCATCAACCTGCAGATCCCTGTCGCGGACGGCTTCACTTCGGGCAGCACCGAGATCCGCCCCTCGCTCGCACACGTGCTCGACACCCTCGCCCCCGTCCTCGCCGAGAACCTCAACGTGCTGGTGAAGGTCATCGGCCACACCGACAGCCAGGGCAGCGAGATGGTCAATCTGCGCTTGTCGATCGCGCGCGCGGAGGCCGTCGTCGAACACCTGCGCCAGCGCGGCATCGGGCTCGAGCGTCTGCAGGCCGACGGCCGCGGCGAGGCCGACCCGCTCACCAGCAACGCCACCGAAGAGGGACGCATGCGCAACCGCCGAGTCGAACTGCTGCTGCGCCAGTTGCCCTGATCTCCTGCGCGCCGCGCCGCGAACCATACGTCGGCGGCTGCGTTTGATAAACTCGGCGTCTTTAATCTGCGCACGCCCAACATGTCCCGCAAGCTCCTCGTCACCAACGCCCTGCCCTACGCCAACGGCGACATCCACCTCGGCCACCTGGTGGGTTACATCCAGGCCGACATCTGGGTGCGCTACCAGCGCATGCGCGGCCATGCGGTGCACTACGTCTGTGCGGACGACACCCATGGCACGCCGGTCATGCTGCGCGCCGAAAAGGAAGGCCTGACCCCCGAGCAGCTCATCGACCGCGTGCACGGCGAGCACCTGCGCGACTTCACCGCCTTTGGCGTCGCCTTCGACAACTACCACTCCACGCACAGCGCCGAGAACCGCTTCTACGCCGAGGACATCTACGGCAAGCTCAAGACCGGCGGCCTCATCGACACGCGCTCGATCGAGCAGTACTACGACCCGGTCAAGGAGATGTTCCTGCCCGACCGCTTCATCAAGGGCGAGTGCCCCAAATGCGGTGCCGCCGACCAGTACGGCGACAACTGCGAAGCCTGCGGCGCGGCCTACGCCCCCACCGAACTCAAGAACCCCTACTCCGCGGTATCCGGCGCCAAGCCGGTGCTGAAGACCTCGGAGCACTACTTCTTCCGCCTCTCGGACGAGCGCGCGGTCGCCTTCCTGCGCGAATGGACGCGCGGCACCAACACCGCCGGTGAGCGCCGCCTGCAGGCGGAGGCCGCCAACAAGATGAAGGAGTGGCTCGGCGAAGCTGGCGAAAACAAGCTTTCCGACTGGGACATCTCGCGCGACGCGCCCTACTTCGGCTTCGAGATCCCGGGCGCGCCGGGCAAGTACTTCTACGTCTGGCTGGACGCGCCGATCGGCTACCTCGCCAGCTTCCGCAACCTCGCCGAGAAGCGCGCCGCCACTGGCGAGACGATTGCAGTGGAGGATTACACCGACGCCTCCCGCGCCGCCGTGGCCGGCACCGAGATGGTGCACTTCATCGGCAAGGACATCCTCTATTTCCACGCCCTGTTCTGGCCGGCGATGCTGAAGTTCGCCGGCTATGCCACCCCCAGCCAGTTGTGCGTCAACGGCTTTCTCACCGTCGACGGCGCCAAGATGAGCAAGAGCCGCGGCACCTTCATCACCGCGCACTCCTACATCGCTCAGAAGCTCAACCCCGAGTGGCTGCGCTACTACTTCGCCGGCAAGTCCAACGGCACCATGGAAGACGTCGACCTCAACCTCGACGACATGATCGCCAAGGTCAATTCTGACCTCGTCGGCAAGTTCGTGAATATCGCCAGCCGCTGCGCCGGCTTCATCGGCAAGCGCTTCGGTGGCAAGCTGGGCGAAGTCGATGCCGCCGCCTGTGCCGAGTTCGCAGCGGCCTGGACCGAGGGTCGCATCGCCGCCGCCTATGACGAGCGCGACTACAGCCGCGCGCTGCGCGAGATCATGCGCCTGGCCGATGTCGCCAATCAGTACGTCAACGACCACAAGCCGTGGGAGCTCGCCAAGCAGGAAGGCCAGGAGGCCCGCCTGCACGCCGTGTGCAGCACCGCGCTGACCATGTTCCGCGACCTCACCCGCTACCTCAAGCCGGTGCTGCCGGCGCTGGCCGCGCAGGTCGAGGCCTTCCTCGCCATCCCGGCGATGGACTGGCGGGGCGACTGGGCGGCGCTGCCCGCCGGCCACGCCATCCAGGCCTATAGCCACCTGATGACCCGCGTCGAGCGCAAGCAGATCGATGCCTTGCTCGAGGCCAACCGCGAGTCGCTCGCACCTGCCGCGGCGCCGGCCAAGGACGCTGCGGTAGCCAAGGCTGCGTCCTCACAACAGCGCCACGCCGAGAAGCAGCAACACGCTGCGCAGTCAGCCGAGACACCCTCGGCCCACATCTCGATCGATGACTTCACCAAGGTCGACCTGCGCATCGCAAAGATCGTCAACGCAGAGCATGTCGAGGGTGCGGACAAGCTGATCCGCCTCTCGCTCGACATCGGCGAGACGGATGAGGCCGGCAACCCCAAGCCGCGCCAGGTCTTCGCCGGCATCAAGTCGGCCTACGACCCGGCGACGCTGGTCGGGCGCATGACGGTGATGGTCGCCAACCTGGCACCGCGCAAGATGAAGTTCGGCATGAGCGAGGGCATGGTGCTGGCGGCCTCGGACACCGACGGCAGCACCCCAGGGCTCTTCATCCTGTCGCCTGACGCCGGCGCCCTGCCTGGCATGAAGGTCAAGTAAGGCGCCGACTTCATGCCGCTCACGCCCTCGAAACGCTGGATGGTCCTGCATCATGCAGGTCGAGGGCGGCTGTCTCCCTAGCGCCGCCCGTCGGGCGGTGCTGCAAGCTTCGTCCAGACCTGCACCGGAGACAGCATGAAGATCCAGTTCCGCCCCAAACTCCTCGACACCCTGCCCGGCTATGGCCGCAGCGGCCTCGCCGGGGATATCTCCGCCGGCATCACCGTCGGCGTGCTCGCCCTGCCGCTGGCGATGGCCTTCGCCATTGCCTCGGGCATGTCGCCCACGGCCGGCATCTGGACGGCGATCGTCGCCGGCCTGCTCATCTCCTTGCTGGGTGGCTCGAAGGTTCAGATCGGCGGCCCCACCGGCGCCTTCATCCCCATCATCTATGCCATCGTCGTCGACCACGGCGTGCAGAACCTGCTCATTGCCACGATGATGTCGGGCGTGCTGCTGTTCGCCATGGGTGCGCTGCGCCTGGGCAGCATGATCCGTTTCATCCCGCTGTCGGTGGTGATCGGTTTCACCAACGGCATCGCGGTGGTCATCTTCATCTCCCAGATCAAGGATTTCCTGGGCCTGCAGGTCGACAGCCTGCCGGGCGAATTCTTCGCCAAGATGGCGGCGCTGTGGACCGCGCTGCCGAGCATCGACCCCGCGACGGTCGCCGTCGCCACGGTCTCGCTCGCCATCCTGGTGGGCTGGAACCGCCAGGCGCTGCGTACCGCGTGGATGCGCCGCCTGCCCGGCCCGCTGGCGGTGCTGATCGTCATGACGGCAGTCAACGCACTGTTCGCACTGCCGGTCGACACCATCGGCAGCCGCTTTGGCGGCATTCCGCAGGAGATCCCGAGCTTCGGTCTGCCCGAACTCAGCCTCGGGACGCTCGGCAAGCTGATCACCCCCGCGCTCACCATCGCGCTGCTCGGCGCCATCGAGTCGCTGCTGTCGGCCCGCGTTGCCGACAGCCAGATCGACGACCGCCACGACCCCAATCAGGAGTTGATGGCACAAGGCATCGCCAACGTCGCCGCGCCGCTGTTCGGCGGCTTCGCCGCCACCGGCGCCATCGCGCGCACCGCCACCAATATCCGCAGCGGCGGCCGCACCCCGATCGCAGGCGTGATCCATGCCGGCGTGCTGCTGGCGATCGTGCTCGCACTCGCCCCCCTGGCCAGCCACATCCCGCTCGCCACGCTGTCGGCCATCGTAGTGGTGGTCGCCATCAACATGGGCGAATGGCACGCCTTCGCACCTGGCGAACTGACACGCTACTCGCTGCAGTACCGCACCATCCTGCTCGGCACCTTCTTCATCACCGTGCTGTTCGACCTCACGCTGGCAGTCGAGATCGGGATGGTGCTGGCGAGCCTGTTCTTCATCTACCGGATGTCGGATCTCACCCGTATCGAGCGCGTGGCACTCGAGGACTACTACGGTGCAGGTGCAGTCGAACGTAAAGACGGTACGCCACGCATTCTCGCCTACAAGATGTTCGGCAGCCTGTTCTTCGGCGCCGCCAACAAGCTCGAGAACCTGCTGCTGATGCAGGATGGACATCCCGACGTGGTCATTCTGGACATGGACAAGGTCATCAGCATCGACACCACCGGCCTGGACATCCTGCAGACCCTGCATCGCAACCTCGGCAAACGCGGCGCCTACCTGGTGCTCTGCGGCCTGAACGCGCAGCCGGGCTCGCTGGTTTTCCGCTCGGGCTTCCTGGACCAGCTTGGCGACGGAAACGTCACCGACAACCTCACCGCAGCGCTGATCCGTGCCCAGCAACTCAGCGGCAAGGAACCGGAGCTGGCCTATGCCTGAACGACGCGGTGGCAATGCTCACGCCGGGTAAACCACCTCGACGGCCTCGGGTGGCAGCCACTCGCGCAGACTCTCGAGCAAGGCGTCCTCGAGCCTGACGCGCCACGCCTCGCCCAAGGGCAGTTCGGCCTCGGCCGCAGCATTGCGGTAACGCACGCGAATCGGACAGCCGCCGTCACGGAAGGGCTCGAGCAGGGTCTGCAGTTTGCCCGCCGCAGCGAGGGGGCCTCCGCTCGCTGCGGCCTCGCCGTTGATGCGCAAAGCCAGCGCGCGCGCGAAGCGGCTGCGCGCCTCGCCAAGCGTGAGCAGGCGGTCGGCGTTGATGCGCAGCCCGCCGGAGAAGTCGTCGTTGCTCACCTTGGCCTCGACCACCAGCACCTCGTCGGTGACGATCTTGCCGCGGCTGGCCTCCAGAACCTCGGAGTACACCGTGACCTCGCGCGGCTGGGTGCCATCATCGAGCAGAATGAAGGCCATCTTGCCGCGGTTGCCAACCTTGGTGCGCTGCTCCATCACAACGCCGGCGAGCATGGTGAGGTCGCGCGAGGGCTCGAGCTGGGCCAGCGTGCGGCGGACGAAGCGACGCACCTCGGACTTGAAGGCATTGAATGGGTGGCCGGAGAGGAAGAAGCCGATCGCAAGCTTCTCCTCCTTGAGCCGCTCGCGCTCGGTCCAGGGGCGGATCCTGGCGAACTCGGGCGCCGCACCCGCAGCCTCCGGCATCAGGTCGAAAAGGCCTCCCTGCATGGCGTTGGCCGCCGCCTGCTCGGCAGCTTCCATCGCCAGTGCCACGGTGGCCATCAGCTGGGCGCGGTCCAGGCCCTGGTGGCCTGACAACGTGTCCATTGCGCCAGCGCGGATGAGCGCCTCGATGACGCGGCGGTTCACCATGCGGCGGTCGACGCGCTCGCAGAAATCGAACAGGTCGCGGAAAACACCCGCTTTCTCGCGCGCCGCGAGGATCGCCCGCACCGCTGGCTCACCCACGCCCTTCACCGCACCCAGGCCGTAGCGGATGGTCTTGCGGTCCACCGGCACGAAGCGGTAGTCGGATTCGTTCACGTCCGGCGGCAACACCGCGATGCCGTTGGCGACCGTATCCTCGTAGAAGATCTTGACGGTGTCGGTATTGTCCAGGTCGGACGACATCGTCGCCGCCATGAAGGCGGCGCAGTGGTGCGCCTTGAGCCAGGCAGTGTGGTAGGTGACGACCGCGTAGGCGGCGGTGTGCGACTTGTTGAAGCCGTACTCCGCAAACTTGGTCATCAGGTCGAAGAGCTGCTCGGCGAGCGCCGGGTCGTAGCCCTTGTGCTTGGCGCCCTCGGCAATGGTGGCGCGATGCTTGGCCATCTCATCGGCCTTCTTCTTGCCCATCGCGCGACGCAGCATGTCGGCGCCGCCCAGGGTGTAGCCGCCGATGATCTGCGAGATCTGCATCACCTGTTCCTGGTACACGATGACGCCGTAGGTCGGTTCCAGGCAGGCTTTCAGGTCGGGGTGGAAGTAGTCGATCTCCTGCTGGCCCTTCTTGCGCAGGATGAAGTCATCCACCATGCCCGAGCCGAGCGGACCGGGGCGGTAGAGCGCGAGCACCGCGATGATGTCCTCGAAGCGGTCGGGCGCGAGCTTCTTGAGCAGCTTCTTCATGCCGTCCGATTCGACCTGGAAGATCGCCGTGGTGTTGGCGTCCTTCAGGATCTGGTAGGCGGCAGGGTCCTCGAAGCCCAGGCTCATGAGGTCGGGGCGGCTGCCGGTCATGCGCGCGATGTATTCCAGCGCGAGCTCGATGATGGTGAGGTTGCGCAGGCCGAGGAAGTCGAACTTGACCAGGCCGACGGCTTCGACGTCGTCCTTGTCGAACTGGGAAACCGGCGTGGCGTCATCGCCGTCGGCGATGTAGAGCGGGCAGAAGTCGGTGAGCTTGCCGGGCGCGATCAGCACGCCGCCGGCGTGCATGCCGACGTTGCGGGACAGGCCCTCGAGCGGCTGCGCCAGCCCCCACAGGGTCTGGATGGCCTCGCCGTCGTTGCCGTCCTTCATCATCTCGCCGATCTGCGGCTCCATCTCGTAGGCTTTGTTCAGCGAGACGGGCTTGGCGCCCTCGATCGGGATCAGCTTGGACAGGCGGTCGCACAGGCCGTAGGGCAGGTCGAGCACACGGCCCACGTCACGCACCACCGCCTTCGATGCCATGGTGCCGAAGGTGGCGATCTGGCTGACTGCGTCCTTGCCGTAGCGCTCGCGCACGTACTCGATGACGCGGTAGCGGTTGTCCTGGCAGAAGTCGATGTCGAAGTCGGGCATCGACACCCGCTCCGGGTTCAGGAAGCGCTCGAACAGCAGCGCGTACTCGAGCGGGTCGAGGTCGGTGATGTCGAGCGAATAGGCCACCAGCGAACCCGCGCCCGAGCCGCGGCCCGGACCGACCGGCACGCCGTTCTTCTTGCCCCAGCGAATGAAGTCGGCAACGATCAGGAAGTAGCCCGGAAAACCCATCTGGATGATGGTGTCGGTCTCGAACTTGAGCCGCTCCTCATAGCGCGGACGCTGCTTCTCGCGTTCTTCGGGATGGGGGTAGAGCTGGGCGAGGCGCCGCTCGAGGCCGGCCTTGGCCTCGTGGACGAGAAAGTCGTCCAGCGTCATGCCCTCGGGGGTCGGGAACAGCGGCAGGAAGTTCTTGCCCAGCTGTACCGTGAGCGAGCAGCGGCGTGCGATCTCGACCGCGTTCTCGAGCGCCTCGGGGAGGTCGGCGAAGAGCTCGCACATTTCGGCCTGGCTCTTGAGGTACTGCTCCTCGGTGAAGTCGCGCGGCCTGCGCTTGTCGGCGAGCACATAGCCCTGGGCAATGCACACGCGCGCCTCGTGGGCGCGGAAGTCCTCGCGCTTGAGGAACTGCACCGGGTGGGTCGCCACCACCGGCAGGCCGAGCCGCCCGGCGATGTCCACCGCATGGCGTATGTAGGCTTCGGTGCCGGGATGGCCGGCGCGCTGGACCTCGATGTAGAACGCACCCGGGAAGAGGCGGGCCCAGTCGGCCGCGAGTTGCTCGGCAAGGTCGCGGTTGCCGGCAGCGATGGCGGCGCCGATGTCGCCGCTCATCGCACCTGACAGGCACAACAGTTCGCTCGCCGCACCGCCCTCGAACCACGCACGACGCATCTCGGCACGGCCGCGGTGCTTGTTCTCCAGATAGGCGCGCGTCAGCAGCTCGCACAGCTGACCGTAGCCTGCACGGCTCTTGCAGATGAGCAGCACGCGCTGCGGCTTGTCGCGCTCGGCTTCGTTCTGGATCCAGGCATCTACGCCGATGATCGGCTTGATGCCCTTGCCACGCGCACCCTTGTAGAACTTGACCATGCCGAACAGGTTGGCAAGATCGGACATGCCGAGCGCCGGCATGCCATCGGCCGCGGCGACGGCGATCGCCTGGTCGAGCTGGACGATACCGTCGGTGATCGAGTATTCGGAGTGCAGGCGGAGGTGGACGAAGCGCGGAGCGCTGGGGGCGAGGCTCGACTCGCCCGGGGAACTGGCTGCGGAATTCATGGCGCCAATTCTACCCGACCCGCCCCCTCGCCCGTACTCAGGGCAGCAGCACCGTGGAACCGGTCGTTCTGCGCCCTTCGAGCTCACGATGCGCCTGTGCGGCATCCTTGAGCGCAAAGCGCTGCATGATCTCGATCCGGACCTTGCCGCCGCGCACCACCTCGAACAGCGCTGCTGCACGCTCGAGCAGCTCCTCACGCGTGGCGATGTAGTCGGGCAGACCGGGGCGGGTCACGAACACCGAGCCCGACTTGTGCAACAGCGCGCAGTCGAACGGCGCAACCGGCCCGGTGGCATTGCCATAACTCACCATGGTACCGCGCCGCTGCAGGCAGGACACCGAGTCGAGGAAGGTGTCGCGTCCGACCGAGTCATAGACCACGGCCACGCCCCTACCTGCGGTCAGTTCGCGCACGCGCTCGGGAAAGCGCTCGCGCGCATAGACGATGACGTGGTCGCAACCAAGTGCCAGCGCGCGCGCCGCCTTGTCGTCATTGCCCACCGTGCCGATCACGGTGGCGCCGAGCAGCTTGGCCCACTGTACGAGGATCGAGCCCACGCCGCCCGCGGCCGCATGTACCAGGATCGTCTCGCCGGCCTTCACCGGGTAGGTCGAATGCAGCAGATAGTGTGCGGTGATCCCCTGCAGCATCATCGCCGCGCCCTGCTCGAAGGAGATGTCATCGGGCAGTGGCACCAGGAAGCGCGCCGGGATGTTGCGCTGCTCGGAATAGGCATCGAGCGGGCCGTTGGTGTAGGCCACGCGGTCGCCTGCCTTCACCTCGGTAACGCCCTCGCCCACCGCCTCGACCACGCCCGCCGCCTCCATGCCCAGACCGGAGGGCAGCGCAAGCGGATAGAGCCCGCTGCGATGATAGGTATCGATGAAGTTGAGTCCAACCGCGTGGTGGCGCAGCCGCACCTCGCCCGCCGCCGGAGGCGGCAACACCACCGCCTCCCACTGCAGGACTTCGGGGCCGCCGGTGCGGTGAAAACGAATCGCGTGGCTCATGCGTGATCTCCTCTTTTTCGTTGCCCGCCCAGATGGGCGGCTCCTCATGGTGGCGCTCAGCGTACCAGCGAAATCCCCAGTCGGTACTGTGGGTCCTTCTTCTCGTCGTACTCGAGCAGGGTCTCGCCGTACCCTCTGTAGGCCTGCAGGTGCACGAATGCGCCCACACCGGAAAACACGCTGCGCCGGATGGGGTAGGACAGGTCGTACTGCGTACCGATCTTGCCGGCAGTCCCGCGCCGGACCAGGGCGGAAAACAGCAAGCCGTCATCGCGCCCGAGACGCAGCGCGAGCTCGCCATGGCCACGGTAGCGAGCGATATCCGGGTTGTCGTCACGATCGAGATAAGTCCACAGCTTTGGCGCCACACCAAGATAGGTGCGTCCGTCGGCAAACAGGTAGCGCCCCTCGGCGCGCAGGAACAGGAGGTCGATACTGCGCGACGGCGTATCCTCCTTGCCGTTCGACTCATGTTCGTAGCCGCCGGACAAGGTCAGCGCGAGGCGATCCTCGGCGTCTGTCGCTGCGACGCTGTAGAACAGCGTTGGCCGGAAGCTCGAGTCGCGAAAGGGCTTGGATTCGGACTGCAGATCCCACAAGGAGGTCTGCGTGAAGCCGAAGTACAGCCCTGTCGCCACCGGGATATTCTCGCCGACGATGCCCTGCTCGGCGAAGATGCGGTACTTGAAGCTGAACTGAAAACGCGCCGACACGGGGTCCCTGCCACCGACCAGGAAGTACATCGGCTCATGGAAGGCGAGGCCCGACGGCTCGACCGGCGGCGTGCCGGCAGCCATCCTGGCAACGGGCGCCATCTGTTCGAGTGCGCCCGCTGGCGAAAGCTCCGCTGCATCGGTGGCGGTCGTTGCGGCGGCGGCCAGCAGCAAACGCGCCTGCGGCTGGTCAGCCAGGGCCAGCGTGACCACGCCATTGACCTCCATCGGCCAGCGCGCAAAGTAGCGCCGCTGGCCCGCAGCCCCTGGAGCCGCGGCCATGGCCACGAGTTCGATCGCGACCTGGGGCGAGCCGCCGGGCAGCTCGATACGCGCCGGCAGCCGATCCGGCCACTGTGCCGAGCTACCCGCCGCGACGACGACGACCTCGAAGCGTTGGCCGGGAACGACTCGTGTGTCGGTCGCCGCGAGCAACCAATCGCCAGCCTGCACGGGTGCCGAGAAGGCAAGCAACAGCGCCGCTCCGACCACACAAAGCGGACGCGACAGAAGATCAGGCAATGCAATCAAGACCGCATGCTCCCTTGAAACGATGTGGGGCAGCCGCTCGCGCGGCCACCCCATGTCATGGGCGACGCCTGCGCCCACATCAAAAGCACCCGCCCGAATCAAGCTCTGGCGTTGCGCGACTCCTTGGCATCCACTACGGCGAGCGCTGTCATGTTCACCAGCCGGCGCACGGTCGCCGACGGCGTCACGATGTGCACCGACTTCGCCGCCCCGAGCAGGATCGGCCCAACCGACACGCCATCGCCATTGGCCATCTTCATCAGGTTGAAGGAGATGTTGGCGGCGTCGAGGTTAGGCATCACCAGCAGGTTGGCTTCGCCCTTCAGGTCGGAGTCCGGATGCAGCTTGTCGCGAATCTCTTCGGAGAGCGCGGCATCGCCGTGCATCTCGCCGTCGACATTCAGGCCAGGCACGGTCGCACGCAGGATCTCGCAGGCTTCGCGCATCTTGCGTGCCGAGGCCGAGCCCGAGCTGCCAAAGTTGGAGTGCGACAGCAGCGCCACGCTCGGCTCGATGCCAAAACGGCTCAGCTCTTCAGCAGCCATGCGGGCAATCTCGGCCACCTCTGCGGCGCTCGGATTCTCATTGACGTAGGTATCGGTGATCGCCAGCATGCGCTTGGACAGCAGCAGCAGGTTCATCGCTGCGAACTGCTTGGCGCCAGGCGCGAGGCCAATGACGTCCTCCACCTGCTTGAGATGGTAATCGTAGGTACCGAAGGTGCCGCACACCATCGCGTCGGCGTCCCCGCGGCGCAGCAGCATGGCGCCGATCAGGGTGGTATCGCGGCGGATCTTGGCCTTGGCGAGGTCGGGCGTCACGCCGTCGCGCTTCATCAACCGGTAGTACTCGTTCCACAGTTCGCGGTAGCGCGGATCGGATTCCGGATTGACGATCTCGAAGTCACGCTCGGGCCGGAGGTTGAGGCCGATCTTCTTGATGCGCATCTCGATGACCTCGGGACGGCCGATCAGGATCGGGCGCGCCAGGCCTTCGTCGAGCACCACGCGCACCGCGTGCAACACGCGCTCGTCCTCACCCTCGCAGTAGATCACGCGCTTTTGCTCGGGCGGCACGGCCTTGGCCGCCGAGAAGACGGGCTTCATGACGATGCCGGACTGATAGACGAAGGCGTTGAGGCTGGTGACGTAGGCGTCGAAATCCTCGATCGGCTTGGTCGCCACGCCCGAGTCCATCGCCGCCCTCGCCACCGCGGGGGCGATCTTGACGATCAGACGCGGATCGAAGGGCTTGGGGATGATGTACTCGGGGCCGAAGCTCAGCTCCTGGCCACCGTAGGCGCTGGCGACGATGTCGCTGGCCTCGGCTTCGGCCAGTTCGGCGATCGCCTTCACGCAGGCGAGCTTCATCTCCTCGTTGATCGTGGTCGCACCCACATCCAGCGCACCACGGAAGATGAAGGGGAAGCACAGCACGTTATTGACCTGGTTCGGGAAGTCCGAACGGCCGGTAGCGACGATGCAGTCCGGACGCACGGCCTTGGCGTCGGCCGGCAGGATCTCGGGGTTCGGGTTGGCGAGCGCGAAGATCAGCGGCTGGTCGGCCATCTTCGCGACCATCTCGGGCTTGAGCACACCGGCGGTGGACAGGCCAAGGAAGACGTCGGCGCCGACGATCGCATCGCCCAGCGTGCGTGCATCGGTCGTCTGGGCGTAGCGCGCCTTGGTCGGCTCCATGTTGGCCTCGCGGCCCACGAAGATCACCCCCTTGGAGTCGCAGACGAAGATGTTCTCGCGCTTCAGACCGAGGCTGACCATCAGATCGAGGCAGGCGATCGCCGCCGCGCCGGCACCCGAGCACACCAGCTTGACCTTGTCGATGTCCTTGCCGATGACCTTGAGGCCATTGAGCAGGCCCGCGGCAGAGATGATGGCGGTGCCGTGCTGGTCGTCATGGAAGACCGGGATCTTCATGCGCTCGCGCAGCTTCTGCTCGATATAGAAGCACTCGGGCGCCTTGATGTCCTCGAGATTGATACCGCCCAACGTGGGCTCGAGCGCGGCGATGATCTCGATCAGCTTGTCGGGATCATTCTCTGCCAGTTCGATATCGAAGACGTCGATATTGGCGAACTTCTTGAACAGGCAGCCCTTGCCCTCCATGACCGGCTTCGAGGCCAGCGGCCCGATGTTGCCCAGGCCGAGCACCGCTGTACCGTTGGTGACCACCGCAACCAGATTGCCACGGCTGGTGAGTTCGAAGGCCTCCGCAGGATCGGCAACGATGGCGTCGCAGGCTGCCGCCACGCCGGGCGAATAGGCAAGCGCGAGGTCACGCTGGTTGGTGAGCCCCTTGGTGGGCACGACTGAAATCTTGCCGCGTGTCGGCGAGCGGTGATAGTCGAGTGCGGCGGCGATGAAATCCTGGTCCATGTTCTCCCCTCTGCGAGTCTTGAGGTATGTCGTGTCTGAAACGCGGGCGAGCACTTCGCCCGCGGGGCGACAGCGGACCGGGACGGTCGCGCTGCGTGGGCATCGTTCGGGATGTTCTCGGAAAAGCGGAATTGTTTTTGTGGCTGCGCGTCGAGCGGCGCAGGAACGACCTCGATTGACGTCGCGGAAGTTTAGCGCAGCCGCCCCCATTTGGCATCGCGCCGGACTGATCTGGCGCATCACGACGGCGATGGACACCGCCACACACCCCGCCAGCGGCCGTTTTTGGCAGAATGCGTGCTCCGGACGCGCCGCAGGCAGGGCGTGGCGCATACGAACAGGGGGAGAAAGGCATGCGGCGAGTGGTGTTCAATCAGAAGGGCGGAGTCGGCAAATCCACCATCACCTGCAACCTGGCGGCGATCAGCGCGCAACAGGGCAAGCGCACCCTCGTCGTGGACCTCGACCCGCAAGGCAACTCGACCCAATACCTCCTCGGCGCGAATGGCGAGGACCTCGAAGCCACACTGGCGGACTTCTTCGACCAGACGCTCAACTTCAAGCTCAACCCGCGCGGCACCGAGGACTTCATCGTCGCCACCCCTTTCGAGTGCCTGCACGTGATGCCCTCGCATCCGCAACTCGAGGAGCTGCAGTCCAAACTCGAGTCGCGCTACAAGATCTACAAGCTGCGCGATGCGCTCGAAGAGCTGGCAAAGGACTTCGACTGCGTCTACATCGACACGCCGCCCGCGCTCAACTTCTTCACCCGTTCGGCGCTGATCGCGGCCGACGCCTGCCTGATCCCCTTCGACTGCGACGAGTTTTCGCGCAAGGCCCTGTACTCGCTGCTCGAGAACGTGCAGGAGATCAAGTCCGACCACAACCGCAACCTGCAGGTCGAGGGCATCGTGGTCAACCAGTTCCAGCCGCGCGCCACCCTGCCGCAAAAGGTGGTGCAGGAACTCATCGATGAAGGTCTGCCCGTGTTGCAGCCCTACCTGTCGGCTTCGGTGAAGATCAAGGAATCGCACGAGCAGGCCAAACCGATGATCCACCTCGATCCCAAGCACAAGCTGTCGCAAGAGTTCGTCGCCCTGCACGACACGCTGGCACGCAAGTACGGCGCATGATGTGCGGCACGGGCGGCGATGACGCTGCCCGTGCCTTACCGTGCGAAGCCGCTCAGAGCTTCGCCGCCACCCAGTCCTTCACCGCCGCCAGCGCCGCCGGCAGGTTCTCCGGCTGGGTGCCGCCGGCCTGGGCCATGTCGGGACGGCCGCCGCCCTTGCCGCCGACCTGCTGGGCGACAAAGTTGACCAGCTCGCCGGCCTTGACCTTGGCGGTGTGGTCGGCAGTGACACCGGCAATCAGGCTGACCTTGCCCTCGCCCACGCTCGCCAGCACGATCGCGGCCGACTTGAGCTTGTCCTTGAGCTTGTCCATGGTGTCGCGCAAGGTCGGCACGTCAGCGCCTTCGAGCATCGCGGCGAGCACCTTGAGGCCGCCAATCTCCACCGCCTGGCTCACCAGCTCGTCACCCTGGCTGGCGGCAAGCTTGCCCTTGAGGCGGGCGAGTTCCTTCTCCAGCGCGCGTACGTTGTCGAGAATGCCGGCAACGCGCTCGGCGACCTCGTCGGGCTGGACCTTGAGCAGTGCGGACATGCCCTGCACACGACGCTCCTGCTCTTGTGTATAGCGCAGTGCGTTCTCACCGGTGATCGCCTCCACACGGCGGATGCCGGCGGCGACACCGCCCTCGCCGACGATCTTGAACAGGCCGATGTCGCCAGTACGCTCGACATGGGTCCCGCCACACAACTCCTTGGAGCTGCCGATCGACAGCACGCGCACCTCGTCGGCGTACTTCTCGCCGAACAGCATCATCGCGCCGGACTTCTGCGCTGCTTCCAGCGCCATCACCTCGGCGCGGGTGTCGGTGTTGGCGAGGACCTCACGGTTCACCAACTCCTCGACCTCACGGATCTCCTCGGCCGTCATCGGCGCAGTATGGGCGAAGTCGAAGCGGGTCTTGTCGGGGTCCACCAGCGAGCCCTTCTGCTGCACGTGGGCGCCGAGCACCTCGCGCAGGGCCTTGTGCATGATGTGGGTGACCGAATGGTTGCGCGCAGTGGCGGCTCGTGCGGCCACGTCCACCCGGGCGCTCACGCCCTGGCCCACCGACAGCCTGCCGGTGCGCACCACGCCGTGGTGGCCGAACACCGCGGCCTGGATCTTCTGCGTATCTTCCACACCGAAGATGCCTGCGCCGCCGCGCAGCTCGCCGCGGTCGCCGACCTGGCCGCCGGATTCGGCGTAGAACGGCGTGTGGTCGAGCACCACCACCCCCATCTCGCCCTCGAGCAGCTCATTGACCGGCGCGCCATCCTTGTACAGCGCGAGGATGTTGCCCTTCTCCTCCAGCAGCGTGTAGCCGTGGAAGGCGGTCTCGGGGCCGTCGTAGTCCAGGTTGGCCGCCATCTTGAACTTGCCTGCGGCACGCGCCTGCTCCTTCTGGCGTGCCATCGCGGCGTCGAAGGCGACGGCGTCGACGGTCACATCACGCTCTCGGCAGATGTCCGCGGTGAGGTCGAGCGGGAAGCCGTAGGTGTCGTGCAGCTTGAAAGCGGTGTTGCCGTCGAAGACCTTCTTGCCCGCGGCCTCCATCGCCGCGAGCTCGGCCTCGACGATCGCCATGCCGTTCTCGATGGTGGCGAAGAAGCGCTCTTCTTCCTGGCGCAGCACGTCCACGATGCGGCGCTCGCCGTCCTTGAGCTCGGGATAGGCGCTGCCCATCTCGCCGACCAGGTCGGGCACCATCTTGTGGAAGAAGGCGGCGCGCGCGCCAAGCTTGTAACCGTGGCGGATCGCACGGCGGATAATGCGACGCAGCACGTAGCCGCGACCTTCGTTGCCCGGGATCACGCCATCGGCGATCAGGAAGGAACAGGCACGGATGTGGTCGGCCAGCACCTTCAGCGACGGCGAGTCCATGTCGGCGGCCGACGTTTCGCGGGCCGCGGCCTTGATCAACGCCTGGAACAGGTCGATCTCGTAGTTGGCGTGCACGCCCTGCAGCACCGCCGAGATGCGCTCCAGACCCATGCCGGTGTCCACCGAGGGCTTGGGCAGCGGATGCATCACGCCCTGCTCATCGCGGTTGAACTGCATGAATACGTTGTTCCAGATCTCGATGTAGCGGTCGCCGTCTTCCTCGGGCGATCCCGGGGGGCCGCCCCAGATGTGCTCGCCGTGGTCGTAGAAGATCTCGGTGCACGGACCGCAAGGCCCCGTATCACCCATCATCCAGAAGTTGTCCGAGGCGTAGCGCGCGCCCTTGTTGTCGCCGATGCGGATCACGCGCTCGGCGGGCACGCCGACTTCCTTGGTCCAGATGTCGTAGGCCTCATCGTCCTCGGCATACACGGTGACCCAGAGCTTGTCCTTGGGCAGCTTGAAGACCTCGGTGAGCAGCTCCCAGGCGTACGAAATCGCATCGCGCTTGAAGTAGTCGCCGAAGCTGAAGTTGCCCAGCATCTCGAAAAAGGTGTGGTGGCGCGCGGTGTAGCCGACGTTCTCGAGGTCGTTGTGCTTGCCGCCGGCGCGCACGCACTTCTGCGAGGTGGTGGCGCGCGTGTAGGCACGCTTGTCGAAGCCGAGGAACACGTCCTTGAACTGGTTCATCCCGGCGTTGGTAAACAGCAGCGTCGGGTCTTCGTGCGGTACGAGCGAACTCGAGGCCACGATCTGGTGGCCCTTGGATTCGAAGAATTTGAGGAAGGCGTCGCGGATTTCAGCGGATTTCATGAAGGGTCCAGATATGAGAGAAGTTCAAGCCGTGTTCTTCGGTTGCGCGCGCGGGGGCGCAATTCAATGCGTATTGTCGCGCAGCGGGTTGTTGAGCCAGGCGCCATCCGGCAGCCGGTAAACGTCGAAGTCGCTGTCGATCGACAGCACCTCGCGACAGCCACTCTGTGTGGAAAGCTGCACGACAGAGGCGTCTGCGAGATCCATCGGACGGTCACGGTACTTGTCCATCAGGGCGGCGATGGCGCCGACGCAACCTTGCTCCAGTTCGACGATCGCCAGCCCGCCGCGATCGATCCAGCTCAGCAGGCGCAACTGCGCGTCCACACTGTAGCGCAGCAGGTGCATGACCTCGGTCAGCACGGGCCAGGTCGTCACCAGCGAAACCTCGTTGCCGCGCAGGAAGGACACGCAGGCCTGATGATGACGGTCGGCCGGGTTGAACAATGCCAGCAGCGGACCCGCGTCAACGATCATGCTTCGCACGCAGCGACTCCGAAAGATAGTCCTTGCGGCGTTCGGCGAGGTCGCCCGGTCCTGCGTCGGGGCCTCCGAAAAGATCCTTGCCGAGTTCATACGGTGTCTTGCGCGGCGCGACACGGGCGAGATACTCCCGCAAGCTGGCCTTCACCAGTTCGCTCTTGCTGCGCCCGGTCTGCGCCGCAGCGCGCGCGAGTTCGGACTCGAGTTCGGGGTCGAGACGGATCGACAGGGTCATCGTGTCGGCTCCTTGCCATTTTTGTAATACACAACGTATTGCATGCTACGTCCTCGCCCGGCAGCAAGTCAATTTCAGCGCATGGCATGTAGGCGCAAGCGGCGCCTATAATTGACGTTCACGTCAACCAACCACGGGACACGAGCACACCATGGGTAACCGCCTCTCCAAGATCTACACCCGTACCGGCGACGCCGGCACCACCGGCCTGGGCGACGGCAAGCGCGTCTCCAAGAACAGCCTGCGCATCCATGCTCTGGGCGAGGTGGACGAGACCAACGCCATCATCGGCCTCCTACTGTGCGAGGAGCTTCCCGAGGAGGTGCGCGCCCTGCTCACCAACGTGCAGCACGACCTCTTCGATCTCGGTGGCGAGGTCTGCATCCCGGGCATGAGCATGATCACCGACAAGCAGGTGACCCACCTCGAAGAGGAACTCGACCGCTTCAACGAGGACCTCGAGCCGCTCAAGGACTTCATCCTGCCCGGTGGCACCCGCGCTGCGGCCTACGCCCACCACGCCCGCACCGTGTGCCGTCGCGCCGAACGCGCGCTGGTGGCGCTGGCACTGGAAGAGGCAGTCAATGACGCCCCGCGCCAGTACCTCAACCGCCTGTCTGATCTGCTGTTCGTGCTCGGCCGCGTGCTCAACCGCGCCGGCGGCCGCGGCGACGTACTGTGGCAGAAGCGCAAGAACGCCTGACGTTCATCCGCCCGGCGCGGGGTCGAAAAGCGGGATCTGTGCCGGGCCCGAGTCCGCGGCCTCGGCCGCAAAACGCACGCCGACCCCAAGCAGGCGCACCGCCAGCGGGCTGCGGGCGTGAGCTTCGTCCAGCAGCCGCAGCCAAACGCCCTCATCGGGCGCACTGCTGACGCACTCCGCCGTGGTGCGGCTGAAGTCGGCGAACCTCACCTTGACGAAGGCCTTGTGGACCGGAGGCCGGTCCTGTGCCCGCTCGAAGCGGCGGCGAAAGTCCTCCAGCAGCGCCAGCAACGCGCTCCGGCAGGAGGCCAGATCGCGCAGGTCCGGCGTGTAAGTGGTCTCCACCGACAGCGACTTGCGCACCCGGTAGGGCTGCACCGGGCGCTCGTCGATGCCCCGGCACAGCCGGTAGAGGCTGGCGCCAAAGCTGCCGAACTCACGGGTCAGCTCGGCCGCGCTCCAGGCCCGCAGTTCGCCACAGGTATTCACGCCAAGCCGGTTGAGTTTCTCCGCGGTGACCTTGCCAACGCCGAAGATCTTCTTCACCGGCAGCGCGGCAACGAACGCATCCACCTCTTCGGGCCGCACCACGAACTGCCCGTCGGGCTTGTTCCAGTCACTCGCCACCTTGGCGATGAACTTGTTGGGCGCGATGCCCGCTGAGGCGGTGATGCCGACCTCGGCATGGATGCGCGCCCGGATCTCCTGCGCCATCAGAGTGGCAGAGCCCCGGCAGCGCTCGACGCCACTCACATCCAGGTAGGCTTCGTCCAGCGACAGGGGCTCGACCAGCGGAGTGTAGTCGCGATAGATGGCGAGGATCTGGCGCGAGGCTGCGCGATAGCGCTCGAAATCCGGCGCCAGCAGGATGAGCTGAGGACAGCGTTGCAGCGCGCGCGCCGTCGGCATTGCCGAATGCACACCGAAGGCGCGCGCCTCGTAGTTGCAGGTGGCGATCACACCGCGCGTCTCGGCGCGCCCGCCAACGGCGACCGGCCGGCCGACGAGCGCGGGGTCGTCACGCATCTCGATCGCGGCATAGAAGCAGTCGCAATCGCAATGGATGATCTTGCGCAGCCGCGGCTCAAGCAAGGCCATGGCCCCGACTCCGCCCGCTCACTGAAAACGTGCGCGGCCCGCTGACGGCGGGACGCGTCGTGCCGTCAGGAACCGAGGCTCACTCGAACTCGGCTGCGCGCTTGACGCGGCGCTGGCGCACGGCCTCGGCGAGGATATCGAGCACCTCGACGCTGTCCTCCCAGCCGATGCAGGCATCGGTGATGCTCTTGCCGTACTCGAGCGCCTTGCCCGGCACCAGGTCCTGGCGGCCTTCGTTGAGATGGGACTCGACCATCACGCCCATGATGCGATCGTCACCGGCCGCCATCTGCCCGGCCACGTCACGCGCAACCTCGATCTGCAGGCGGTGCTGCTTGCGGCTGTTGGCGTGGGAGAAATCGACCATCAGCTTGGAGCACACGCCGGCGCCGGCAAGCTCGCGCGAGGCAGCCTCGACACTGGCCGCATCGAAGTTGGGTTCCTTGCCGCCGCGCAGGATGGCGTGGCAGTCCTCGTTGCCGCGGGTCGACACGATGGCCGAGTGACCGGCCTTGGTCACCGACAGGAAGTGGTGCGGCGCCTGCGCGGCCTTGATCGCATCGACGGCGATGCGCAGGTTGCCATCGGTACCGTTCTTGAAGCCAACCGGACAGGACAGGCCGGAGGCAAGCTCGCGGTGCACCTGGCTCTCGGTCGTGCGCGCACCGATCGCGCCCCAGGAGATGAGGTCGCCGATGTACTGCGGCGTGATCATGTCAAGGAACTCGGTACCGGCGGGCAGGCCGAGCTCGTTGACCTCCCACAGCAGCTTGCGCGCCAGGCGCACGCCGTCGTTGATACGGAAGCTGTTGTCCAGCCCGGGATCGTTGATCAGGCCCTTCCAGCCCACCGTGGTGCGCGGCTTCTCGAAATACACGCGCATCACCACCAGCAGGTCGTCCTTGAGGCGCTCGGCCTCGGTCTTGAGCCGGGTGGCGTACTCGATCGCGGCATCGGGATCGTGGATGGAGCACGGCCCGATCACCACCAGCAGGCGGTCATCCGCGCCGTAGAGAATGCGGTGGATGGCCTGGCGCGCCTCGTAAGCGACCTCTGCCGACTTCGGAGTGGCCGGAAACTCGCGCAGCACGTGCGCGGGCGGCACAAGCTCCTTGATCTCCTGAATGCGGACGTCGTCGATGTGGATCTTCATGGAGGCGGACATTCGGCTACTCGGCGTCTTGACTGAAGGAAGCGCCCGATTCTAGCCGAAACCACCCCGAGCCGACATGCGGCCACCGCTATGCCAACGATGCACTGAACCGATCGTCGTTCAGCGCGTCTGTTCGTACACTTCACAAACGTTTTTTCGTGCAGCCTCCACTCTCATGCTCATCAAGCGCCCCTCAGACATTCTCAATTCCGAAATCACCGACCGTCGGCTGTTCGAAAACCGGCGCGCCTTCATCACCCGCTCGGGTGTCGGCCTTGCCGCCGGCGCCGCGCTCTGGCACGGACTGACATCCCCGGCACGGGCCGCGCGAAGCAGTACCAATACGGCCCTCGCCGGCCTACCGTCGGCACTCAGCACCGACGAGGCGAAGACTGATTACCAGTCGGTCACAACCTACAACAACTTCTACGAATTCGGCACCGGCAAGGACGACCCGGCGCGTAACGCGGGTCGCATGGCTGTGCGTCCATGGACGGTGAGCGTCGAAGGCCTGGCTGGCAAACCGCGCACCTTCGACATCGACGACCTGATCAAGCTCGCGCCGCTCGAGGAGCGCATCTACCGCATGCGCTGCGTCGAAGGCTGGTCGATGGTGATCCCCTGGGTGGGCTTCCCGCTCGCAGCCCTGCTCAAGGAGGTCGATCCTCTCGGCAGCGCCAAGTACGTCGAGTTCCTGACCCATTACGACCGCGAAATCATGACCCGCCGCCCGGTGCTCGACTGGCCCTATGGCGAGGGCCTGCGCATGGATGAGGCACTGCATCCGCTCACCCTGCTCGCGGTCGGCCTGTATGGCGAGACCCTGCCCAACCAGAACGGAGCCCCGGTACGCCTGGTGGTGCCCTGGAAGTACGGCTTCAAGAGCGCAAAGTCCATCGTCACCATCCGCCTCACGGAGAAGCAACCGCCCACCGCCTGGAACCGCGCCGCACCGCAGGAGTACGGTTTCTACTCGAACGTCAACCCGGAGGTCTCGCATCCGCGCTGGAGCCAGGCTACCGAGCGCCGTATCGGCGAACTGCGCCGACGGCCGACCCTGATGTTCAACGGCTACGGCGAACAGGTCGCCAGCCTCTACCAGGGCATGGACCTGAGGAAGCACTACTGATGCTGCGCACCCCCTCGCCGCTCGCGCTGAACGCGATCAAGGCGCTCGTCTTCGTGCTCTGCCTGATCCCCGCAGGGCAGCTCGCTCTCGGCTGGCAGACCGACACCCTCGGCGCCAACCCGATCGAAACCCTCACCCACGCCACCGGCGACTGGGCGCTGCGGCTGCTGCTGCTCACGCTCGCGGTCACGCCCCTGCGCCGCCTCAGCGGCCTGCACTGGCTGCTGCGCCTGCGCCGCATGCTGGGCTTGTTCGCCTTCGCCTATGCGCTCGGCCATTTTGCAATCTGGATCTGGCTCGACCTGTATCTCGACTGGCCCGCGATCGCACGCGACATCCTCGAGCGCCCCTTCGTCACCGTGGGCTTCGCGGCCCTGGTGCTGATGATTCCGCTCGCTGCGACCTCCAACACCTTCGCCATCCGCCGCATGGGCGGGCGCAGGTGGCAGGCCCTGCACCGCGCCACCTACGGCATCGCCATCCTCGGCGTACTGCACTTCTGGTGGCTGGTGAAGGCCGACGTGCTCGAACCGCTCGTGTATGCACTGGTGCTCGCCGTGCTGCTCGGCCTGCGCGCCTGGTGGCGCGAACAGGAACGTCAGCGTCAGCTGTCGGTGCCACCGCCGGCCAAGCACCTGCAGCGGCCGGTGATCCGGATCATGCCGAAATAGCCAGCCGCCACAGCGAGGTGATCTCCGCTGCACGCGCCGCGTGCAGCGCATCGCCACTGTCAGCCGCCTTGGCGTGACGCGGGCGGATGTCCTCTCGACCGAGCACACGCAGGCCTGCGCCCTCGATCCAGCCCAGCAGCTGCGCGCGCGTGCGCAGGCCGAGGTGCTCGGCGAGGTCGGACAGGATCAGCCAGCCCTCACCGTCCGCCGTCAGGTGCTCGGCGAGGCCCTCGAGGAAGCCGCGCAGCATGCGGCTGTCGGGGTCGTAGACCGCGCGCTCGATTGCCGCCGTCGGCTTGGCCGGCACCCAGGGCGGATTGCACACCACCAGCGGCGCACGACCGGGCGGGAACAGATCGGCCTCGACCACCTCGACCCGCTCGCCGACGCCGAGCCGGGCAAGGTTGTCGCGGGCGCAGCCGAGCGCGCGCGGATCCTGGTCGGTCGCCAACACGCGCGCCACCCCGCGGCGGGCGAGTACGGCCGCGATCACGCCTGTGCCGGTGCCGATATCGAAGGCGAGCGTGCTCGCCGGCAAGGGCGCGCGCGCGACGAGGTCGAGATATTCACCGCGGATCGGCGAGAACACGCCATACCATGGGTGGATGAGCGCGCCGAGCGCCGCCACCGTCACGCCCTTGCTGCGCCATTCGTGCGCGCCAATAAGGCCGAGCAGCTCGCGCAGCGAGATCACGAAGGGCGCATCGAGCAGATCGGCATCGCGTGTGCCCACGACCGCCTCGGCCAGCACCTGAGCGACGTCGGGCGCGCGCCGCAGCGGGATGCGCCCGCCCGCCTCGACCGGAATCAGCAGCATGCCGAGCGTACGCGCGCGCTGCGCCTGGGCCATGCGGTGGAGATGAAAGACCTCCGCCGTCGTAGCCGGCGCCTGCGTGCGCTTGCGCGGACGCGAATCGGCGCGGCGCCCCATGGCCTGCAACAACTGGCGGGCGTTGTGGTAATCGCCGCGCCAGAGCACTGCCGTACCCTCGCAGGCCAGACGCCAGGCGGTGTCCGCCTTCATCGTGTCGTCGGCGACGACCACCCGGCGCGGCGGCGGCAGTCCATTCTCCGAGCGCCAGCGTGCGCGGTGAACGATCGGCGTGCAGCCCGCCGACGCCCCGGGCGCGACGGAGGGCTCCTCCCAGCACAGCTCGGCCACCATCTCCACGTCGGCCTCAGGCCTGCCGGGGACGGATCGCATGCTTGGGCCGGAAGGCCTTGATCACGGCTTCGTCGGTCTCGATGTAGGGCCCACCGATGAGATCGATGCAGTACGGAACCGCGGCGAAGATGCCGACATGGCGCACCGCGCCTTCCACGTCGCGCACCCCCTCGAGCGTCTCGCGGATCGACTTGGGCTGGCCGGGCAGGTTGATGATGAGGCTCTTGCCGCGGATCACCGCGACCTGACGCGACAGGATCGCGGTGGGCACGAAGTTGAGGCTGATGCGGCGCATCTCCTCGCCGAAGCCCGGCATCTCCTTGTCGCCGATGCCCAGCGTGGCCTCCGGTGTGACGTCGCGCGGCGCCGGCCCGGTACCCCCGGTGGTGAGGATCAGGTTGCAGCCGGCCACATCGACCAAGTCGACGAGGGTACGTTCGATGGTGGCGCGATCATCCGGAATCAGGCGAGCCTCGGCGGTCCATGGCGAACTCAGCGCCTTGCCCAGCCAATCCTTCAGGGCCGGAATACCCTGGTCTTCATAGGTGCCTTCGGAGGCGCGGTCGCTGATCGACACCAGGCCGATACGGATGTGTTCGCTCATGCAGGAGTTCTCGGTATGGGTTTATCTGGGGTCAGGATTGAGCGTGACTACCGCTCTCGGCATCATCCTGTCCGGCACCCTCTGCTTCAGTTTCAGCCTCGGCCTGGAGCTGCAACTGGCGCAGCACCTGGAAAATCTCGCGGAAGGCCTTGGGCGGCTTGCCGGCCTCGCGCTCCTTGAGCGCGTTGCGGCGCAGGGTGCGCAGGTATTGAAGATCGGCGCCCGGCCAGGTCTCGGCGATGACGCCGATCACTTTGTCGTCCTCGAGCAGGTCTGCACGCAGGCGTTCGAGGCGGTGCATCTTCGCCACCTCGGCAGCGGAATTGCCGGCGAAGACTTCGAGCTGGGCCTGGATGGGCTCGGGGTCGATCTTGCGCATCAGCTTGCCGATGTACTGAAGCTGGCGACGGCGCGCTTCCATCTTGAAGCCCTGGGCGGCGCGGATGGCGTCGAACAGCGATTCGGGCAGGGGCACCTTCTTCAACTGGTCTACCGACAGCGCGACGAGCTGCTCGCCGAGATCCTGCAAGGCCAGCATTTCGCGCTTGCGGCTACTCTTGCTCGGCGGTTCGGCATAGGCCTCGTCGTCGGACTCGGGATGGGGGGACTGGCGCAAATCTGGACGCATTGCGGACATGGGGGCTGGCTTGATCGGGTTAAGATTATAGCCTTTGCACGCACCCGGCCCGCTCCATGTCCGCTCAAGGCTTCTCCTTCTCCCAGGCGCACCTCGCCGATATCGCCACCGACATTCTCAAGTACGCCCGAAAGCGCGGTGCCTCGGCGTGCGAAACCGACGTCTCGGAAGGCTTCGGCCAGTCGATCGCAGTACGCAAGAGCGAAGTCGACACCATCGAATACAACCGCGACAAGGGCGTCGGCGTCACGGTGTACGTGGGCCAGCAGCGCGGTTACGCCAGCACCTCGGACTTCTCCAGGAAGGCGCTCAAGGCCACCGTCGACGCGGCGCTGTCGATCGCGCGCTTCACCGCGCCCGACCCTTGCGCAGGCCTGGCCGATGCGGCACTGATGGCGCGCGCGAAGGACATGCCCGAGCTTGACCTGTTCCACCCCTGGGCGATCGACGTCAATGAGGCGATCGTGCTTGCTCGACGCTGCGAGGACGCAGCCTTCGCGGTAAGCCCGCAGATCAGCAACTCTGAGGGGGCGAACACCTCGATCCAGCAGTCGCACTTCGTATCGGCCAACAGCCACGGCTTCATCGGCGGCTATGCCACCACCCGCCACGGCCTGTCGTGCTCGGTGATCGCCGGCGAGGGCGACGCGATGCAGCGCGAGTACTGGTACGACTCGCGCCGCGACCCGGCCGAGCTGATGTCGCCGGAGGAGATCGGCCGCCGCGCCGGCGAACGCGCCATTGCTCGCCTGGGGGCGCGGAAGATCCGCACCTGCGAGGTGCCGGTGCTGTTCGAAGCCCCGCTGGCGGTGGCGCTGATCGGCAACTTCGTGCAGGCGGTGAGCGGCGGTTCGCTTTACCGCAAGTCGAGCTTCCTGCTCGACAGCCTTGGCCAGCAGGTCTTCTCGCCGCTGGTCAGCATCTCCGAGCGCCCCCACCTCAAACGCGCCTTCGGCTCCAGCCCCTTCGACAGCGATGGCGTCGCCACCCGCGACCGCGAAGTCGTCACCGATGGCGTACTCAACGGCTACTTCCTTTCCGCCTACTCGGCACGCAAGCTCGGCATGCAGACGACCGCCAACGCCGGCGGCTCGCACAACCTGATCGTCAAGGCCGGCGACAAGGACCTCGCAGGCCTGATCAAGCACATGGACAAGGGCCTGCTGGTCACCGAGCTGCTCGGCCACGGCGTCAACTATGTGACCGGAGACTACTCGCGCGGCGCGGCGGGCTTCTGGGTGGAAAAGGGCCGGATCAAGCACGCGGTGGAGGAAGTCACCATCGCCGGCAACCTGCGCGAAATGTTCCGCAACATCGTCGCCGTCGGCAACGATGCACTGCCGCGCGGCGCCAAACTGTGCGGCTCGGTGCTGATCGAACGCATGAAGGTTGCAGGCCGCTGAAGGCGACGCCCTGCCCGGCCGCAGGGGCGATTAGGGTTTTCCGTGCTTTCGACGCCCGAGGCGCTACATATAATCGTCGTCAGCCGAGAACCATCAGAACACAGGCTTTTCCACAGGAGGAACCATGGAGCGTCGCAAATTCATCAAGAGCGCCGGCATTGCCGGCATCCTCGCCTCGGGCACCGCACCGGCCATCGTCAACGCGCAGGAACAAGTCCGCTGGCGTCTGACCTCGAGCTTCCCCAAGGCACTCGACACCATCCACGGCGCGGCCGACGTGTTCGCCAAGCTGGTATCGGACGCCACCGGCGGCAAGTTCCAGGTCTCGGTTCATGCACCGGGCGAACTGGTGCCGGCCTTCGGCGTCGTTGATGCCGTACAGCAGGGCACGGTCGAGTGCGGCCATACCTGCGGCTACTACTTCTTTGGCAAGGACGAGACCTTTGCCATCGACACCGCCATCCCCTTCGGCATGAACTCGCGCTCGCTCACGGCGTGGTTCTACGACGGCAACGGCCTCAAGCTCATGCGTGAGTTCTTCGCTGGCTACAACATCGTGAACTTCCCGATGGGCAACAGCGGCGCGCAGATGGGTGGCTGGTACCGTAAGGAAATCAAGACGCCGGCCGACCTCAACGGCCTCAAGATGCGCATCGGCGGCTTCGCCGGCCGCGTCGTCAGCAAGCTCGGCGGCGTACCGCAGAACATTCCTGGCGGCGAGATCTATCAGGCGCTCGAGCGCGGCACCATCGACGCCACCGAGTGGGTCGGCCCCTACGATGACCTCAAGCTCGGCTTCCACAAGGTCGCTCCGTTCTACTACTACCCCGGCTGGTGGGAAGGCGGTGCGCAGATCTCGCTGTACGTCAATGACAAGGCCTACAACGCCCTGTCGCCCGAGTACAAGACGATCGTGCAGATTGCGGCATCCCACGCCCACGTCAACATGCAGGCCATGTACGACGCGCGCAACCCGACCGCGCTCAAGCAACTCATCGCCGAAGGCGCCAAGCTGCAGCGCTTCCCGCGCGAAGTCATGGACGCCGCGCTCAAGGCACGCAACGAGGTCTACAAGGAACTGAACGACACCAACGCCAACTGGCGCAAGGTGTTCGCTGACTACGAGCGCTTCATGCGCGACCAGTATCAGTGGATTCCGCTGGCGGATGGCAGCTACGACCAGTACATGGCGGCACAGAAGCTCTGATCGACCTCTGAGGCAATGACCCGCTCCGGCAGGGCGTTGCCTGATGATCACCGCCCTCGTGCGCCGCGTGGACACGAGGGCGGAATCGTGTCCGCGCGGCACGCATTCACCTTAGGAAAGCCTGCCCTGCCATGGGACCGCTACTCAAGATATCCAGACTGATCGATGCGATCAGCAACCTCGTCGGCCGCACACTGATCTGGCTCGTGCTTGCAGCTACCCTCATCAGCGCCGGCAATGCCATCGTACGTAAGACGCTCAACATTGGCTCGAACGCGATGCTCGAGATCCAGTGGTACCTCTATGCGGCGGTCTTCATGCTGGGCGGCGGCTACGCCCTGCTCAAGAACACGCATGTCCGCATCGACGTGCTGTCGAACAAATTTTCAGCGCGTACACGCGCCTGGGTTGATATCGGCGGAATCGTCATCTTCCTGCTGCCGATGTGCTACCTACTGTCTGTCTTTGCCTGGCCGATCGTGATGTCCGCAATCAAGACCGGCGAGGTATCGTCGAACGCTGGCGGCCTCATCCGCTGGCCCCTGTATGCCCTCGTCCCCGCCGGCTTCGGCCTGCTCGCCCTGCAAGGGCTGTCGGAGCTGATCAAGCGCATCGCCTTCCTGCGCGGCGCTGGCCCCGACCCGATGGCTTTGCCCCATGACCCGCACGCCGACTCCGGCGCTGCACCCGACGCACCTGCAGCCAAGGCCGGACAATGATCGAGTTCATTTCTGCCAACCTCGCGCCGATCATGTTCGGCGCCGTCGTGTTCTTCCTGATTTCGGGCTTTCCGGTCGCGTTCGCGCTGGCGGCTTGCGGCTTGCTGTTCGGCTTCATCGGCATGGAGCTTGGCCTGCTGCCAGGCACCTTGTTCCAGGCCCTGCCGCTGCGGGTGTTCGGCATCATGCAGAACGACATCCTGCTCGCCATCCCCTTCTTCACCCTGATGGGGCTCGTACTCGAACGTAGCGGCATGGCCGAGGACCTGCTCGACACCGCCGGTCAGGTCTTCGGCCCAGTGCGCGGCGGCCTCGCGCTGGCGGTGATCTTCGTCGGCGCACTGCTCGCCGCCACCACTGGCGTCGTCTCGGCCTCGGTCATCTCGATGGGCCTGATTTCGCTGCCGATCATGCTGCGCTACGGCTACAGCCGGCCGATCGCATGCGGCGCGATCACGGCCTCCGGCACGTTGGCACAAGCGATCCCACCCTCGCTGGTGTTGATCGTGATGGCAGACCAACTCGGTCGCAGCGTCGGAGACATGTACAAGGGCGCCTTCCTGCCCGCCTTCATTCTGGTGTCGATGTACGCCCTGTTCATCATCGGCGTGGCAATCTTCCGGCCCAAGCTGGTGCCTGCCCTGCCGCCCGAGGCGCTCAGGTTCCGCGAACCGGATGGCAGTTCGGGCCTTCGCTCACTGGTCGTGTTCGGCGTCCTGATCGCGCTGGCCACCATCGGCTTCGCCGGGATCTACCCGCAACTCAGCGCCAGCGCGGTTCCACCGGGGCGCGAGGAAGTTGCGGTCGTGGCGCTCACCTTCGGCACCGCGCTGGCACTCGTTCTGGCCGGCATCAACAAGCTGCTCGGCCTTGGCCTGCTGTCACGCATCAGCGAACGCGTCACCTTCGTACTCGTGCCGCCGCTGGCGCTGATCTTCCTGGTGCTCGGCACGATCTTCCTCGGCATCGCGACGCCGACCGAAGGTGGTGCGATGGGCGCACTCGGCGCATTGCTGATGGCCCTCGGCCGTCGCCGTCTGAGCTTCGGCAAGCTGGTGGAGGCGCTCGAAGCTACGACAAAGCTGTCGGTGTTCGTGATGTTCATCCTCATCGGCGCCACGGTGTTCAGCTTCACGTTCACTGCAGTCGATGGCAAGCAGTGGGTCGAGCATCTGTTCGACCAGCTTCCGGGCGGGCAGATCGGCTTTCTGCTGTTCGTGAATGCGATGATCTTCTTCCTCGGCTTCTTCCTCGACTTCTTCGAGATCGCCTTCATCCTGATCCCGCTGCTCGCGCCGGTCGCCGACAAGCTCGGCATCGACCTGATCTGGTTCGGGGTCCTGATCGCGATGAACCTGCAGACCTCCTTCCTCACGCCGCCCTTCGGCTTCGCGCTGTTCTACCTGCGCAGCGTGGCCCCCGTATCCTCCTTCATCGACCGCGTCACGGGGCAGCGCGTGCCGGGCGTGCGCACCCAGGAGATCTATGCGGGCTCGGTCGCATTCGTGATCATCCAGATCATCATGATCGCCCTGCTGATTGCCTTCCCGCAGCTGGTCACGGGCAATCTCGATGCCAAGGTGGAGGTCGACCTCGACACCATCCGCATCGAGGCCCCGAGCGGCGGCGGAGGCTGGGGCGAGGAAGGCGGCGAGAAGGACGGTTGGTAAGAACGTGCTGACCCGCTTCTGTCTCGTACGCCATGGCGAAACCCCCTGGAACGCAGAACTGCGCCTCCAGGGGCATATCGACGTGCCGCTCAATGACACCGGTCGCCGCCAGGCGGCCGCCACCGCCCGCGTATTGTCCGCGCACCGCTTCGACGCGCTGTACAGCAGCGACCTCGCCCGCGCACTGCAGACAGCAGCTGCAGCCGCCAGCGCCTGCGGGCTGCAGCCGCTACCTCACAGCGGGCTGCGCGAGCGCCACTACGGAGTGCTCCAGGGGCGGACCTACGATGAGGCCGAGGCCCAGCATCCTGAAGTCTGGCGGCACTTCAAAGGACGCAACCCGGCCTACTCATTCCCCGGCGGCGGCGAGAGCCTGGCCGAGTTCGATGCCCGCGTGCGTCAAGCAATGGACGCGATCCTGCGCGCCCACACAGGGCAGACAGTGCTGGTCGTCACCCATGGCGGCGTGCTCGACATCATCCACCGGCTGGCGTCCGGAAAGCCGCTCGAGGCCGCACGCGACTTCGCGATTCCGAACGCGGCGCTCAACTGGATCGCGCACGACGCGCAGGGGTGGCGGCTGGAGTGCTGGGCAGACCAGACCCATCTTGGCAGCAGCATGGACGAACTGCCTCACCCCTGAGGCGGACGCACCGGGGCACACCAGCGAACACCGGGCCCACTCGCTTGCGGCGGCGCACCACATGGTAGAATTCCTTTTTAATCAACCGCTGAAGACTTCGCCCCATGTTCTCCGCGCAAGACACCCTCGCCAAGGTCGACCCTGAACTCTGGGCTGCCGTGCAGGCAGAAAACCGCCGTCAGGAAGATCACATCGAGCTGATCGCCTCCGAAAACTACGTCTCCACCGCGGTCATGGAGGCTCAAGGCTCCCAGCTCACCAACAAGTACGCCGAGGGTTACCCCGGCAAGCGTTACTACGGCGGCTGCGAGCATGTCGATGTGGCCGAGCAGCTCGCCATCGACCGCCTCAAGGCACTGTTCGGCGCCGAGGCCGCGAACGTGCAGCCGAACTCCGGCTCCCAGGCCAACCAGGCAGTGCTGATGGCCTTCGCCAAACCGGGCGACACCATCATGGGCATGAGCCTGGCCGAAGGCGGCCACCTCACCCACGGCATGCCGCTGAACATGTCCGGCAAGTGGTTCAACGTTGTCGCCTACGGTCTCAACGACAAGGAAGAGATCGACTACGACAAGATGGAAGAACTCGCGCGCGAACACAAGCCGCGCATCATCATCGCAGGTGCCTCCGCCTATTCGTTGCGCATCGACTTCGAGCGCTTTGCGAAGATCGCCAAGGAGATCGGCGCCATTTTCTGGGTCGACATGGCGCACTATGCCGGCCTCATCGCTGCGGGCTTCTACCCCAACCCGGTGCCGCACGCCGACGTCGTCACTTCGACCACCCACAAGACGCTGCGCGGCCCGCGCGGCGGCATCATCCTGATGAAGGCCGAGCACGAGAAGGCGATCAACTCTGCGATCTTCCCCGGTCTGCAGGGTGGCCCGCTGATGCACGTGATCGCAGCCAAGGCGGTAGCCTTCAAGGAAGCAGCAACACCCGAGTTCCGCAACTACCAGGAACAGGTCATCGCCAACGCGCGCGTGATGGCGCGTGTCCTGGGAGAGGAGCGCGGCCTGCGCATCATCTCCGGTCGCACCGAATCGCACGTCTTCCTGGTTGATCTGCGCAACAAGAAGATCACCGGCAAGGCTGCCGAAGCCGTGCTGGGTAGCGCCCATATCACGGTCAACAAGAACTCGATTCCCAACGACCCGGAGAAGCCGTTCACCACCTCGGGCATCCGTATCGGCTCGCCGGCGATGACCACGCGCGGCTTTACCGAGATCGAGTCCGAGCGTATTGCACACCTCATCGCCGACGTGCTCGACGCCCCGGAAGACCAGGCAGTCATCGAGCGCGTGCGCGGCCAGGTGGCCGAGCTGTGCGCCAGGTTCCCGGTCTACGGCAAGTAAGCTGCGGGGCGGGGCGCGTGCCGACTTGAGGCCCGCTCCGCCCACGAGCCCCCCCGGCCATGAAATGCCCCTTCTGCGGCGATCCCAACACCCAGGTCACCGACACCCGCGAGAATGAGGACGGTGACGTCGTCCGCCGCCGCCGCCGCTGCGTGAGCTGTGACAAGCGCTTCACCACCTACGAGCGCATCGACTTGAAGATGCCGCATATCGTCAAGCGCAACGGCAACCGCAGCGAGTTCGACCACGCCAAGCTGGCCGGCAGCATGAAGCTGGCGCTGCGTAAGCGACCTGTCACCATCGAGGCCATTGATGCTGCGGTCGACCGCATCGAAGCGCGCCTGCTCTCCATGGGCGAACCGGAAGTCCCGAGCGAGAAGATTGGCGAACTGGTCATGAAGGAGCTCAAGAAGCTCGACAAGGTGGCATACATCCGATTTGCATCCGTGTATCGCAACTTCGCCGATGTCGACGAGTTCTCGGAAGTGATCCGTGAGGTACAGAGTCGCCCCAAGCGGGGACGCGGTGCAGCAAACCCGCCTGCCACATCCGAAGATGACCTTTTCGGCAACTGACCATGCCGCGATGGCGCGCGCGCTCGCGCTCGCCCGGCGCGGACTGGAAAGCACTTCTCCCAACCCACGCGTCGGCTGCGTGCTGCTGCGCGACGGCAGGACGGTGGGCGAAGGCTGGCATCAACGTGCTGGCGAACCGCACGCCGAGATCCACGCCTTGCAGCAGGCTGGCGCCGACGCACGCGGAGCCACCGCCTATGTCACGCTCGAGCCATGCTCGCACTTCGGTCGCACGCCGCCATGTGCCGACGCCCTCATCGAGGCAGGCGTCAGCCGCGTCGTCGCGGCAATGGAAGACCCCAACCCGCTGGTGGCCGGCCGCGGCATGGCACGCCTGCGCGCGGCAGGAATCGTCACCGAACACGGCCTGCTCGACACCGAAGCACGCGAACTCAACATCGGCTTCGTGTCGCGCATGACCCGCGGCCGGCCCTGGCTGCGCCTCAAGGCCGCTGCCACCCTCGACGGCAAGACTGCGCTTAACAACGGCGTCAGCCAGTGGATCACGGGCGCGGAGGCGCGACGGGACGGTCACCGCTGGCGCGCACGTGCCTGCGCCATCCTCACCGGGATTGGCACCGTACGCGAAGACGATCCACAGCTGACCGTACGCGACATAGTCTGTGAACGTCAGCCGCAGCGCATCCTCATCGATGCGCGACTGGAGGTTCCCGCAGCGGCTCGTATTCTGCAGGGTGCTCCGATCCTGATCGCCACCGCGTGCGAGGAGCACGCGCGCATGGCGCCGTTGCTCGAGAGCGGACACCAGATCATCGTGCTGCCAGACACAAACGGGAAAGTAGCCCTACCTGCGCTGATGCGAGAGCTCGGCCGCCTCGGTTTCAACGAGATACACGCCGAAGCGGGACTGAAGCTCAACGGCTCCTTGCTGCGCGAGGGCTGCGTCGATGAATTGCTGCTCTACTTCGCACCCATGCTGGCCGGCGACACCGCCCAGGGGCTGTTCAACCTGCCCGCCCTGACCCGGCTGGACGACGCGACCCAACTCGATGTGACCGACATGCGCACGATCGGTCGTGACCTGCGCGTCATCGCACGTCCCAGACGCTGAACGCACGCTGCGTAACCAGCCCCTCAGTCAGGCGGCCGCACGCGCGCACACTGCACAGCCTGGATCCTTGCCGAGGCTGATGCTGCGCCACTCCATGTCTAGGCCGTCAAGCAGCAGCAAGCGGCCGTCAAGCGAGTTACCGCAGCCAATCACGAGCTTGAGCGCCTCGGCCGCCTGAGTGGTGCCAACAATGCCGACAATCGGAGCGAACACCCCCATGACGGCACAGCGGACCTCTTCAAGATCCTCGCCCTCCGGAAACAGGCAGTGGTAACAGGCGCTGTCGGCTCGGCGCAGATCGAACACCGACACCTGCCCATCAAAGCGAATCGCCGCCCCCGAGACCAGCGGCTTGCGATGCTGCAGACAGGCGCGGTTGATGGCATGCCGGGTGGCGAAATTGTCGGAGCAGTCGAGCACCACGTCCGCACGCGCAACTTCGGCAGCAAGGGACTCGCCCTCCAGCCGCAACTTGAGCGGCTCGACGCGCGTGAGCGGATTGAGCCGGTTCAGTGTCAGGCGCGCTGATTCGACCTTGGGCGCCCCCACCATGTCGGCCGTATGCAGGATCTGTCGCTGCAGATTGGTGAGATCGACCTCATCATCGTCAGCGATCGCAATGGTACCGACGCCGGCGGCTGCAAGATACATGGCAGCAGGCGAGCCCAGCCCCCCGGCGCCGATGATGAGCATGCGCGCGTCCAGCAAAGCCTGCTGACCCTCGACGCCGATCTCGGGCAGGAGAATGTGCCGACTGTAACGCAGCAGTTGCTCGTCATCCATTGCAGAACTCACTTGTACTCGCGCAACTCGGGCGGAGTGTCATCGTGGTCACCATGGGCATGGTGGTTCCATGCCTGGATATAGACCTCGTTCGACTGCTTGATCAGGCGCTCGGGCGAGAGCAGGTTGTGACGCTGGGTCTCCTCGCTGAAATACACGATTGCCCGCACCAGCCTCACATAAAGCGAGTTCTCGAGTGCAAAGCCGGCCTCGCGCAGCGCGTCCTCGAGCGTCTCGAGCGAATAGTCGAGCACCGAGTAGCGCACCACGACACACAGCGGGTCGGCCGTGCGCTCGATGTGAAGATCCTTGAGCAGGCGCAGCGCCCGCCAGGCCCTCTCCATCTGCCCCGGCGGCAAAGGCTTGAAGCGGATCTCACGCTGCTTGTGGATGTCCGCGCCCGGCACGGGACGATCATGATGCCTGCCTGCAAGCTTATAGGCGGTCTCCCTGCGCATCATGCCCCTCCCTTTATCATGGATTATTCCTGATTCTGGACGATCTGCTCACCCTTGAGAAGGCGGATAGCCTGCTGGAGCTGATGATCGTTCTCGCCGGCGAGCTCGAATCGGACCGGCTCGGCCTCCTCGGCATCGGCGCCACGACCAGCCTCTGGTTTCGCGGCCTCACCCTCGCCGCCCTTGCCGTTGCCAAGGTGGCCGACGAGGTCGGCCTCCCGCACACGGCGGCTCGACCCATTGGCGCTTTCCTCGACGACGACATCGGGCTCGATCCCCTTGGCCTGGATGGAGCGCCCACTGGGCGTGTAGTAAAGCGCCGTCGTCAACTTGATGGCGGTGTTGTTGTTCAGCGGCAGGATGGTCTGCACCGAGCCCTTGCCGAAGGTCTGCGTCCCCATGACGGTGGCGCGCTTGTGGTCCTGCAGCGCACCGGCGACGATCTCTGACGCGGATGCGGAGCCGGCGTTGACCAGCACCACCATCGGCACATCCTTCGCTGCGGGCGGCAACCGGCGCAGGAAGTCGTCCCGCGTGCCGCGCAGGTAGTCCGCAGGGGTGGCGCGGTATTCGCGCCGGGCATCATCGGTACGCCCATCGGTGGACACGACCAGCGTGTTGGCAGGCAGGAACGCCGCCGAAACGCCCACCGCGCCATGCAACAGACCACCCGGATCGTTGCGCAGGTCCAGCACCAGTCCCTGCAGCGGAGCGTCCGCAGCGAGCTTGTTGAAATGCTCGACCACCGAGGCCGCGGTGTTCTCCTGGAACTGCGCAATGCGCAGGTAGCCGAAGCCAGGCTCGATCACCTTGGAACGCACGCTCTGCACCTTGATGACCTCACGCGTGAGGGTGAGCACGATCGGACGCGACTCGCCCTTGCGCATGATGGTGAGCGTGATGTCGGTACGCGGTTTGCCGCGCATGCGCTTGACCGCGTCGTTCAGGCTCATGCCCTTGACCGGCGTTTCGTCGAGCTTGACGATCAGGTCGCCGGCTTGCACACCTGCCCGGAACGCAGGCGTATCCTCGATCGGCGAAATCACCTTGACGAAGCCGTCCTCCATGCCAACCTCGATACCCAGGCCGCCGAACTCGCCCTGGGTGCCGACCTGAAGGTCCTTGAAGGCCTCGGCATCGAGATAGGCCGAATGCGGGTCGAGACCCGACAGCATGCCGCTGATCGAGTCGGTGATGAGCTTCTTGTCCTCGACCGGCTCGACGTAGCCCTGCTTGATCGCATTGAATACGTCGGCGTAGGCACGCAACTCATCGACCGGCAGCGGCATCGGCGCGCTACGGTCGGCGTTTGCGGAAAAATTTAGGCTGATCATCACGCCGGCGACCACGCCGGTCATCACCAGACCGAACTGCTTCAGCTTGCTGCCCATGAAAACTCCGTTGTTTCGCCCACCCGGGCGCTCGTCCCGTGGCCGTAAGCTAGTTGAGCCGCACCCATTGCATCGGGTCCAGCGGCTGTCCTTGGTGGCGGATCTCGAAGTATAAACCCGAATCCTCGCCCCCCCCGCTGCTGCCCACGCTGGCAACCGTATCGCCACCGGCCACGCGATCTCCGACCTCTTTCAGCAAGGCATCGTTGTTGCCGTAGATCGAGAGATAGTCGCCACCATGATCGATGATGAGGAGGTTGCCGTAACCCCGCAGCCAGTCGGAGAACACCACCTCGCCGCCAGCAACGGCCTTGACTTCGGCACCCGCGCCGGTACGGATGAATACACCCTTCCAGGTTGTGCCGCTACCGGCTCTTTGAGCACCAAAACGGCCAACGAGTTCGCCCCGCACCGGGAAGCGCAACTGTCCGCGCAGTTGCGCGAAACGCACGCCGGTCGGCGTCGGCGTCGGCGTCGCACGCACCTCGCCAACCGCAGGCTCGGCACGGCGCGTGGGCCGCGATGCGGCACCCTCTGCAGGCTGGCGCTGCGCCTGTGCAGCCAGAGCGGCCTGCGCAGCGCGACGCTCGGCTTCGCGCTGCTCGGCGAGCCGACGCGCAGCCTCGCGCGCTGCGGCCTCGCGCGCCCTGCGCACCAGGGTATCGATGACCTTGGCCAGGCGCTGCTCGTCCTGCTGCAGCGTGCTGACCTGCTTCTTCTGGTCCTGCAACTGGCGCGAAACCTCCGCCAGCGCCTGTTTGCGCCGCGCCTGCACGGCTTCGAGCTCGGCCTGCCGACTGCGCTGCGTAGCCTCGAGCGCCACCAGGCCGTCACGGCGCGACTGGATCTCGGCGGCACGCGCCGCCGTCTCGCGCAGGTCTGTGCGCAGGCCATCGATCAGCCCCAGGCGCGCGCGCCCCAGGTGTTCGAGATAGTGCGCGTCACGCGCAAGCTGGTTCGGATCCCGCGCGGACAGCAGCGGCGCCACGCCATCGGCACCGCCATGCACGTAGTGACGCCTCAACCACTCCGCGAGTTCGCCACGCCGAGCCTCGATACGCTGCTCCGTGGCACGCTGTTCCGCCTCGAGCAGGCGGAGCATCTTCTCCACCTCACGGCGCTCGCCCTCGATGCGGGCAAGCTCCCGACGGACGCGCGACACGCCGCGTTCGGCCTCGACCACCGCCTCGGCAGCGCCGGAGCGCACCTGCTCGGTACGGGCGATGTCCTGCTGAAGATCCTGGATACGCTTCTTGAGGTCTTCGAGATCGGAGCGGCGCTCCACGATCTCGCCCCCCGACTGAGCCTGTGCTGCCGCGGGCGACGAGAGCACGGCGCCGATACAGGCTAGCGCCAGTCCCGCCAGCATTGCCCTGGAGCGATCACGCATGTTCGCTTCGACGCCCGGCACGAGAGTTCGGTTTCCCCGGATACGGGAAGCAATGCACGTACATCAGAATGCGCCTTCGTCCACCTGCAATAATCGTCGCCAACAGCGGCCACCCCTGCATCAGGGCAACACGTTATTTTATACTAGCGCTTTCCAATGAGCCGACTTCATCGTGAACAATGACGACATATTCGCCCTCATCGACAAGCACGAGCACATCGAAACCGCTGCTCGCGCCCTGAAGGCGATCGCCCATCCGCTGCGCCTCAAGATCCTGTGCGTGCTCGGCGAAGGCGAGGAGTGCGTCCAGGACATCGTCGATGCGGTCGGCACCTCGCAGAGCAACATCTCCCAGCATCTTGCCATCCTCCGCGACAAGGGCGTGCTGCAGACGCGCAAGGACGCCAACCGGGTCTACTACCGGGTAGGCGACCAACGCACCCTGCAGTTGATCGTCCTGATGCGCGAGGTCTTCTGCGGCGTAGAACCCGGCAAGAGCTGACCCCAACCGAACCCAACAGACGGAGCACCCCCTTTCGTGGATTTTCTGCAGCAGAACTGGTACTGGGCCGCCCTCGCAGCCCTCTCGGGCACCTGGCTCATGGTCGACATGATCCGCAACCGCGGCGACAAGAGCCAACTCTCGCCGATCGAGGCGACGCTCCTTGTGAACCGTGAAGACGCGGTGATCATCGATGTGCGCGAACAAGGCGAATATGCCCAGGGCCATATTCCCAACGCGCGCCACATCCCGCTCGGCGAGCTCGAGCGCCGCAGCAAGGAGATGGACAAGTACAAGAGCCATCCTGTGATCCTGTGCTGCGCCACCGGCAGCCGCTCCAACACAGCGATCAAGCAACTGCGCCAGGCGGGCTTCGAAAAGCTCTACAACCTGCGCGGCGGCATGATGGAATGGCAGAAGGCCGGCCAGCCGGTCAGCAAGAAGCGCAAATGAGCACTCAGCCCCGCGTCCGCATGTATGCGACCGCCACCTGCCCCTACTGCATTCGGGCAGAGCAGCTTCTTCTGCACAAGGGCGTCGGCGAGTTCGACAAGATCCGCGTGGACCTCGACCCTGCACGCCGCGAAGAAATGATGAAGGCAAGCGGGCGGCGAACGGTTCCACAGATCTTCATTGGCGACTACCATGTCGGTGGCTGCGACGACCTCCACGCACTCGACCGCGCAGGCAAGCTCGATGCATTGCTGCGTGGCGAGCCTGCCTGAAGCACGGACCAGCGCAACCGCCCTTTACTGAACGAACCCTGAACGGACTCTCATCCATGTCGGAAAATACCCAACCCGTCTTCTCCATCGAAAAGCTGTACGTAAAGGACCTCTCGCTCGAGGTTCCCGGCGCACCGCAGATCTTCCTCGAACGCGAGAGCCCGCAGATCAACGTTCAGCTGCGCACTTCCGGGCAGGCGGTCGACGAGGGCGTCTATGAGGTTGCGCTGACCGTCACCGTAAGCGCGAAGATCGGCGAGGACCGCACCCTGTTCCTCGTCGAAGTGGCCCAGTGCGGCATCTTCCAGATCCGCAATCTGCCCGAAGCCGATCTCGAGCCGGTGATGATGATCGGCTGCCCGAACATTCTCTTCCCGTATGCCCGCGAAGCGGTTTCCGACGCCGTCACCCGCGCCGGCTTCCAGCCCGTGCTGCTGTCGCCGGTCAACTTCGAGGCGCTCTATCAGGCGCAGCGCCAGCAGGCCAGCCAGGGCGCGCCTGCCGAAGTCCCCATTCAGTGAGACCACGCTCATGAACGCCGGGCATCGCAGGACCGCACACTGGCAGACCGGGCTACGGTTCCTGTCGGTGCTTGCCGCGAGCGCGGCCCCGGCCATGGCGAGCGCCCAGGCGATCGAGTTCCGCTCGCTCGGCGAGGAGGCAGTCGTCCGCGACGCACCCTCGCCACAAGGGCGACAGCTGTTCGTGCTGCGTGCAGGCACACCACTCGAGATCATCGTCACTCAGGACGGCTGGGTACGGGTGCGCGACCCTGAAGGCAGCCTGAGCTGGATTGAAGGCCATGTGCTCGTGCCGCGACGCACCGTGATGGTGTCCGTGGAACGCGCAAGCATCCGCCGGGAAGCTCGCGAGGATGCAGCCGTGAGCTTCGAAGCCACACGAAACGTCGTGCTCGATCTCGTCGAGCCGGCAGCGGTGGGCTGGGCGCGCGTGCGCCATCGCGACGGCGTCGAGGGCTACGTGCGCGTGAGTGAGGTGTGGGGCCTGTGAAGCGCTGCCGCATTGCCGTCTTCGGCGCGGGCGCCTGGGGCACCGCGCTCGCCCAGGCTTTCAGCGCGAGCCACGACGTCTGCCTGTGGGGCCGCGACCGCGTACATCTCGGCGAGATGGCGGATCGCCGCGAAAACCTGCGATACCTGGCGGGCGTTCGGCTCCACGACGCCTTGGCCATCGAACCCGATTTTGAAACTGCGGCACACCGCGCCGACCTTCATCTCGTCGTGACCCCGCTGTCCGGGCTGCGTGACACCGCACGCCAGCTCCACCGCCTGCAGCCGGCGACCCCGCTGCTATGGGCCTGCAAAGGCTTCGAGGCGGGTACCGGCCTGCTCCCGCACGAGATCGTGGCCGAAGAGCTCGGCAAGGATGCGCCGTGCGGGGTTCTGACTGGCCCGAGCTTCGCCGCAGAGGTCGCACGCGGACTGCCTGCCGCCATCACCCTGGCTGCCCACGACCCCGCTTTTGCCCGCCACTGGATCGGAGCGCTGCATCAACCGCGCCTGCGCCTGTACGCCAACACCGACCTCGTCGGCTGCGAAATCGGCGGCGCGGTCAAGAATGTGATGGCAATTGCTGCGGGGGTCTCCGACGGCATGGGCTTCGGCCTCAATGCCCGTGCCGCGCTCATTACGCGCGGACTGGCCGAAATCGCCCGCCTCGCCCAGGCGCTGGGCGGTCGCGCGGAAACGCTGATGGGCCTTGCCGGCATGGGCGACCTGATCCTGACCTGCACCGGCGACCTTTCACGCAACCGGCGTGTCGGCCTCGCCCTGGCTGCCGGAAAGACGCTGGACGACATCCTGCGCGAACTTGGTCATGTTGCCGAAGGGGTATCGACGGCGCGCGAAGTGGTGGGGCTCGCCCATCGCCACGCCATCGAGATGCCGATCTGCGAGGCGATCGACGCCCTGCTCCACCACGGCCTCAATGCTCGCAAGGCGGTTGAGCTGCTGCTCGCCCGCGACCCCCGCGACGAGTAACCCGCATGGACCGCGCAGTGCTACGGGCCGCATCGGCTCGGCGCCGTAGCATGCGACGTCGATCTGCAGCCATCGGGCGCTAAACCGCAAGCGCCCCGGCAAAATCGTGCTGGCGCCAGGCCTCATAGGTCACGATCGCGACCGAGTTCGAGAGATTCACGCTGCGATTGGTCGGGCGCATCGGGATGCGAATGCGCTGCTCCGGCGCGAACGTATCCAGAACGGCGTCGGGCAAGCCCCTGCTTTCGGGACCGAAGACGAGAACATCGCCGGGCAGCCAAGCCACCTTGTCATGACGTACCGTTCCGCGCGTAGTGAGGGCGAACATCCGGCGGCCAGCAAGTACCTCCAGGCAATGCGCCCAGTCCGAGTGCACGCTCACGCAGGTGAGGTCGTGGTAATCGAGCCCGGCCCTGGCCAACTGCTTGTCCGTCAGGTCGAAACCGAGCGGCTCGACCAGATGCAGGCGGCAGCCGCTGTTGGCCGCGAGGCGGATCACATTGCCGGTATTGGGCGGAATCTCGGGCTGGTAGAGGACGATCTCGAACATCGGGGCCCATGCGGAAACGGAAGGGGTATCGGGCGCGCACTGTACCGCAGCACGGCCTGTTCAGTAAGGGGCGGGGGTACGCGCGACCACCAGGTTGCCCACCCACGCCGCACCGCGCAACTTGAGACAGCGTGCAAGTTCGTCGAGGGTGGCGCCCGTAGTCATCACGTCATCCACCACGATGACCCGCTTGCCATGGAGTGCGGTGTCGCAGCCGAAAGCGCCGCGCGGATTGCGCAAGCGTGCCGCGCGGTCCAGGCCGGCCTGCGGCTCGGCGTTGCGCACCTTGGCGACAAGGGCGAGCGCGAGCGGCAAGCCCCTTGCTCTCGCATAGGGGCGTGCGATCTCGACTGCCTGGTTGAACCCACGCTCGGCCAGGCGCAGCGGATGCAATGGCATCGGCAATACCAGGTCCGCATCGCCGCCGAAGTCGCGCGCAAGCGCGATGAGCGCATCGGCAAAGAATGATGCCAGCGCGAGTTGATGCCGATACTTGAGCGCATGCACCATCGCATCGACAGGGAATGCGAAATCGTACAGGGCGCGTGTCGCATCGAACGCGGGAGGCGTACGCTGACAGGCTGCGCACTCGGCCCCCGCCAGCCCCGGCAAGGCGCAACGCGGGCACGCCGTTGCGGGACGCCGCGGCAACTCTGCAACGCAGTGCTCGCACACAGCCTGGCCACCCGCATTCGCTCCGCAGACGAAGCAATCCTGCGGCGCAAGGACGTCGGCGACGCGTTGCCACAGGGCGAGCAGATCAAGCGCGGAGTTTGACAAGTTTTCTTCCGATGAAAGAACATGCGCACCTCGCAATTACAGCCCGGAATGCCGCTCATGACAACGGTGTCGAAGCCGCCAGACCGCAACCCGCAGCGATGAGCACCGATACCGCCCCGGTCTTCGCGCTCGACCGCGCACTACTGCGCCGCCGCTGCGAGCGTGCAGCGGGCACGGTCGACGGCGCCGACGTCCTTGCCCGCGAAGTCGCACGGCGAATGGATGAGCGTCTCGACTACATACGCATCGCGCCGCGGCGCATCCTCGACCTCGGCTGCGGCACCGGCGCAGACCTCGCCCGCCTCAGCGCACGCTTCCCCGAGGCAAGTGTACTCGCCGCCGACTTTTCTCCCGCAATGCTGGCCCGGGCCGGCGCGCGCACGCGCGCGAACACCACGGGTGGTCGCGGCCTGCTCGACCGCCTCTTCGGCAGGCATCCCGCAACCCCACTGCCGCACCTGGTGGCCGACGCTGCAGCGCTGCCGCTGGCGCGAGCGAGCCTGAGCCTGATCTGGTCCAACCTCATGCTGCCCGCGCTGACCGACCCTTTGCCGGTATTCAAGGAGGCTCACCGCAGCCTCGAGGTGGGCGGACTGCTGATGTTCTCCACCCTCGGCCCCGACACGCTGCGCGAACTGCGTGCGACCCTGCCGACCACCCACGGCGAACGCGTGCACCGCTTCATCGACATGCACGACCTCGGCGACGCCCTTGTGCAAGCCGGTTTCTCCGACCCGGTGATGGACATGGAAGTGCTGACCCTCACCTACACCGATCTCGACACCCTGTTCGCCGACCTGCGTGCCTGCGGCGCACGCAACGCAGCGACGAACCGCCCGCGCGGCCTGTCCGGGCGCAGCGGCTGGCAAGCCGCGCGCGCCGCATACGAGCGCCTGCGCAAGGACGGCCGACTGCCCGCAACCTTCGAGATCATCCAGGGCCATGCCTGGAAAACGGCAGCGAAGACCACCGACGATGGCCGCAGCATCGTGCGGTTCCAGCCTCGCCACGGCGGACGCTGACCCCGACACGGAAGCCGAACAAGATGCCCCGCACCCCGATCTGGCTATTCGACCTCGACAACACCCTGCACAACGCCAGCCCGCACATCTTCCCGCACATCAACCGCAGCATGACGGACTATCTCGAGCAGCACCTCGGGCTGGCCCGCGGCGAGGCCAACGCCTTGCGCACACACTACTGGCACCGCTACGGCGCCACGCTGCTCGGCCTGATGCGCCACCACGGCACCGATCCACGCCATTTCCTGCACGAAACTCACCGCTTCGACCGCCTGCACGAAATGATGGTATTCGATCGCGCCCTGCGCGGCATGCTGCGCAAACTGCCCGGTCGGCGCTTCGTGTTCTCCAACGCACCCCGCCATTATGCGAACGCCGTCCTCGACATCATGGGCGTGTCCGATCTGTTCGAGACAGTGATCGGCATCGAGGACCTGGACTTCCACCCCAAACCCGGCATTCGCGCCTATCGCAGCCTGCTGAGTGCGCACCGTCTCAACCCGGCGCACTGCATCATGCTCGAAGACTCAGCGGTGAATCTGCGCACGGCCAAGCGCCTGGGCATGCGCACGGTGCTGGTTGGCCGAGGTCTGCGCACGCCGGGGTATGTGGATCTGAAGCTGGCCTCGATCCTAGACCTGCGCCGACGCCTCGGCGCCCTGCTTGCCTGAGGCGATCAGACCGCGGAGCGACGCATGTAGAGCGCCCCTGCACCGTACCCACAGGGCAACTCAGCGCCATCGGCAGCAAAACCAAGCCCGCGCCAGAAATCGACCGCATCGGCGAGCGCGACCAAGCCGAGAGCCTGCAGATTGCTCGCCCGAGACCAGGCCTGCACCTTGCCGAACAAGGCCCGTCCAAGGCCCAGCCCGCGCGCTGCGGGCGACACCGCGAGATCGTGCAGGAAGCCCTGCTCGAGGACGTCCGGCAGGCGCTCGATCGGCGCATGCAGGCGAGGAACACCCGACGACCAGGGGTGAGCAAAGACATAGCCGAGTGCCTTACCCCCATGCTCGGCAAACCAGCACGCAGCGGGCGCGAGTGCGAGCTTGCGGGCGAACACCTCGGCGCCCTCCTGGTAATCGTCGCCGTAGGCGAGGCGCTGAATTGCCAGCACCGCGCCAAGGTCAGCCTGCCGCATCGGTCGCAGCGTCACGCCGTTTGCCACCTCCTCCATCTCCATCCACCCGCTCACGCGCCGGCTTTCATCCAGCGCGCGGCGTCGAGCGCGTAGTAAGTGAGGATGCCATCCGCGCCCGCGCGCTTGAAGGCAAGCAGCGCCTCGAGCGCACACGCCTTCTCGTCGAGCCAGCCATTGGCCGCAGCCGCCTTGAGCATCGCATACTCGCCACTGACCTGATAAACGTAGGTCGGCACCTCGAGCTCCTGCTTGACCCGCCGCACGATATCGAGATACGGCATGCCCGGCTTCACCATGAACATGTCCGCCCCCTCTGCGATGTCGAGCGCAACCTCACGGATCGCCTCGTCGCTGTTGGCCGGATCCATCTGGTAGGTGTACTTGTTGCCCTTGCCCAGGTTGCCCGCGGAACCGACGGCATCACGGAAAGGGCCGTAGAAGCTCGAGGCATACTTGGCCGAGTAGGCGAGGATGCGCGTGTGGATGTGCCCGCCCGCATCGAGCTCGGCACGGATGCGCCCGACCCGCCCATCCATCATGTCGGAGGGTGCCACCACGTCCGCGCCCGCCTGTGCATGGCACAGCGCCTGCTTGGCCAGCGCCTCGAGCGTCTCGTCGTTCATGACATAGCCGCGCGGGTCTGCGGGATCGATCAGGCCATCCTGGCCGTGGCTGGTGTAGGGATCGAGCGCGACGTCGGTGATCACACCAAGCTCGGGGAAACGCGCCTTGAGGGCCTGGACGGTGCGCGGCACAAGACCATCGGGATTCCACGCCTCCTCAGCCCCCTCGGTCTTGCCTGCGGCATCGATGACTGGAAACAGCGCCAACGCCGGCACACCCAGCGCCACCGCCTCCTCGGCCACCTTCAGCAGGCGGTCGATCGACACCCGCTCCACGCCAGGCATGGACGGCACGGCCTCGCTGCGCGCGCTGCCATCGAGGACGAAAACCGGGTAGATGAGGTCGTCCGCAGTCAGCACATGCTCGCGCATCAATCGCCGCGAAAAATCGTCACGACGCATGCGGCGCATGCGGATCGAGGGGAATGCTCCAGTCGGTCGCATAGTGTGTTCTCGCTGTTCTCGCAAATTCTCAAAGGCTGCCCGGGCAGTGGCCGCGGAACTTCCGGCCGAAGTCATGCATCTTAGCAAGCAGATGGCGCCCGGCCGCTTGCCGGCCATCTCCCGCTTCACCTCCCTGAGCGGGTGCCTCACGCCCCGTGAGGCATTTTTGGCCCCCGACTAAGTCCCCTGGTCGGGGGCTTTTGTTTCCTCTCCAGCTTCATCGGGGGGCGCAGCCTCCCCGTTGAGCCAGCCACCGATCACCCTCTCCGCCTCCTCCACGCCGCTCTTCTTCAAGCTCGAAAAGAGTTGCACGGTAACGAGCGGGCCGAGCGGACGCAGCTGCGCTCGCACATCCTGCAAGGTCGCCGCAGCCGCGCCACGCGACAGCTTGTCGCTCTTGGTCAGCAGGACATGCATCGGTCGCCCGGTGCCAGCGAACCAGTTGATCATCTGGCGATCGAGCGGCGTGAGCGGGTGGCGCGAGTCCATGATGAGCACCAGGCCGATGAGGCTCTCGCGCTTCTTCAGGTAGGTCTCGATCAGGCCTTGCCAGTCACGCCTGACCTTCTCCGGGACGGCCGCGTAACCGTAGCCCGGCAGGTCGACGAGCAGCGCGCCATTGTTCAGACGAAAGAAGTTGATGAGCTGGGTACGCCCAGGCGTCTTCGACACGTAAGCCAGGCGGACGTGTCCGGCGAGCGTATTGATCGCGCTCGACTTGCCGGCATTGGAACGCCCTGCGAAGGCAACCTCCGGCCCGGAGGGCGGAGGCAGGCCGGATGGCTTGGCGATCGAGATCTCGAATTGTGCGTTGCGGAAAATTGGCATGAAGAATCGGCCGGAAAAGCCGGTTGGCTGCGGGATAAACCCCACTTCGCATCGCGCAAGCGGGGTTTCGTGTTATAGAATACCGCGTTTGAAATAATCACTCACGGCTTTCCGAGGACATCATGATCAAGCGTTCCCTGCTGCTCTCGTCGTTGTTGCTGGTCGCCGGCAGCCTCCAGGCTCAGGACCAGGCTCCGGACCTCGCCAAGGCGAAACAGACCGCCGAGACGCTCTGCGCGGCCTGTCACGGCGCCGATGGCAACAGCCAGCTCTCGGCCAACCCGAAGATCGCCGGGCAGCATGAAGACTACCTCTTCAAGCAACTGCGCGAATTCAAGGGCTGGAACGGCAACACCCCGGCGCGTGAAAACGCAGTCATGTCGGCCATGGTCGCCGGCCTCGAGGAAGACGACATGCGGGCGCTGGCACGCTACTACGCCTCCTTCGAGCTGCAGCCCGAGCCGGCCAAGAACCTCGACACCATCGAGCGCGGCCGTGCCATCTGGCGTGCCGGTATCGCCGACAAGGGCGTACCTGCGTGCGCAGCCTGTCACGGCCCCGCCGGCGCCGGCATGCCTGCACAGTACCCGCGCCTGTCCGGGCAGTTCGCCGAGTACACCGAAGCGCAGATGAAGTCCTTCCGCGACGGCGTTCGCCACAACGACCCGAACAGCATGATGCGCATGATTGCGCTCAAGATGACCGATGCGGAAATCAAGGCCGTTTCGGACTACGCTGCCGGCCTGCGCTAAGCAACTGCAGTCCGCGGCAACGGGGGCGGCTCACCCGCCCTGGTTGCCGCGGCGGGCCGCAGCCCTGCCCTCCTTGAGCGCCGCAGCCCACCCTTCCGGCTGGTTTCCAGCCCCTCGGCGCCGATTCTTCGGTCCGCTCCAGCCGCCCCAGGCGAGCCCTGCGCTGCTGGCCCCGCGCGCGCGCGGCGCCGCTCCGGTGAGCCTCTGCGCCAGGATTGCGCCGCCTGAGATCGCCGTGCCGCCCCGCTTTCAAGTCCGCATGCAGAGGCGACGGTGGCGCCCCGCCCACGATCACGCTGGCGACCTGCCGCACGCCAGACCCTTGACGCCGAAGGCCGGCCCTCACTCAGGACCACGACAGCCATGAATTCCTCCAGCTCAAGCGCCGATCCCGCACGCAGCTTTCTGTCGGTCGATACGGCACGCGCAGCCATACTGGACTCACTCTCTCCGCTGTGCGGCTGGGAAAAAGTGGCTGTGCGAGCGGCGCTTGGCCGCGTACTGCGTACCGACGTCATCGCCCCTTACAACGTACCTTCGCATGACAACTCGGCGATGGACGGGTACGCGATCCGTGCTGCAGATCTCGATGCGGGCACCGACACCGCGCTCGCCGTGGTCGGCACGGCCTACGCCGGACGGCCGTTCTCGGGCATCGTCGGCGCGGGCCAGGCAGTGCGCATCATGACGGGCGCTTCGATCCCGCAAGGCGCGGACACCATCGTCGTGCAGGAGGTCGTGCGCCGCAGCGACGACCGGGTCTTCGTGCCTGCAGGCCAGAAGAAGGGCCAGAACCTTCGCCGCGCAGGCGAGGATCTTGCCGAAGGCGGGGTCGCCCTTGCCGCGGGCCGGCGCTGCGGCCCGGCGGAACTCGGCCTGATCGCCTCCCTGGGCATTGCCGAAGTGGATGTATACCGGCCACTGCGCGTGGCATTTTTCTCCACCGGGGACGAGATCGCCTCGATCGGCCGGCCGCTCTGCCCTGGCGAGGTCTATGACAGCAACCGCTACACCCTCTTCGGCGCACTGTCCCGGCTGGGCTGCGACTTGATTGACATGGGGGTCATCCCCGACCGGCCCGATGCGCTGGAGGCGGCCTTTCGCGACGCGTCGGAAGCGGCCGACGTGATCATCACCAGCGGCGGCGTCTCGGTGGGAGAGGCGGACTTCATCCGCGAGATGATGGCGCGCATGGGCGAGGTCGCGTTCTGGAAGTTGGCGATCAAGCCTGGACGGCCGATGGCCTTCGGCCGCATCCGCAATGCAGTGCTGTTCGGACTCCCGGGCAACCCGGTCGCCGTCATGGTCACCTACTTTCAGTTCGTCCAGGACGCGTTGCTCAAGCTCATGGGCGTCACCCCACTGCCTCCCGCCCAGCGCTTTGCCGTCCAGGCGGCCTTCACCCTGCGCAAGCAGCCAGGACGGACCGAGTACCTGCGCGGACGCCTGCAGCGCGACGGCGCGGCATGCTCGGTCGCCCTCGCCGGCGCTCAGGGCTCGGGCGTGCTCAGCTCGATGTCGGAGGCCGACTGCTTCGTCGTCCTTCCCGAGGACTGCCTGTCGGTGCAACCGGGCGACACCGTTTACGTTCAACCCTTTCACGGCCTGCTCTGAGCAGCCATCCTCCCGGACCCCAAGCCATGACCCAGGACGAACTCAAGAAAGCCGCCGCCCATGCCGCGCTGGACTACATCACCGAGGGCACCATCGTCGGCGTCGGTACCGGCTCGACGGTCAACCACTTCATCGACGCCCTGGCCGGCATGCGTGAACGCATCCGCGGCGCCGTATCGAGCTCCGAGGCGAGTTCGGCCCGCCTGCGCGCGCACGGCATCGACGTGTTCGATCTGAACAGCATCGACACCCTCCCTGTATACGTCGATGGCGCCGACGAGATCGACGCAGGCTTCGCCATGATCAAGGGCGGCGGCGGCGCCCTGACGCGCGAGAAGATCGTCGCCGCGGTTGCCGAGCGCTTCGTGTGCATCTGCGACGCCAGCAAGCGCGTCGACGTGCTTGGCCGCTTCCCGCTACCGGTCGAGGTGATCCCGATGGCGAGCAGCCACGTCGCCCGTGCGCTGCGGCGCCTGGGCGGCGAACCCCGCATGCGCGAGGGCTTCGTGACCGATAACGGCAACCTGATCCTCGACGTCCACGGCCTGTCGATCGATACCCCGATCGAGATGGAAGCGCGCATCAACCAGATCGTCGGCGTCGTCACCAACGGCCTGTTCGCCGAGCGCGGCGCCGACATCCTGCTGCTGGCAACCGCCGGCGGCGTCGAGCGCTACGTTCGATAGGGCGGAGCAAATCAGGACGGCAAGAGCAGAATGAAACAAAAGCTTAACAAACGCCTGCTAGCCTTCCATTTCTTCCGACTGGACCATGGCAACAATGACTCAACACACTCTTAAGCAGTTCGACGTCGAACTCGAAGAAATCCGCCGCGGCGTACTGCAGATGGGCGGTCTGGTCGAAACCCAGGTCGCACGCGCGCTGGAAGGCCTGGCAAGTGGCGACCTGGCCCTGCTGGATGCGGTTACAGCGGGAGACAAGGAAGTCAACCTCGCGCAGATCAAGCTCGATGACGAATGCAGCCGGCTCATCGCCCGGCGCCAACCTGCCGCCACCGACCTGCGCTTCGTACTGTCGGCAATCAAGGCCGTGGCCGACCTCGAGCGCATCGGTGACGAAGCCAAGAAGATCGCGAAGGCAGCCCGCCGCCTGCATTCGGCCGACGTCCCTTTCACGCCGCGCGTGGGCCTGAGCCAGTCCGCTCAACTCGTGCTCGAGATGCTGCGTACCGCGCTCGACGGCTTCGCCCGCGCAGACGCCAGCCACGCTCAGGAGATCAAGCTCAAGGACGCCGAGGTCGACACCCAGTTCAAGGGCACGATGCGCCAGCTCATCACCTACATGATGGAAGACCCGCGCACCATCACCAGCAGCCTGGAGACGCTGTTCATCGCCAAGTCGATCGAGCGCATCGGTGATCACGCGATGAACGTCGCCGAGCACGTCGTCTATATGGTGAGCGGCGAAGACGTGCGCTTCGAAAACACGCAAGCCGTGCTCGGCGGAAAGCACTGAGCGTCCGCACGAATCGAAGCCGCGGTAAAAGAAAAACGGGGATGCGCAGGCATCCCCGTTTTTCTTGCCGATCGCCCGGGTTCAGTTGCTGGGCGGTACGTAGCCTGAGACCTGATCCGCGCCACCTTCGAAGAAGTGCTTCTCCATCTGTTCGGCGAGGTACTTGCGCGCGCGCGCATCCATCAGGTTGAGGCGGTTCTCGTTGATCAGCATGGTCTGGTACTTGACCCACTGCTGCCATGCCTCTTTCGAAACGCTCTCGAAGATGCGCTTGCCGAGCGCGCCCGGAACCGGCGGAAGGTCCAGACCTTCGGCCTCGCGACCGAGCTTCACGCAGTTGACCATGCGAGCCATCTTTCAATCCTCTCTGCTGTCGGGTTCATTGATACACGAAGCCCCGATTCTAGCCGATTCGGCGCAAACCCTAGGCGCCCATCCGTCCCGACACCGTCGCGCGGTTGCGCCCCTCGCTCTTGGAGCGGTAGAGCGCCTCGTCGGCCGCCGCCACGAGCGCATCACCACGTCGGGCGTTTGCCGGGAAGCGCGCAATGCCCACGCTCGCGGTAACACCCACTTCATCACCCTCGAAGCAGAATCGCGACGCCGCGACCGTCTCAAGCAAACGGTGCGAAAGCTCGAGCAACTCATCAATGCTCGCATCGGGCACAAGCAGGGCAAATTCGTCGCCACCGATACGGAAAAGCAGTTCGTTCCTGCGCACGATGCGCCCGAGCGCCCGTGCAAGTCCAACGAGCACCTCGTCTCCGGCCTGGTGCCCGAATGAGTCGTTGATGGGCTTGAAGCCATCGAGATCGAAAGCGAGCAGGCCCACTGCCGAATGTCGCCGCTCGGCGTCCGCGAGCAAGCGCTCGAGCTCCTCATGGAAACGGCGGCGATTGTAGAGCCCGGTCAGTTCGTCGCGCACCGCCAGCTCTACCAACTGCCGCGAGGTCCGGCGTGCCTCGCTCACGTCCTCGTAGATCCACACCCGGCCGATACCTCGCCCCTGCTCCCCCCCCTGCACGACGGCCGAGCGATCGGTCACCACACGACCATCAGCGAATACGAACTCGTGCTCCTCGCTTGCGGATTCCCGGCCACCCACCACCGCATCGATATGACCGAAGTACGCTTCAGGATCTGCCAGCACGTGCGCGGCCTGGCGCTTGAGCACGGCCTCCCTGCTGCCGACCAGCTCCGTAGCGGGCGGATAGGCCCAGATTTCGAGCATGGCGCGGTTGTGGTAAAGCACGCGACGGTCATGATCGATGAACAGGATCCCCAAGCGGATCAGATTCAAGAGGGCCGACAAACGCTGGCGCTCGTCGTTGCTGCGCAACAGGTAGTGCTCACGCAGGGCCTGAGCGCGGCGCAACTCGGCCACCGTCTCGAGCAATGCGTACTCGGCCTCCTTGCGCGCCTGGATATCCTCGGCCGACAGGCGCAGGCCGCCAGCCCGACGCCGCCAGTGCATGGCGACCCACACCACCCGCCCATCGCGCGCCACCAGACGCAACTCGAAATCCTGCGGCAAGCCGGTGTCGAGCACCTGCCTGGCCATGCGCCGACAGAAATCGCGATCCGACTCGTGGAGCAGGAACGCAAAGAAGTCCCCGGCCGCAATGCAGTCGGCAGGCGCCTGCGCGGTGAGCCGGCCAATCGAGGGACTGATCCAGGTCAGACGCAGCGCCTCGTCGAACAAGGCCTCGACGCCGTGAACGCCCTCGGCCAGCTCGCGCAGGCTGGCGAGCTCATCGTCCCGGTCCAGCTTGCGCCCCCAGATCATAAGGTCTTGACGAACACCTTCGAGCGCCGCTGAAGGTTGTAGAGCTCGCGCTTCTGGCGCGGCAGCGCCTCCGGGCCGATCTCGCTGAAGCCGCGCTCGCGGAACCAGTGTGCGGTGCGCGTGGTGAGCACGAACAGGCGCTCCAGGCGCTGCAGGCGCGCCCGCCGCTCGATGCGCCGCAGCAGCTGGTCGCCGAGCCCGGCTCGGCGATACTCGGGCATGACCGCCAGGCAGGCGAGTTCGGCCGCGTTGTCCTCGCTGAACGGATAAAGCGCTGCGCAGCCGACCAGAACACCATCGTGTTCGACCACGGTGAAGCGTTCGATCTCTTGTTCCAGCAGTTCACGCCCGCGCCTGACCAGGGTGCCGTCGGCCTCCATCGGCGATATCAACGACACCAGCGCCGCCACGTCGTCCACCGAGGCCTCACGCAGGCGGAACAGCGGGTCGCGCGACACCACCGTACCGACGCCGGCATGGGTGAAGAACTCGAGCAGCAGGCCGCCGTCGAGGTCGCGATCGATGAGGTGGCAGCGTGCAACACCCTTGCGTACTGCACGAATCGCACTCGGCAGGAAGAAGTGCAGGTCCTCGGTCAGGCCTTCGCCAGTGTCGAGCTTGCGCTGGGCCTCGTCCGCGGTGACCGACTCGATGAGCAGGCCTGCCTCGTCAAGCAAGCCAGGGGCGTCGCAAAGGTAAATGAGCTTCTCGGCCTTGAGTGCGATCGCCACCGCCTCGGCCACTTCTTCCATGGCCAGATTGAAGATCTCGCCGGCCGGCGACACGCCGAGCGGCGTGATGAGCACAACGTTCTGCTGGTCGAGGTCGGCGTTGATCTCGTCGGCGATGATCTTGCGCACGGCGCCGGTGTACTGGTAATCGACGCCTTCCATCACCCCCACTGGCCGCGCGGTGATGAAGTTGCCACCGGTCACGCGCATATAGCTGCCGGCCATCGGGGTATTGGGCAAGCCCTGGGAGAGCAGCGCCTCGACCTCGAAGCGGGTCACCGCCATGGCCGACTTGACGCACTCGAGCGCCTCTGCATCGGTGACGCGCAAACCGTGGTGGAAGCGCGACTCCAGGCCGCGACGAGCAAGCTCGGCGTCGATCTGGGGACGCGCGCCATGCACCAGCACGAGGCGGATGCCGAGCGCCGCGAGAAGGTTGCAGTCGTAGGCGAGGCTTTGTGCGCGCTCACCGGCTGCCACCTCGCCACCGAATCCGACGACGAAGGTACGGCCGCGAAAGGCGTGGATATAAGGCGCCGCGCCGCGCACCCAGGCGACGAACTGAGCCGTGGCGTCATCGACCCGCGGCACGGTGGGAGAGGAAGAAGTAGATCCGGGGCTGGCGTTGTTGTTTTCGGCGCTCACACATTCACCGCTGCTGAAGCCGGGCGTGCGCGCGGGCTGCCCGGCCAAATGGAATTGATGCCGGAATTCTAGCCCGGATCCTCCGCCGCAGCGCGGCCCTCGCCGCCGAAAGGGCGGTGCAGCGCGCTAATCGGCCTTGTACGGCCCCGCACCAAGCCCGATCGGCGCCGGTGCGGCAGCGACCAGCCGGGAGAAGATCTGCGCAAAGTCCTCCTCGCCTGCCCTGGCGCCGGCGCGCGCGCCGCTCAAGGGATCATCGGCAATGAAGCCGGCATTGGCCCTGTCCCAGTCCTCGGCGGTGAAGTGCTTGCGGATCAGCGGCAGCACCTCACGCTCCTCGGTGATCATGTGGCTGCGGTAGAAGGCCGCATAGTCCTCGAAGGCACGCTTGAAAGCCTCGAGTCCGCCCGTGGGGTCCTGCGCGTAGCCCTTGACCGCAGCGTCCAGCACGGCGATGCGCGCCTCGGCTTGAGCGTGCTCGGCTTCGAGACGGTCGAGCGCGGCATCGGCATCATGCGTGAGTGCGCGCAGCGGCCCGAAGAGGAACTCGTCTTCCTTCGGGTGGTGGCGCCTTTCGGGGTAGGCATCGAGGTAGTGCACCATCGCCTCGAGCAACTTGTGGTCGGGCTGCAGGCGGCCCGCACCGATCTCGCCGATCATGTGGCGGATGGCGTGGATGATCGCCGCCAGCGACTGGTGTTCGTCCATCAGGATGCGCATCGCGTCCATGGGAATGTCCTTTAACGTTTGGGGTCCGGCTTCGCGGGCGAGCTCAGGTCGACAGCATCGCCTGGTGCTTGCCACCAAAGCCGAGATAGGCCTCGATCACGCGCGGGTCATCCGCGAGTTCGTGCGCCGGGCCCTGCATGGCGATCTGGCCGGTCTCGAGCACATAGGCGTAGTCGGCCACCTGCAGCGCGGCGCGCGCGTTCTGCTCGACAAGCAGGATCGACACGCCGCGCCGGCGCAGCTCGCTGATGATGCGGAAGATCTCGCGCACGATCAGCGGCGCAAGCCCGAGGCTCGGCTCGTCGAGCATCAGCAGCTTGGGCTTGGCCATCAGCGCGCGGCCCACCGCCAGCATCTGGCGCTCGCCACCCGACATCGTGCCGGCGTGCTGATCGCGGCGCTCCTTCAGACGCGGGAACAGCGCATAGACCTCCTCGAGCGTCTGCGCGTGGTCGCGCTTGCCCATGCGGTAGCGCTGGAAGGCGCCAAGCACCAGGTTGTCTTCGACACTCATCTCGCCGAAAAGCTCGCGCTTCTCCGGCACCAGGGTCATGCCGCGCGCAACCATGCGCTCGACCTCGGGTACCACCTCCAGGCTGCCGTCGAAGGCGACCTGCCCTCTGGAACCGAGCACCCCCATGATCGCCGACAGCATCGTCGTCTTGCCCGCCCCGTTGGGGCCGATCACGGTGACGATCTGGCCCTCGCCGACGGTGATGCTGGCGTTGGTCAGCGCCTCCACCTTGCCGTAGGACACACACAGCTCCTTGACCTCGAGCACCGGGTTCTTCGCACTCGCGTTCGAGGGCGCGCTGGCTTGGGTTTGTTGTGTCATCGCGTTCTCCTCGCTCACTCCACGCCGCCCAGATAGGCTTCAAGCACCGCCGGGTTCTGCTGCACCTCTTCCGGCAGGCCTTCGGCGATCTTCTGGCCGAACTCCATCACCACCACGCGATCGACCAGGTTCATCACGAAATCCATGTCGTGCTCGACGATCAGCGTGGCCATGCCTTCCGAGCGCAGCCTCTTCAGGAGTTCGGCGAGCGCCTGCTTTTCCTTGTAGCGCAGGCCGGCCGCGGGTTCGTCGAGCAGCAGCAGGCAGGGGTCGGCACACAGGGCCCGTGCGATCTCGAGGATGCGCTGCTGGCCAAGCGCAAGACTGCCGGCCTCGTCGAACATATGGTCCTTGAGACCCACACGCTCGATCTGGTGCGCGGCCTCCTTGAGGATGCGCGCCTCTTCGGCGCGGTCCAGGCGCCAGGCCGAGCTGAGCACGCCCTTGTGGCTGCGCAGGTGTGCGCCGATGGCCACGTTCTCGAGCACGCTCATGGTGGGCAGCAGCTTCACATGCTGGAACGTGCGGCTCATGCCCATGCGGGCGATCTCACGCGAGTCACGACCGGCCACCGGCTTGCCCAGGAACAGCACCTCGCCCGAGGTCGGCGTATCGACACCCGAGATCTGGTTGAACATCGTGCTCTTGCCCGCACCGTTGGGGCCGATCAAGGCGAGGATCTCGCCGGCCTTGACCTCGAGGCTCATGTTGTTGTTCGCCACCAGACCGCCGAACCTGCGCGTGACGTCCTTGGCCTCGAGGATCAGCGTCCCGGGCGCGGGCAGCGTACGCCGCGGCAGAGGCTCGGCCTGGGCATCGATCGTCTTGTGGATGGTACGCATCGGCACAAGCTTCTTGAGGATCGGCCACAGGCCCTCACGGGCGCGGTGCAGCACCAGCACCATCAGGATGCCGAATACGATCATCTCGAAGTTGCCGCTCGCGCCCAGCAGGCTCGGCAGCCAATCCTGCAGCCACTGTTTGAGCACGGTGATGACGCCCGCGCCGACGATCGCCCCCCACACATAGCCAGCACCGCCGACCACCGCCATGAATAGATACTCGATGCCGATATGCACACCGAACGGAGTCGGGTTCACGAAGCGCTGCATGTGCGCATACAGCCAGCCCGAGGCACAGGCCAGCAGCGCGGCAATCACGAAGATGATCATGCGCGCACGGCCGGTGTCGACACCCATCGCCTCTGCCATCACCCTGCCTCCTTTCAAGGCGCGGATCGCGCGCCCTTCGCGCGAGTCGAGCAGGTTGTGGGTGGTGAGCATGCCCAGCAGCAGGAAGGCCCAGATCAGGTAGAAGATCTCGCCGCCGCCATCGAGCGTCCAGCCGAACAACTCGATGGGCGGAATGCCGGTGATGCCGGTGTGCCCGCCCAGGCTTTGCATGGTGCCGAACAGGAAGTACAGGCTGATGCCCCAGGCGATCGTACCCAAGGGCAGGAAATGGCCCGACAGCTTGAGCGTGAGCGAACCCAGCAGGACCGCCACGGCAGCGGTAATGAGCAAGCCCGCCACAAGCGTGAGCCAGGGCGAAGCCCCCACCCAGGCCAGCCAGGCCGGCAGGTCCGTCGCCGTGGTCAGCGCAGCGGTGGTGTAGGCCCCCAGGCCGACGAAGGCCGCCTGGCCAAAGCTCGTGAGCCCGCCCACGCCGGTGAGCAGCACCAGGCCGAGGGCGACCATCGCATACAGGCCGATGTAGTTGAGCAGCGTCACGTAGTACGGCGACAGGATCGCCGGCACCATCAACAGCAGGGCAAGGAAGGCCCCCAGCACCAGACGGTCGGTTCTCATTCTTCCTCCTCCACGTGGTGGCTGGTCAGCGAACGCCACAGCAGCACGGGGATGATCAGCGTAAACACGATGACTTCCTTGTACGCGCTGGCCCAGAATGAAGCGAAGGCTTCGAGCAACCCGACTGCAATGGCGCCCAGCGCGGCGATCGGGTAGCTGGCCAGGCCGCCGATGATGGCGGCAACGAAGCCCTTGAGCCCGATCAGGAATCCGGTGTCGTAATAGATGGTGGTGATTGGGGCGATCAGCACGCCCGAGAGCGCGCCAATGAAAGCGGCCAGGAAGAAGGTGAGCTTGCCGGCAAGCGCGGGCGAGATCCCCATCAACTGCGCCCCGACGCGGTTGATCGCGGTTGCGCGCAAGGCCTTGCCGTACAGCGTGCGTTCGAAGAACTGGTAGAGCGCCACGATCAGCAGCACCGACACCACCAGCACCCAGATCGTCTGCCCCGTCACCATCAGCGGGCCGAGATCGAAGCTGAGCTCGCTGAAGGCCGGCGTTCTGTGCCCCTCGGCGCCGAAGAACAGCAGCCCCAGGCCCACCATCGCGATATGCAGGGCCACGGACACGATCAGCAGGATCAGCACCGGCGCAGAGGCGATCGGCTGGTACATCAGGCGGTACATCATCGGTCCCATCGGCACCACGATCGCCAGCGTGAGCACAACCTGCAGCACCAGCGGCAGTTCATTGACCGGCAGCGCGGACAACACAGCCACCAGCGCCAACGGATAGGCCAGGTTCCAGCCCGCCACCATGCCCGCACGCTGCATCTGGCCGGCCTTGAGGGCTTTGAGGCCGTCGAACGCCGTCACCAGCCCCCCCATCGCCACCAGCAGCCAAACCGTCGCAGGGGTCGCACCCGACTGCATCATCGCCAGTGTCAGCGCGCCGTAGGCCACGAACTCGCCCTGCTGGATGAAGATCACCCGTGTGACCGCAAACACCAGTACCAGAGCCAGCGCCAGCAGCGCGTAGATCGCGCCGTTGGTGATGCCGTCCTGGCCCAGGATCAGTGCAATTGACATATCCATGGATGTACCCCATGTCCGCTGGCCGCCATAAAACGCCAGTCGAGTTGAAAACACCGTGCCGGCCGCGCGACACGGGCAGGCGCGGAGCGCAAGCGCTCCGCGCCTCAGGACTTACTTGAGCAGCGACCAGGTGCCGTTGCGGATCTCGATCATCACGCGCGAGCGCTCGTCCAGACCAAGGTGGTCATCCGCGCTCATGGTGTAGATGCCGGTCGCACCCGCCACCTCCTTCACGCCCTCGAGCGCGTCGCGCAAGGCGCTGCGGAACTCGGCCGACCCGGGCTTGGCCACCTGCAGCGCAACCGGAGCGGCCGCTTCGAGCAGCACGCCCGCATCCCAGGCGTAGGCACCAAAGCTCGACACCGAACCCTCGCCATGCACCGCCTCGTACTTCTCCACATAGGCCAGCGCGCTCGCCTTGACCGGGTGGCTGTCGTCGAGGCTGCGTGCCATCTGCACCGGACCGACCGGCAGCAGCGTGCCTTCGCAGTCCTTGCCGCAGATACGCAGGAAGTCGTTGTTGGCCACGCCGTGCGTCTGGTAGATCGGCCCCTTGTAGCCACGCTCGCGCAGCGTCTTCTGCGGCAGCGCGGACGGCGTACCCGAACCGGCAATGAAAACGGCATCCGGCTTGGCGGCCATGAGCTTGAGTGCCTGGCCGGTTACCGAGGTATCGGCCGGGTTGAAGCGCTCGTTGGCGACGAGCTCGATCCCCTTCTCCTCGGCCTGCTTCTTGAACTGCTCGAACCAGCCTTCGCCGTAGGCGTTGGCAAAGCCGATGAAGGACACCCGCTTCACGTTGTTGGCGGTCATGTGCTCGACGATCGCCGAAGCCATCTGCTGGTCGTTCTGCGGCGTCTTGAAGATCCAGCGCTTCTTGTCGTCCATCGGCGACACGATGCGCGCCGAAGCGGCAAGGGAGATCATCGGCGTACTGGTCTCGGCCGCGACATCGATCATCGCCAGCGAGGCCGGGCTGGTCGTCGAACCGATCAGCACATCGACCTTGTCCTCGGCAACCAGCTTGCGCGCGTTCTTGACCGCCGTGGTGGTGTCCGAAGCGTCGTCGAGCACGATGTAGCGCACCGGTTCGCCACCGATGGTGGTCGGCAGCAGCGCCACGGTGTTGCGCTCCGGGATGCCCAGCGACGCCGCAGGACCGGTGGCCGAGACGACGACACCGACCTTGATTTCGGCGTGGGCGGCGGAGGCGGCAAAGGCGAGGCTGATTGCTGCCAGCAGGGTATGACGCAGTTTCATGGTTTCTCCTCCGATATTGATGCAAACAGCCGGGTACCCGTGACGGGCCTGTCTCACGGCGCCGCCCCGGACTTCGGCGCCTTGTGCTTCTGGACCTTGCCGAGAACCTGGGCGAGGCATCCGCCTGGACCAAATTCTGCATTACAGAAAACGTTTCTCTTATTAGAAATGATACAAAACAGCGCGTCAAGACATTATTTTGTATCGCATGAACACCCTGCTTGAGCCCCTCTGCCCCAACAACGAAAAAGGCAGGAGGACGCTCACAACCGAGCCTCCTCCTGCCTCATCCGCACTCTCATCCGCGACCTTCGCCGCGGTCGCGCCAAGCCCGCGCCGTGCCGCTCTATTGAATATCGGCGTCCATCGCAAGCGAGTCCAACGTGGCGCCAAGCCGTCGCGAGAGCGCTGCCGCGGTACGACGCAGCGCCGCAATCGTCTCGCCGTCCATGGAGAGGTCCATCGACCCTTCGACACCAACGATCGCGATCGCCATGGTGATCTCGTTCTTGAAGTTGAAAACCGGCGCCGCGGCAGCTTCGACGCCGCGCGCAAAATAGTCGCCACTGAGGACGACGACACCGGACTCGCGCACCTGCGCCAGCAGCGCCCGCGCGTCCTCAAGGGTCGCAACCCCCGCGGGCGCCCTGCCCGTCTCCAGTTCGCGACGCAGCAGGGCTTCGGTCTGGCGCTCGGGGAGCCAGGCCGCAAACACGCGCCCACCCGCCGAGCGCAGCAGACTCAGATGCGTACCGGTGACAACGTTCACCGTGATCGGTCGGCGCGGACGCTCCCAGCGCACCACCACCGGACCGGCATCGCTCCACACCGTGAGGGCGACGGTCTCGTTGGTTTCGTCACGCAGATCAGTGATCGCGAGCAGACCCAGACGGATGCGATCAATGCGATCGAGGGCCACCAGGCCGAGGTTGAGCGCAAAGGGCCCCAGGTCGTAGCGCGAGGTCAGCCGGTCCTGCTCGACCAGCCCGCTGCGGATGAGGCTGACCAGATAGCGGTGCGCCTTCGACGGCGGCATGCCAGCTGCCTCGGCGATCTCCTTGAGCATCATCGAACGCCTTCCCGTCGCCATCGCACGCAGAATGCTCATGCCCACCTCGAGCGACTGAACCCCATGCTTGCCGTCAAGTTCTTCGTTCGCGCTGCCCATCGGGACTATTCCTTATTGGAGAAATCGTTTATTTATATGTAACACAAACCTCAGGAGCGCGCGCGTGATCAAGCCGGAACTCAAAGTCTATGCAATCGATGGCATCGTGCCCGTGGTCGACCCGACCGCCTACGTTCACCCCTCGGCGATCCTTATCGGTGACGTGATCATCGGCCCGGGCTGCTATGTCGGCCCCTGTGCCAGCCTGCGCGGCGACTTCGGCCGCCTCATCCTGGAACGCGGTGCAAACCTGCAGGACACCTGCGTCATGCACGGTTTCCCGGGCACCGACACGGTGGTTGAAGAGGACGGCCACATCGGTCACGGCGCCGTACTGCACGGCTGCCGCATCGGGCGCAATGCGCTGATCGGAATGAACGCGGTGATCATGGACAACGTGGTGATCGGCGAGGAAGCCATCGTCGCCGCCTCGGCCTTCGTCAAGGCGGGAGCGGAGATCCCGGCACGCGTGCTCGTCGCCGGCGTGCCGGCAAAGGTCGTCCGCCCGCTCAGTGAAGACGAGATCCGCTGGAAGAGCCAGGGCACCGCGACCTATCAGGACCTGACCCGGCGCTGCCTGGCAACGCTATGCGAAACGACACCGCTGGCCGCGGTCGAGCCTGGCCGCAAGCGCATCGAGATGCCGGACGTGATCCCGCTCGTCGAAACCCGCAAGCGCGAGGGCTGAGCCCCGCACAAGCACTGCATCAGGTCGGCAGGGAAAGCAGGTCCGGGTCCCGGAAACGCTCATGCAGGCGCGGCGACGCCTCGGGCACCGAACCGTCGGCAAGCTGGAAGCAGGCATCGAGGTGGCGTTCCGACGCGCTCAGAAGCCTGCGGTAAAGCTCTCGGCAAAGCAGCCGGGCCTTCTGACCCGGCCAGTCGGACGGCAGCAGGACGTCGGGCAGCACCGGGTCGCGCAGCAGCAGACGACGGTAGTCGTGGATCAGCAGCACGCGCAGCAGCAGGGCTGTCTCATCGCTCGTCTCGAAGCTGCCCTCGCGCAACTGCCCCAGCACGGGCCGGTAGCGCGCCACGAAGTCCCGATACAAGTCAGCAAGGTGCGCCAGGTCCCAGGCCGAATGCACCATCGCCGCATCCGTCGCCGCCGCGCCCAGCGCAGCGTCCGCCGCGATCAGCGGCTTCAGCCGATCGAGCAGGCTGCCCAGGCCCTCGGCCACGAGCGCGTCAAAGGTAGCGATCAAGTCAACGCTTGGATGCACGAAGCAGTCGTTGTTGAGTGCCCCGAAGCCGTGCCACGTCAAGGCCTTGCGCAGGCGATCACGGTCCCGGGACGAGAACTCGCCGACAGTGACGATCAGCCGCCAACGCCGGTCCCATTGCGGCATCGCAGCCGCGTAGATGAGCCGCGACGCCTCATCCATGCGCTGCTCTGCCGACGGCGTGAGCAGGTAGTCCGTCCGCCGCCCTGCAGGCGCACTCGCCAGCCACTCGTCACGCACCAGACGAAACACCGCCGTCCGCACGAGACGCTCATTGAGACCCAGAGGCTGGAGCAAGCGGATGAGGCTCCCCAGCCAGATGCGCCCTCCCCGCGGCACCACGGCATCGCCGAACACCGAGATGATGAGCGAGCCCGCATGCACACGGTCTTTGCGACGGAAATCGTCGAGGATCTGCTGCGAGGGAGAGGACACGATAGCGGCGGGAGAGCGTGCGTTTTGGGGGCGGAAGTCTAGCGGATTCAGTGGCTTGCGTACAGGCAGATGACGCCCCTCAGGCACCTCTTCGGCAACGCCGAGCCCCCGTTTCGACGCCATCGCAGTACCGCCGCCGATCACTCGCGCCACGCCCCACCCGCCATATCGAAGCCGGTCCGAGGGCAGGTTCTCGGCGCTGCAGCGGACGATCTGAAAGAATCCACAAAACGACTCCTGAAAACATTTTTTCTGACCATTTTTGTATCACATCAACAACCACCATAAATCATAAAAACTTTCTATGGAAAATATACAGGACCTGTAGTGCAGACGAAATAAATCCTATCCATCTGTTTTTATTATTATTTTGTTTTACGGAACGTCTTTCCAATAGTGTAATACGAGCGTTTTCAACAACATCAGAACGATACTTTCTATTGACCATTCGGCATCACATTTGTATCGTTTGAACACAGAACCACTCCCCCGGAGAGAGACGAATGAGCCACCCCCTTCTTGACAAGCACCGTGACACCCTCGATGGCGCGCTGTCCGCGATTGCGACGCGTGGCTACTGGACGCCCTTCCCGGAGATGCCGAGCCCGAAGCTCTACGGCGAAACCTCAGCCGACGACGGCAAGCGTGCCTTCGAGGCGCACCTGGGCAAGCGCTTCGAGCTCGATCAGCCGGGCCAGACCGGCTGGCACGGAGGCGAAGCCTCGCCCTACGGCATCGCGCTCGACGTCAGCTACCCGGTGTGCGACCCGGATGCACTGATCTCTGCCGGTCTCGAGGCCATGAAGGGCTGGCAGGCCGTGGGAGCGGATGGCCGCACCGGAATCTGCCTGGAGATCCTCGACCGCCTCAACAAACAGAGCTTCGAGATCGCTCACGCGGTGATGATGACCACCGGCCAGGGCTGGATGATGGCTTTCCAGGCCGGCGGCCCGCACGCCCAGGACCGCGGGCTCGAGGCCGTAACCTACGCCTGGCGCGAGCAGAGCTTCGTGCCGGCTGAGACCACCTGGGAAAAGCCGCAGGGCAAGAACCCGCCCCTGGTCATGAAGAAGCACTTCCAGGTCGTCGGCCGCGGCGTAGGCCTGGTGATCGGTTGCGGTACCTTCCCGACCTGGAACACCTACCCGGGCCTGTTTGCAGCACTCGCCACCGGCAATGCAGTCATCGTCAAGCCGCACAGCAACGCCATCCTGCCGGCAGCGATCACCGTGCGCACCATCCGCGCCGTGCTCGCCGAAAATGGCATCGACCCCAATCTGGTGAGCCTGTGCGTCGCCACCCAGCGCAGTGTCACCCAGAAGCTCGCCACCCACCCGGCGGTCAAGTCGGTCGATTTCACCGGCAGCAACGTGTTCGGCCAGTGGCTGATCGACAACTCCCGCCAGGCCCAGGTCTATGCCGAGCTCGCTGGCGTGAACAACATCGTCATCGACTCCACCGACAGCTACAAGGCAATGCTCGGCAACCTGGCCTTCACGCTGTCGCTTTACTCCGGCCAGATGTGCACCACCTCGCAGGCGATCTTCGTGCCCGCGGGCGGCATCGAGACCGAAGACGGCCACAAGAGCTACGACGAGTTCTGCGCCGACCTCGCCCGCGCCGTCGAGCGTTTCCTGTCCAAGCCCGAGGTCGCTCACGCGGTGCTCGGCGCGATCCAGTCGGCCGACACCGCAGAGCGCATCGACATCGCCAACAGCGGCGAACTGGGCAAGGTGGTGCTCGCCTCGCAGAAGCTCGACAACCCGGAGTTCCCGAACGCCAAGGTACGCACCCCGGTGCTGCTCGCCTGCGACGCCGCCGACGAAAAGGCCTACATGGAGGAGCGCTTCGGACCGATCAGCTTCATTGTCAAGGTCGCCGACACCGCCGCCGGCATCGCGCTGTCCGAGCGCGTAGTCAGCGTCCATGGTGCGCTCACAGTCGGCCTGTACTCGACCAAGCAGGCCGTCATCGACGCCATGACCGAGGCCACCTGGCGCGGCAAGGTTGCGTTGTCGATCAACCTCACCGGCGGCGTGTTCGTGAACCAGTCGGCCGCCTTCTCCGACTACCACGGCACAGGTGGCAACCCGGCTGCCAACGCCTCGTATGCGGACTCCGCCTTCGTCGCCAACCGCTTCCGTGTCGTTCAGCGCCGCTATCACGTCTGAGGAGGCGCTCGTGGAATACCAGAACATCCAGTTCGCAGTGGAGGCGGGCGTCGCCCGCCTGACGCTCAACCGCCCCGACAAGCTCAACAGCTTCACCGGCGACATGCATGCCGAACTGCGTGACGCACTGGACCGCGTGCACGCCGACCATGCCGCGCGCGTGCTGGTGCTGAGCGGTGCCGGGCGAGCCTTCTGCGCCGGCCAGGACCTCGCCGACCCCGACATGGCCACGCAGCCCGACGGCCGCCTACCCGACATCGGCGACGTCGTCGACAAGAACTACAAGCCGCTGGTGCTGCGCCTGCAGAACCTGC
>NZ_JARQZE010000016.1:0-78373 GCF_029588855.1 Thauera mechernichensis | reverse complement strand
TGTGTGGAACCACCCCTTCCCTTCCCGAACAGGACCGTGAAACGCACATGCGCCGATGATAGTGAGGTCCGCCCTCGTGAAAGTAGGTCATCGTCAGACTAACCCACAAAACAAAGCCCTGCTCTCAAAAGAAAGCAGGGCTTTGGCGCGTCAACGGCCAGCGAAAGGAACGATAGGGAGCGCAGATCGTGACGCAGGGGCCAGCGTGGGGCAAAATGCTCAGCTGTCGTCGGGATCGCTGAGCCTATGAAGTTCGATATCGTCATCGTTGGTGGTGGTCTGGCCGGCGCAGCGCTCGCAGTTGCCTTGCGTCGCAGCAGCCTTCAGATCGCGGTGCTTGAGCATGCGGTGCCATCGCGCCCGCAAGACTGGGATCAGCGTATCTACGCTTACAGTCCTGCAAGCGCAGCGTTCCTGTCCGCGCTGGGCGTGTGGTCCCATCTGGATCAGAGTCGTCTCGAGCCGGTGGCCGAGATGCTGATCTATGGCGATGCCAATGGTGAGCTCCGCTTCTCGGCCCATGATTGTGGGCTGGCCGAGCTGGCGTGGATTGGCGAGTCCAGCCTGGTCCATCTTGAGCTCTGGGAAAGTCTGAAGCGGCAGCACAACGTTACCCTGCTGTGTCCGGCAGTGCCGGTGGCGCTCCTGCAGGAGGAGGGGCGGGTTTCCGTGACGCTCGAGGACGGCCGCACTCTGAGTGCGGCGCTGGCTGTCGGAGCGGACGGTCGTGACTCCTGGCTCCGTCGTGCGGCCGGAATCGAAGCACAGACGACGCCCTATGACGAGATGGGGGTCGTGGCCAACTTTCGTTGTGAGCGCCCGCATCGTGGCACCGCTTTTCAGTGGTTTCGAGAGGATGGTGTGCTCGCCTGGTTGCCCCTTGCGCATGGCATGATGTCGATGGTCTGGTCGGCTCCGGATGCGATCGCTGGCGAACTGATGAAGCTTGACGACGATACCTTCTGTGCGCGGGTCATGGAGGCCGGTGGCCGGCGGCTCGGAGAGCTCGAGCTGGCGACGCCGCGGGCTGCCTTTCCACTCAGGCTGATGCGTGTCGCCGAGGTGGTACGACCAAGGTTGGCCTTGATCGGCGATGCTGCACATGCGATTCATCCGCTGTCGGGCCATGGCATCAATCTGGGCTTTCAGGATGCCAAGGTGCTGGCTGAGGAGTTGGGCAGCCTGCCGTCATGGCGCGATGTCGGTGAGCTTGCGGTATTGCGGCGTTACGCGCGCCGTCGCGCCGAGGAGCCCTTCCTGCTGCAGTATCTGACCCACGGGCTCAATCGGCTGTTTGGTGCCCAGGACCCCCTGCTTGGCTTCTTGCGTAATGCAGGAATGAACCTTACGAACCGCGTGCCAGTCGTAACAAACGCATTGGTGCGTTACGCCGTGCATGGTCGCTTTTGATATTTCGGAGAACTCGATGCAAGCCTTGTTGAAGCCCGTACGGGTGAAGCTCCTTTCCGTTTCGATCGCACTCGGGCTGACCTCCACGGCGCATGGTGGCGAAGATGAGGTCAGGAAGGCGATGGAGGCCTTCATCGGTGCGCCGGCGGTGGAGTCTGTCAGTCAGACCCCATATGGGGGCCTCTACGAGGTCGTGCTCAAGAACGGTCAGCTCGTTTATACGGATGAGAAGGCCAGCTTCATCGTCGATGGCAGCGTGATCGATACCGCCACGCGACGCGACGTTACCCGCGCACGCCTGAATCAGCTTTCTGCGATCGACTTCTCGACGCTGCCGCTCGATCAGGCGGTCAAGGTAGTCAAGGGCAAGGGGACGCGCGTGATCGCCACCTTCGAGGATCCCAACTGCGGCTATTGCAAGCGCCTCGGAAAGGAGATCGACGCGATGGACGACATCACCGTCTATACCTTCCTGTATCCGATCCTGAGTGAGGACTCGACCCAGAAGTCCAACAACATCTGGTGTGCGAAGGATCAGGGCAAGGCGTGGACCGCCTGGGTTGTCGACGGCAAGGTGCCGGCCAAGGCGACTTGCGACACCAGTGTGATCACGCGCAACGTGGAACTTGGGCAGAGCCTGCGCATCAGCGGTACGCCGACCATCTTTCTGGCAGATGGCTCGCGCATCGGTGGCTACGTTCCGGCCGCCGAACTCGAGAAGGCAATGGACAGCGTCAAGCGCTAGGGCGGGTTCGGCTTGTTCGCGAGGGGGCGCTGGTCGCCCCCTTTTTTATGTGCCATGCGTGCGCTCATTGCAGAGCGGGTGGTGTCATGCCGCGTGGCAGCAAAACCCACATGCTGCCCTGCTGGCGCATGCGACCTGCTTCGCGGCCCGCTTCGGATCCAAAGCCCCAGAAGAAGTCCCCGCGTACCACGCCTTTGATCGCGCCGCCCGTGTCCTGCGCCATCATCAGACGATTGAGCGGGCGGTCGCTGAGCGGATAGGTGGTGGACAAGAATACCGGCGCCCCCAGAGGCACATAGCGCGGATCCACCGCGATGCTGCGACCCTCGGTGAGCGGGACGCCCTGAGCACCGATCGGACCATCATTTGAACTGGGCAGCTCGCGGAAGAACACGTAGCTCGGGTTCGCATTCAGCATTTCCGCCAGGCGATGCGGATTGTCCTGCGCCCAGCGCTTGATCCCGTCCATCGAGGCCTTGTCCAGGCTGAGCTCGCCCTTGGCAACCAGCCAGCGGCCGATGGACTGGTAAGGGTGTCCGTTCTGGTCGGCGTAGCCGACACGAGCCATCGAACCATCGGGCAACTGGATCCGGCCCGAGCCTTGCACCTGCAGGAAGAAGAGGTCGATCGGGTCATCCGCCCAGAATAGTATGGGGGCGGGGAGCTGCGCGTCGCGCTGTTCGAGCTCCTCGCGGGTGAAGTAGGGCAAGACCTTGTTTCCCTCGACGCGGCCACGCAGACGAAGATGCTTGAGTTCCGGGTAGACGTCGCCCAGCTCGATCGTCAGCATGTCGCGCGGCACGCCATGGACAGGCCAGGTGTTGCGACCGCCGCGAGTGCGGCTGCCACGGATGAGCGGTTCGTAATAGCCGGTGATGAGCCCCTGCATGCTGCCGTCTGGATTGACCAGGCGCCAAGGAACGAAATGCGTTTCGAAGTAGCGCCGCGCATCGGCGCCCGATGGCGCACGACCCAGGCTCTCGGCGGCCGTGCAGGCGTTCTTCCACGCTGTCTGACGAACAAGCTTCGAACATGAGGTCCGCAGCGCAGGCCAGGCTGCCGCCGGGTCGTCCAGTTGCCAGTTCGGCAACGCGCTCCAGTCAGCGCGTTGCAGGGGGGCGGCGGCTGGCGCCGGTGGCTTGTCGGGCGTAGGCGCAGGGCAGACCGGACAGGCTGGGCAGGCAGGTGGCGGCGGACAGGTCGGTGCGGCCGCTTCAGGCCCCGGGGCTTCGGTCTGGTGTGCACAGCCCGCGGCGATCAGGGCAACAGTGGAGGCAAGGGCAAGGCGTCTGATAGCGGCCGGAATCATCGGGTGCATCGGTTAAACTCGTGGGCGGATGCGGCAGAGTATACCGGTGCAAGGCCGGTCGCCGGAGACGCGATGTGTGGTTGATCTTCCTCGAACTCGGCGTTGCGCTGACCTTGGTGCTGGTTGTGTTGCGGGCGTTGAGGCCGCGGCCCCCAGCCGCGCCGCGCTCGCCCCCGGATGATGGTGAGTCCTCAAGACATGACTGAATTGCAAGATCTTCTGCGCCGTGCCGAGCAGGTGCTCGAGCGGCTCGAAACCCTGTTGCCAGGCCCGGTTCAGGCGCCCGACTGGACGGCGTCGGCCGCTTTCCGCTGGCAGCGCCGCCGCGGTTGTGCCGAGCTCAGACCGATTCGCCTGCAGCATCGCATCGCCCTGGCTGACCTCCACGATGTCGATGAGCAGAAGGCCCGCATCGATCGCAATACGCGCCAGTTCCTCGCTGGGCGCCGGGCCAACAACGTATTGCTTACAGGCGCCCGCGGTACGGGCAAGTCGTCGCTGGTGAAGGCGCTCCTCAACGAGTATGCGCCGCGGGGCTTGCGCCTGATTGAGGTGGACAAGACCGACCTCGTCGATCTGCCCGAGATCGTCGAGTTGATCGAGGGGCGGCCCGAGCGCTTCATCCTGTTTTGCGACGATCTTTCCTTCGAGGAAGGTGAAGATGCCTACAAGGCCCTCAAGAGCGTGCTCGACGGCTCGGTTTCGGCGATGTCCGACAACGTGCTCATCTACGCGACATCGAACCGTCGCCACCTGATGCCGGAGTATCACGATGAGAATCTGCAGGCACGTCATGTGGATGGCGAACTGCACCCGGGCGAGGCGGTGGAGGAGAAGATTTCGCTGTCCGAGCGCTTTGGCCTCTGGATATCCTTCTATCCATTCAGCCAGGATGAGTACCTCGATATCGTCGCGCATTGGCTCGGGCACTTCGGCGTGCCGAAGAAGGCGATCGCCGCGGCTCGCCAGGACGCGCTGCAGTGGGCGCTGATGCGTGGCTCGCGTTCCGGGCGCGTGGCCTGGCAGTTCGCACGAGACCACGCCGGGCGGCTCGATGACGAGGGGCATGGCCGATGACGCGCAAGCTGGTCGATGTAGCGGCAGGCGTTCTGCTGCGCGCAGATGGTGCCTACCTGCTCGGGCAGCGCGCTCCCGACACCGTCTATGCGGGCTACTGGGAGTTCCCCGGTGGCAAGGTCGAGCGTGGCGAAAGTCCTGCGCAGGCGTTGTGCCGTGAGCTCGAAGAAGAGTTGGGCATCCACGTCACGCACCTGCGTCCCTGGCTGCGCCGCGAACATCTGTATGAGCATGCGCATGTGCGGCTGCATTTCTTCGAAGTCGCGGCCTGGCAGGGAACGCTCAACGACAGGGTGCACAGCGCTTTGGCCTGGGTCGCGCCGGGTGATCCCGTGCCTGCCCCCAGGCTGCCGGCCAATGGACCGATCCTGAAGGCGCTACGCCTGCCGCGCATCATGGGTATCACACAGGCAACGGCGATAGGCGCGGCCGAGCAGCTGAGTGTGCTCGAGCGCGCGCTGCAGCAGGGGCTGGGGCTGGTCCAGGTTCGCGAAGCGGCGCTGGACGCCGGTGAGCGGGAGCGCTTCGCGCGTGCAGCGCTGGAAAGGGTCAGGGCCAGCGGAGGGCTGCTGGTGGTCAACTCCGACCTCGAGTTGGCTCGCCGCATTGGTGCCGACGGATGTCACCTTACCGCGCAGCGCCTCCTGGCCAGCAGCGACAGGCCCGAGTTCGAATGGGTTGGCGCGTCGTGTCATACGCGCGCCGAGCTCGAGCATGCCGCTGCGCTGGGTCTGGACTATGCGCTCCTCGGTCCTGTGCAACCCACCGCGACGCATCCCGACCAGGCCGGATTGGGTTGGGCGCGCTTTGGCGAGCTGACCGAAGGCTTGCCCATGCCCGTCTTTGCCTTGGGCGGCCTGACACAGAATGACATGTCAGAGGCGCGTGATGCAGGGGCGCATGGGATTGCGGCGATACGCGGTGTGTGGGGGCGGAAAGACGCCTGAAGGCCCAGGCGAGCTGCGGCTCAGCCCTTGTCGGCCTAGGCCGGTCAGCGATTGCGACCTTCGCCGACGCCGGGTGGCGCGAAGCCGTCGGCCTCATCCAGCGCGTCGGGAGGGGCAGTCGGCACCCGATAGGACTCCGAGGCCCAAGCCCCGAGGTCGATCTGACGGCAGCGTGCGGAGCAGAACGGGCGGTGCTGGCTGTCCTTGCTCCACTCGACGGGCTTGCCGCAAGTCGGGCAGTTCACGGTACGCACGGGCTGGCTCATACGGAAGGGCTACAGGCTGCAGAAGGTGAGCTCGAAGGCGACGTCGCGCTCGGCCAGGCGGGGGCGCGCAACCGTCTCCGGCAGCATGAAGCGGACATTGAGCGCATACTTGTTGGCGCTGATCTCGGGGACCACGGCGTCCGTGCGCTCCAGCCGTACCCGGACCATTTGTGCCGTGCGCCCGGCCATTGTCAGCTGGAAGGCGCCGCTGCGCGCGAGCTGGCTCTCTGCGCGGCCGCTTGCACGCAGCAGGCGCAGCACGATCTCGATGCCATCGCGGATGGGGGCCATCGGATGGATCCAGGTGTCGAGGTCGCGGCGACGGACCTCGGGGTCACGGTTGAGCCAGTAGTGATAGGCCGGCAGATCGAACTGGCAGACGCCGCCGGGGATGGCGGCCCGGCTGCGGATGCTCATCAGCCATTCGTTCTCGCGCAGGTACTGGCCGATCTTGCCAGCCATGGCGAGGAGTCCGGTGGAGGCCTGCTCGATCTCGTAGAGCGCGCCTGCGAGCGCCTCTTCGGAGATGTCCGGGTTGTTGCGGAAGGACATCAGGATCTGGCGCTGGCGCTCGAGCTCCTGGACCAGATCAACCTTGAGGTCTGCACGACTTGCGACCTCGAGGGTCTCGAAGATCGTCTGCAGGGCGACGTGGTGATCCTGTGGAGCAGTGCCGCTGGAGAAGTGGGCGATCTTGACGAACAGGTCCTCGAGACGCAACAGCGTGCGGATGCGTTCGTTGAGAGGGTATTCGTAGCTAATCACCAGACACTATCCGCAAGTATCGCGCCGCTTGAGTTCGGGGCGATGATAGCACAGCGCCCGAGCGCCACAGGGCGAGTGGGCTGCGTGCTCAACGCGTCCTCGAGGCCGCGAGATAGCGTGCGTGCAAGCTTGCCACCTGCTGCTTCAGTGCCTCGAGGCTGGTGCTGTTGTCGATCACGTCATCGGCCGCCGCGAGGCGCGCCTCGCGGCTGGCCTGGGTCGCCATGATCGCGCGCACCTGTGCCTCGTCGAGGCCGCTGCGCGTGCGTACCCGCTCGAGCTGCAGGTGTTCGGGGCAATCCACCACGCAGATGCGGTCGCAGCGCTCACGGTAGCTGCCGGACTCGACAAGCAGCGGAACGGCGAGGATCACATAGGGGGCAGTCGCCGCGTGGCACTGGCGGGCGCTCTCGTCTCGGATCATCGGGTGCAGGATGGCCTCGAGCTGGCGTTTGGCCTCCGGGTGCGAGAACACCCTTGCACGCATGGCGGCCCTGTCCAGGCTGCCGTCGGCGGCGATCATTGAGGTACCGAAGGCACGCTGGATGGCGTCCATGGCTGCGCCGCCGGGCGCAGTGAGGCCATGCGCGATGAGATCGGTGTCGACCACCTCGGCGCCAAGACGAGCGAAATGTGCTGCGGCAGCGCTCTTGCCACTGCCGATGCCGCCGGTGAGTCCGATGATGTACGGGCGTGGGGCGATGTCGTTCATTGCGGTTCCGTGGGGCGTCAGCGCGTGCAGGCCTGGCGCTTTGCGCCCACTCCCGGGACAGCCTGCTCGACGTTGCGCAACTGGGCCACAGGCAGGCTGGCCTGGATGCGGTGGGTGGTGGTCATGCGTGGTTCGATGCCGGCGTTGCGGACGCCGCGTTCGCGCAGCTGTCCGAGCAGCAGGCGAGCACGACTCTCGGTCTTGAATACGCCAAGGGAGACCGCGAACTGTGTAGGGCCCGGCTCGGGCACGATATAAGTATCGGTGACACCGAGGATGCGCAACTCGGCGACGCGTGCTTCGGCTTCTGCACGGCTGCGTTGCGGTGGAATGCGTACCCACCAAGAGTCCGGCGTTTCGCTGCGGCTGCGTGTTGCTGTGACGCCGATGCGGCGCAGGCGCGCGCTGAGCCGCTCCGCTTCGTCTGCGGACAGGCCGCCCCAGGCCTGGCAAACGGTCGGTGGCGACGCGGCTTCGGCAGGCGGCGGCTCCGCTGCGGCGGGTGGCATGGGCGCGGTGGCGGCAAGCGTGGGGGGCTCGGCTTCGCGTGCCGGATCGGGCGGGGAGGGCGTTGCTTCGGAGGTGAGCAGGCCGTTGGTGTCTGCAGAGGGCGATGCGGCCGTGGTCTGCTCCGCGGGCTCGGCCGCCACTGGCGCGCCGGTGGCGGTCTCGCTCGATAGCCGGATGTGTTCCGGGTTGAGCTGGTTTGCGATGCGCTCCGGTTCGCCGCTCGGTGCCGGGGTGCCGAGCCAGCCCTGTATCGCGGCCAAGGCCAGGATGTTGAGCATCAGCAGCAGGATGATCAGAAAGCGCAGAACGGTCATGCGGCAGGCGTATCGGGATCGGGTGGCGGTGGCCGGCGGCGACCGCGGGGCCTGGCGGGCCCCGCGGCTGTCGCCGTCGGCATCAGCCCAGCTTGGGCAGATGCGCGAGCGAAGCGCTTACCGCCTCGGCCGGGTAGTCGTAGTTCTCGAGCTTGCCGGACAGGAAGCGCTCGTAGGAGCTCATGTCGAAGTGCCCATGGCCGGTCAGGTTGAACAGGATGGTCTTGGCCTCGCCGGTGGCCTTGCACTTGAGCGCTTCGTCGATCGCCGCCCGGATCGCGTGGCAGGACTCGGGAGCGGGAATGATGCCCTCTGCACGCGCGAACTGCACGCCGGCCTCGAAGGTGGCAAGCTGCGGTACAGCGACCGCCTCGATCAGCTTTTCGTGGAAGAGCTGGGACACCAGCGGCGAGTCGCCGTGGTAGCGCAGGCCGCCGGCGTGGATGCCCGGCGGCATGAAGTCGTGCCCGAGCGTGTACATCTTCATGAGCGGCGTGAAGCCCGAGGCGTCGCCGTAGTCGTAGGCGTACTGGCCCTTGGTGAGGGTGGGGCAGGAGGTCGGTTCGACTGCGACGCAGCGCAGATTCTCGGCACGCTTGTCGCCCGCCGCCTTGTCGGCGAGGAAGGGGAAGGCGATGCCTGCGAAGCTCGAGCCGCCGCCGCATGGGCCGATGACTACATCGGGGTAAAGGCCGACCTTGTCGAACTGCTTCTTGGCCTCAAGCCCGATGATGCTCTGGTGCAGGACCACGTGGTTGAGCACCGAGCCGAGGGTGTAGTTGGTGTCGGCGCGGCTGGCCGCTTCTTCCACCGCCTCGGAGATGGCGATGCCGAGCGAGCCCTGGTTATCGGGATCTTCGGCGAGCAGGCGGCGGCCGGTCTCAGTATGCGGCGAGGGGCTGGCAAACACCTCGCCGCCCCAGGTCTGCATCATCAGGCGGCGGTAAGGTTTCTGGTCATAGCTGACCTTGACCATGTAGATGCGCACCTCGAGCTCGAACATCTGTCCGGCGAAGGCGATCGACGAGCCCCACTGGCCAGCGCCGGTCTCGGTGGTCAGGCGCTTGATGCCGGCCTGCTTGTTGTAGAAGGCTTGCGGCACGGCCGAGTTGGGCTTGTGCGAGCCTGCGGGCGAGACGCCCTCGTACTTGAAGAAGATCTTTGCCGGGGTGCCGAGCATCTGCTCGAGACGGACCGCGCGCACCAGCGGGCTCGGCCGCCACAGGCGATAGATCTCGCGCACCTGCTCGGGGATCGGGATCCAGCGCTGGGCGCTCATCTCCTGCTCGAGGATGGCGCCGGGGAAGATGGCCCCCATCTGCTCGGGTGTCGCCGGGTTGCCATCCGGGCCGAGTGGCGGCGCGGGCGGTGTCGGCAGGTCGGCGACGACGTTGTACCAGTGGGTAGGAATGTCGGCGGCGTCGAGCAGGATGCGGGTTGCTTCCATCGTTTGTTCTCCCTTCGCGAGTATGTTCGCTGTCATTGTGGATGAATTTCGCCGGCTGCGGCGATTGCGCCCAGGCCAATCAGGACCAGGTTGTCTACGCGCCGCAGCGGAATGTCGAGCAGGCCGGCAAAGCTGTCTGCTGCGCCGCCGCCGAGCAGGCACTTGGCCTGAGGCTGGCTGGCGATCTGGCGGAACATGCGCTCCACCGCGCCGGCCTGGGCGAGCAGGCAGCCCGAGTGGATGGCATCGACGGTGCGTCGTGGCTGCAGCGTGAAGCGGCCTTCGGCGAGCGGGAGCTGAGCCGTGCCGTGGGCGAGTGCGTGCTGCATCAGGTCGACACCAGGCAGGATCAGTCCGCCGAGGAATTCGCCGTCGGCGCTCAGCAGGTCGATCGTTGTGGCCGTGCCTGCGGTGACCACGAGGCAGGCCTGGCGGTGCAGCTGGCGTGCCCCGATCAGTGCCGCCCAGCGGTCAGCGCCCAGGCGCGCGGGTTGTTCGTAATGGTTGCGGACGCCGCAGCAGTTTGCGCCCGGGCGTAGCCATTCGATACCGATGCCCGCCAGGGTCTGGTCCAGGTGTGCGGCGATTGCCGCCCCGGCAACATTGCAGCCCACGGCCCGCGACAGGGCCGGGTAGCGCGCGCGCAGACTGGCCAGCGAGCCGATCGCATCATGCGCGAGTGCGCCCTCTTCGATGGCCTGCCGTGGCGCGTCGGCGGCGGTGAGCCGCCACTTCACGCGGGTGTTGCCGGCATCGATGAGCAGGATCACGCCTGTCCTCCGCCGCCAGCGCGCAGCGACACATCGCCGACCAGTACGCGGCGCATCCCCACAGCCGTCTCCAGCAGCAGGGCGCCGTCCTCGTCGACGCCGCGACAGATGCCTTGCAGTGTCTCCGCTTCGCCACTGATGCAGACGGGCAGGTCGGCGAAGGCGTTGCGTTGCTGCCAGGCGTCGCGCAGGGCGACGAAGCCCGCGGCGGCGTAAGTGTCGAGCAGGCTGCGCAGCTCCGCGAGCACGGCGGCCAGAACCGTGGCCCGTGTCGGAGGCGCCGAGTCGAGGGCATGTGCAAGATCGGTGACGCCGCGCTGCTCCGGAACCTGCGCGTCTGCCGGGAGCTGCAGGTTGATGCCGATGCCGATCACCGCGGCGGGTGTGCGGCCACGGCCGGGCAAGAGCTCGACGAGGATGCCGGCAAGCTTGTCGCCGTGGATCAGTACGTCGTTCGGCCACTTGAGCTGCACGCCCTGCGCGCCGAGCTCCTCCAGTGCGCGCGCGAGCGCGAGGCCGGCAACCAGCGACAGCCCGGCGGGCACTGGCGCACCTGGAGCGAAGCGCCACAATGCCGAGAACGTCAGGCTGCCGTCATCCCAGGACAGCCATTGTCGTCCGCGGCGGCCGCGCCCCGCGCTCTGGCGGTCGGCGATCAGCACATGAATGAAGCCGTCGTCAGCCGGTGTGGCTTCGATCAGTGCGCTGTTGGTGGAGGTGCAGTGAGCACGCCAATCGATCACGAAACTGTCGGCCAGCCGTCCGAGCCGGTGCTCGAGCGCGCGTCGTGCTTCGATCTCGCGGGAGGCGGGTGAGGCATCAGGCACTGCGGACGACTGCGCTGGGGCAGCCGTCTGAGGTTTGGACGATGACAAGGCGGGAGTCCGGCAAACATTGAGATCGCCGCATTATCCGCCATCCCGTGCTTGCGCACGAGTGTCCCGCCCGCCCCGCTTGTGTTCAGTGCTCGCCGTCGTCGCCGTTGCGCACGTCGTCCATGCCGAGTTCCTGGATCTTGCGGCTGATCGTGTTGCGACCGATGCCGAGCAGTTGTGCAGCCTCGATACGGCGTCCGCCGGTGGCGGCCAGGGCGCGGCGGATGAGTGTGCGCTCGAACTCGCGCGTGAGGCGGTCGAACACCTCACCTGGGTGGGTGGCGATGAGGCGGTCGGCTTCCGCACCCAGTCCTTCCATCCAGCTCGTTGGTGCCTCGCGCCCGGGTTGGTCGCGGATCTCCGGCGGTAGGTCGGTGACTTCCACGATCTGTGCCGGGGCCATCACCGTCAGCCAGTGACACAGGTTCTCGAGCTGGCGGACGTTGCCCGGGAAGGGCTGTGCCTGCAGGTACTCGAGTGCGGCATCCGAGATGCGCTTGCGCTCGACACCCAGCTCCTGGGCGCTCTTTTGCAGAAAGTGGCGAACGAGCAGTGGGATGTCCTCGCGCCGCTCGCGCAAGGGAGGGAGGCGCAGACGAATGACGTTCAGGCGATGGAAGAGGTCCTCACGGAACAGGCCCTGGCGAACGCGCTCCTCCAGGTCCTGGTGGGTTGCCGCGATGACGCGCACGTTCGAGCGGATCGGCTGCTGGCCACCAACTCGGTAGAAGTGGCCATCGGACAGAACGCGCAGCAGCCGGGTCTGCAGCTCTGCCGGCATGTCGCCGATCTCATCGAGGAACAGGGTGCCGCCATCGGCTTGCTCGAAGCGACCGCGGCGTTGGGTGGCGGCGCCGGTGAAGGCGCCGCGTTCGTGGCCGAAGAGCTCGGACTCGAGCAGGTCGCGCGGTATGGCCGCGGTGTTGATGGCGATGAAGGGGGCGTCGCGGCGAGGGCTGTGGCGGTGCAGCGCCCGTGCGACCAGTTCCTTGCCACTGCCCGACTCGCCGTTGATCAGTACGGTGGCGTGGGAGTGGGCGAGACGGCCGATGGCACGGAAAACCTCCTGCATCGATGGTGCCTGGCCGAGGATCTCGGGCGCGACGGCCGTATCTTCTGCCGCACCATTCTGGTGCGCACCTTGCTCCAGGGCGCGGCGTACCAGTGCGACCGCCTGGTCAACGTCGAAGGGCTTGGGCAGGTACTCGAAGGCGCCGCCCTGGAACGCCGATACCGCGCTGTCCAGGTCCGAGTACGCAGTCATGATGATGACCGGAAGGTGAGGGTGGCCGGTCTTGACCTTTTGCAGCAGGTCGAGCCCCGACTCGCCGGGCATGCGGATGTCGGACAGCAGCACCGCCGGCGGGTGGGGGGTGGCTTCGAGCTCGGCCAGGGCGTCGCTTGCGGAGCTGAAGCTGGCGTGGTTGATGCCTTCGCGGCTGAGTGCCTTCTCGAGCACCCAGCGGATCGAGCGGTCATCGTCGATGATCCAGACTGTATTCATATCAAATGCACTGTTTTTGTGCGCCTGTCGGGCACCTCAGCCCCAGGGGGGGCTGGCGGTGACCCGTTCAGGTGCGTTCGGAAATCGGCAGCAGGATCGAGAAGCAGGTTCGCCCCGGGCGGCTGTCCACGTCGATCATGCCTTGATGTTGCTCGATGAAGCTCTGCGCCAGGGACAGGCCCAGCCCGCTCCCGCCGTCCCGGCCCGACACCAGCGGATAGAAGATCTTGTCGCGGATCTCTGCTGGAATGCCGGGGCCGTTGTCGATCACTTGCAATTCCAGTGCCAGCTTGAAGCGACGCTTGGCGAGCGTGACCTGGCGTGCGATGCGCGTGCGCAGCAGGATCTCGCCGTGGCCCTCCAGCGCCTGGGCGGCATTGCGTACGATGTTTAGCGTGGCCTGGATGAGTTGCTCGCGATCGGCCGTGAGTTCCGGAAGGCTGAGGTCGTAGTCGCGCCGGATGCTGAGTTGAGGAAACTCGGCCAGGATCAGCCGGCGTACGCGTTCGAGCACGTCATGGATATTCAATGGCGCCGGGCGCATCATGCTGTGCGAGCTGAGCAGACGGTTCATCAGGTCCTGCAGGCGGTCGGCCTCGGCGATGATCACGTCGGTGAACTCGCGCAGCTGCGGGTCATCGAGTTCGTGCTGAAGCAACTGTGCAGAGCCACGGATGCCGCCGAGCGGATTCTTGATCTCATGGGCGAGGTTGCGGATCAGCTCCCGGTTGGCTTGCTGCTGGTGCAGCAACTGCTCTTCACGGGCGACGCGCAGTTGGGCGTCGATCGGGCGGAACTCCAGCAGCAGCCGCACGCCGGAGGTCTCGACCGGCGTGACCGTGCAGTCGAGCCGTATCGGTTCCGAGCCGTTGCGTGTGATCGTCAGGTCTTGTCCGGTATAGCTCCAGTTGGTGCGCAGGGCGTTGTCGAGCGCGGCGGACAATCCGGGCGGTGCGCCCAGCATGCGGGCGAGTGGCTGACCGATCAGCTTGCGCTGGCTGATCGCGAACAGGTTCTCCGCGCCCGGGTTGATGTAGCGGATGAAGAGCTTGCCGTCGACCAGGACGACCGCCGACGACAGCAGTTCGAGTCCTGCAAAGGGGCCGTTGGCAGCGTGTAAGGGGGGCGATGGCATGGGCGCGTCCAGAAGTTACGGCAATTCATAAGCAAGATGCGCGCCATGCATTGGGCCTACCGCAGGCCAGAGATCTCCCGACGTAGTGCCTCGATGTTGCGCTTGTGCAGTTCCACCTTGTCCTTGAATGGCTGCAGCCGGTCCAGCACCTTCTGGTAGTTGCGCTCGTCGCCATGGCGGATCGACTCCTGCTCGGCAAGCGCCTTCTCGGCCTCGGCAAGCGCGGACTCCTCGCCCGCGAGCTCGTTGCTCAGCACCTCGCGGCGTGCGTCGTCTCGGCTGCGCTGGTCGGCAGGACTGACGCGGGGAAAGGCGCCAGGACTGGAGCTGCCTTGGGGGGTGGTTGCCGCCGGGCGGCGAACTGGCGCCGGGACCGAAGACACCGGCAGGTCCGACTCAAGGCGTACGCAGCCGCGCCCGAGGCTGCGGTCATTGGTATAGGTGATGCGGCCGTCGGCGTCGGTGCACTTGAAGATGTCCGCCTGGGCGGCAGATGGCAGGAGTACGAGCAGTGCCAGAGGCAGGAGTGTTGACGTTCGCATGCGCTTTTTGCCGGGGTGGAGTGCGGCTGCGCAGTGGCGCAGCCCGGCCCGAAACCGTGCGGGACGAGCATGGATTAGACCCCAGAAAAAAGGGACGGGCAATGCCCGTCCCTTTCGTGATGTCCCGTAGCGCTCGGCTTACAGGCTGTAGTACATGTCGAACTCCACCGGGTGGGTGGTGATGCGCATGCGGTCCACCTCTTCCATCTTCAGCGTGATGTAGGCGTCGATGAAGTCATTGGAGAACACGCCGCCACGGGTCAGGAACTCGCGGTCCTTGTCCAGGTACTCCAGCGCCTGTTCGAGGCTGGTGCACACGGTCGGGATCAGCGCGTCTTCTTCCGGCGGCAGGTCGTACAGGTTCTTGTCGGCCGGATCGCCCGGGTGGATCTTGTTCTGGATGCCGTCCAGGCCCGCCATCATCAGTGCCGCGAAGCACAGGTAGGGGTTGGCCAGGGGGTCCGGGAAGCGCGCTTCGATACGGCGGCCCTTCGGGTTGGCGACGTAGGGGATGCGGATCGAGGCCGAACGGTTGCGGGCCGAGTAGGCCAGCTTGGTCGGTGCTTCGTAGTGCGGCACCAGGCGCTTGTACGAGTTGGTGCCCGGGTTGGTGATGGCGTTAAGCGCGCGGGCGTGCTTGATGATGCCGCCGATGTAGTACAGCGCGGTCTCGGACAGGCCGGCGTAGCCGTTGCCCGCGAACAGGTTCTGGCCATCCTTCCAGATCGACTGGTGCACGTGCATGCCGGAGCCGTTGTCACCGACGATGGGCTTGGGCATGAAGGTGGCGGTCTTGCCGTACTGGTGCGCGACGTTGTGCACGATGTACTTGAGAACCTGGGTCCAGTCGGCGCGCTTGGTCAGCGTGCTGAACTTGGTGCCGATCTCGCACTGGCCGGCGTTGGCCACTTCGTGGTGGTGCACTTCGACCGGCACGCCGCAGGCTTCGAGCGCGAGGCACATGGCGGCGCGCACGTCGTTGAGGCTGTCGACCGGGGGTACCGGGAAGTAGCCGCCCTTGACGCGCGGACGGTGGCCGGTGTTGCCGCCTTCGAACTTGTCGGCGGTGGACCAGGCGGCCTCTTCCGAGATGATCTTGCTGTACACGCCCGACATGTCGACCGACCACTCGACGGCGTCGAAGATGAAGAACTCGGGTTCGGGGCCGAAGAAGGCGGTGTCGCCGATGCCGGTGCTCTTCAGGTAGGCCTCGGCGCGCTTGGCGATCGAGCGCGGATCGCGGTCGTAACCCTTGCCGTCCGACGGCTCGATGACGTCGCAGGTGATGACCAGCGTGGTTTCATCGAAGAAGGGGTCGATGTAGGCGGACGAAGGCTCGGGCATCAGAACCATGTCGGAAGCCTGGATGCCCTTCCAGCCGGCGATCGACGAGCCGTCGAACGGGTGGCCGTGCTCGAAGTGCTCTTCTTCGAAGGCCGAAACCGGCAGGCCGACGTGCTGTTCCTTGCCGCGGGTGTCGGTAAAGCGCAGGTCCACGAAGCGCACTTCGTTTTCCTGAATCATTTTCATGACGTCTTGGGCGTTCATTTTCACTCCTGGTGAGATGAGGCGGTCTTTGCGTTGAGCGGGTGGAGCAGCGGTACGAGATCGATGCGCCGGATTCGTGTGAGGCGTATAAGCACTAAGCGTGCCAGGCGCTAGCGGGCTGGCGAGTCATTGTGCCACAAGGGCAAGTGCTCGAAAGCGGTGCCCATTCCTCAAGAGGTGCGCACCATAATAGTGCATCATATGGATTGAATGCACCATTATGGTGCAATCTCCTGGAGCAGCCTGATTGCGCGGTAGTGCGGGTGCTCTTCGAGCCACGCGTCCACACGGTTGCGGATGGCTGTAACTTGCCCCTGGTCCAGGGCTGGGGGCAGGAAGAGCTCCACCTCGAGGCGCTGGCCCAGGTAGTGAATCTGGACGCGCTTTGGCTGCGGGACTTCCGGTCCGAGCAACAGGCGGACGTCGGCGAGCACTTCGGCGCGCTCGGGAACCGGGCCGGCAGGCACCACCTGCAGGTCGGTGTCGTCCTCGGGGTCGATATGCACCAGTACGTCGCGGACTTCGGGGTGGGCGTCGCGTACCCGGAAATAGACCGCGTCCGAGATTCGATGGCCCTCCGACACGGTGATGTGAGGGCTGACCTGGACGTGCGCGTCGCACAGCACGCGGTCCGCCATGCGCCGCGTGCGCATGTCGTGCAGGCCGATCACGCCGGGGGTGTCCTCGATGGTGCGGCGCAGGCGTGCAAGCTCCTCGGCGGGCAGGCCGGTGTCGATCAGTTCGCGCACCGCCTTGAGTGCGAGCCTGATTCCCATATGCAGGATCAGGAAGCCCACCACCGCGGCGGCCAGTGGTTCGAGGAAGGGGTAGCCCGCCAGGCTGCCGCCAATGCCTGCGGCGACGACCAGTGACGACGCGGCGTCCGAGCGCGCGTGCCAAGCGTTGGCTTCCAGCATCGGCGCCTTGAGCCTGCGCCCGGCTGCGAGCGTGTAGCGGAACAGGCCCTCCTTGGCGGCCAGGGTAAGCAGCGCCATCAGCAGTGCTGCAGGGTGCAGTGCGGGCAGGGCTTCAATATCCTGCAGGCGCAGGCCCGAGCTCCACAGGAAGCCGATGCCCACTGTCGCGAGCACGACGCCCAGTACCATGGTCGTTACCGTCTCGATGCGGCCATGGCCGTAGGGGTGGTCGAGGTCGGCCGGGTGCGCGCTCTGCTGACCGGCGATCAGAACCATCAGGTCGGTGACGAGGTCCGATAGCGTGTGAGCCGCATCGGCAACCAGGCTGAAGGCGTTCGCGAACAGGCCAACCACCACCTGGCTGATGGCCAGGCTGGCGTTGGTGACGATGGCGATCAGGGTTGCACGCCGGATGCCACGGCTGCGGGCCTGATCGGCCGCGGGCGGTTGATGCCGCATCGGCGGCAGCTGAGTATGGGGGGCGGGGCCGTGAGGCTTCATGGCATGGAGGACGCGCTATACTTCGCCGACTTTGGACTGTGGACGGATGATCGCATGGGAACCCTCTCTGATTTGCTGACGCTTGCACGCGAGCGTGCGGAGAACCTGGGCGTGCCCTACCAGGGTGCGCTCACGCCCGCCGAGGCGTGGCAGGTCATGCAGCTTGCCCCGGGGGCGCGACTCGTGGACGTGCGTACCCGTGCCGAGCTCGACTGGGTTGGGCGTGTGCCCGGAGCGGTCGAGATCGAGTGGAAGACCTACCCCTCGATGCAGGATAACCCGCACTTCATGACCCAGCTCAAGCATCAGGTCGACCCGGAGGCGCTGGTCATGTTCCTGTGCCGCTCCGGTGCACGCTCGGACTCCGCAGCCAAGGCCGCGTCGGTGGCGGGGTATGGCAACTGCTACAACATCCTCGAGGGTTTCGAGGGTGATCGCGATGCCAGTGGGCAGCGCAACAACATCGGCGGCTGGCGTCACGCCAACCTGCCCTGGCAGCAGGGCTGAGGGCGCGCAGCGCCCCAGGCCTCGAACCTCTCGCAAGGACCCGGACCCGCATCATGCAAGTTGCAACCATCAGCTTCGACCGCTTCAACGTGCTCGCCGACGACGAGGCGCAGGCGCGCATCCGCGCCGCTCGCGCCCGGCTTGGCGAGCGGGCGGTGCTGCTCTGCCACCACTACCAGCGCGCTGACGTCTACCAGCATGCCGACCTCACCGGCGACTCGCTCAAGCTCGCCCGCCTGGCCTCGCAGACCGACGCCGAGTTCATCGTCTTCTGTGGTGTGCACTTCATGGCCGAGGTGGCCGACATTCTGTCCAAGCCCAGCCAGGTTGCCATCCTGCCCGATCTCGCGGCCGGCTGTTCGATGGCCGACATGGCGAGCCTGGCCAAGGTCGAGCGCTGCTGGCGTGAACTCGCCGAGGTGCTCGATACGCCCGACGCGCTGATCACGCCGGTCACCTACATCAACTCGGCAGCCGATCTCAAGGCCTTCTGCGGTGAGCACGGCGGTATCGTGTGCACCTCGACCAACGCGCCGACCATTCTCGACTGGGCCTTCTCCAAGCGCGAGAAGGTGCTGTTCTTCCCCGATCAGCACCTCGGGCGCTGGACCGGTTTCAAGAAGGGCATTCCGCTCGACGAGATGGTGGTGTGGGATCCCGACCTCGAGTATGGCGGCCTCACGCCCGAGCAGATCCGCAAGGCGAAGGTCCTGCTGTGGAAGGGCCACTGCTCGGTGCACCAGATGTTCCAGCCGGTGCATATCGACCGCTGGCGCGAAAAGCACCCCGACGGCTTCGTCATCTCCCACCCGGAGAGCATGCTCGAGGTGTGCCAGAAGTCCGATTACGTCGGTTCCACGGAGTTCATCCTCAATACCATCACCCAGGCGCCACCCAATACCCACTGGCTGGTGGGCACCGAGCTCAACCTGGTGAGCCGGCTGGCCGAGGAGATGAAGCCGCAGGGCAAGGTGGTGCAGTTCATGGCACCCACGGTGTGCATGTGCTCGACGATGCAGCGCATCGACCCACAGCATCTTGCGTGGACGCTGGAGAACCTTGCCGAGGGCAAGGTGGTGAACCAGATCAAAGTGCCCGAGCACGAGGCGGAGTTGGCGCGCATTGCGCTCGACCGCATGCTCGCCGTGTCCTGATCGAGGCCGACGGGGTGCGGCGGCGATGACGCTCAGGATCTGCACCTACAACATCCACAAGGGCTTCTCGCAGTTCAACCGCCGCATGGTGGTGCATGAACTGCGGGAGCGCCTGCGTAGCCTGGACGTGGACCTCGTCTTCCTGCAGGAGGTGCAGGGCCTGCACCTCGGCCACCCGGCACGCCATCCCGACTGGCCGCTGCAGCCCCAGCACGAGTTCCTCGCCGAGGATGCCTGGCACCAGACCGCCTATGGCGGCAATGCGGTCTACGACCACGGCCACCACGGCAACGCCATCCTCAGCCGCCACCTCATCCTCAGCACGGCGAACCAGGATGTATCGGATCACCGCTTCGAGCGCCGCGGCCTGCTGCACTGCGAGGTCGAGATGCCGCAGTTCGACACGCCGGTGCACTGCGTGTGCGTGCACCTGGGCCTGATGGCCGGCAGCCGGCGGCGACAGATGGCGGCGTTGGCCGAGCGCATGGAACAGCTCGCACCGGGCGACACCCCGCTCATCATCGCCGGTGACTTCAACGACTGGCGCAATCATGCCGACGACCTGCTCGGCTCCAGGCTCGGCCTTACCGAGGCCTTCGGTGCGGGGCGGGGGCGGCCGGCGCGCAGCTTTCCCAGTGCGCTGCCCTTCTTCCGTCTCGACCGCATCTATGTGCGTGGCTTCCGCGTGCGCCAGGCGCAGGTGCACTACGGTGCGCCCTGGGCGCAGATCTCCGACCATGCCGCGCTCACCGCCGACCTGGAGCCCGAGCGCTGATGCAGTTCCTGGCCGGCAACGCGGTGGCGCTGCTGGAGAGCGGGCAACAGTACTTCCCCGCCCTCGAGGCTGCGATCGAGCGTGCGGAGCTCGAGATCTTCGTGCAGAGCTACATCTTCGAGGACGACCGCAGCGGGCGGCGCATTGCCGATGCGCTGGCGCGGGCAGCGGCGCGTGGCGTGGCGGTGCGCGTGATGGTGGACGGATTTGGCGGGCGCAGCTTCGTCGCCGGGCTGGAGTCGCGATTGCGCGATGCCGGAGCGCAGGTGCTGATCTACCGCCGTGAGTTGCGTCGCTTCTCGCTGCAGCGCCACCGTCTGCGCCGCCTGCACCGCAAGCTTGTCGTCATTGATGGCTGCGAAGCCTTCGTCGGTGGCATCAACATCATCGATGACTACGAGCCGCATGGTGTACAGCATCCGCGTTACGACTACGCCGTGAAGGTGGAGGGGCCGCTGCTCGAGCCCATTCTCGCCTCGGCGCATCGCTTGTGGCGGCTTGTGGCCTGGGCCAGCTTCCAGCGTCGCGAGCACCACCCCTTGCGTGCCGAGGCCCGCACAGAGCCAGCGGGCGAGATCCGCGCTGCCTTCGTGCTGCGCGATAACCTGCGCCATCGGCGTGCGATCGAGGAGGCCTATCTCGAGGCGATCGCGCGCGCGCGGCGGGACATCGTGATCGCCAACGCCTACTTCTTTCCGGGCCGCCGTTTTCGCCACGCGCTCGCCGAAGCCGCTGCGCGCGGCGTGCGCATCACCCTGCTGCTGCAGGGGCTGGCCGACCATCCGATGCAGGCTTACGCCACGCGTGCGCTCTACCCTTACTTTCTGGCCTGCGGGATGCGCCTGTTCGAGTACCACCGCAGTCACCTGCATGCCAAGGTGGCGGTGATCGACGACCACTGGGCAACCGTGGGCTCCAGCAACATCGACGCCTTCAGCCTGTTGCTCGCGCGTGAGGCCAACGTGGTGGTGGATGATGTCGGCTTTGCACGCCAGTTGCGCGGCAGCCTGGAGGCTGCGATGGCCGAGGGCGCGCAGGAGCTTAGGGCAAGCGACTGGCGCCGCCTGCCCTTGCTGCGCCGTGGCCTGAGCTGGCTGGCCTACCAGTGCGTGCGTCTTGCGATTGGTCTGGCGGGGCTGGGCCGGGTGCACTGAGCGCGGCGCACGAGCGTCGTCCGGGAGTCCGTCCGCGTCGATTCCTGCGCTTGGCCGGAGGCTCAGAAGAAGGCCGTTGCCTCGGCCTGCCGGCAGCGAGGCACGGCGTCGATCGACCAGTGGGCGAGCGCCCACGCCCAGATCTGCGCGAGGGGCGCGGACGCCAGTGTCGGTGGCGGCGCCTGGCCGAGGAAGCGCAGTGCAGCGAGCAGCGCCGCGGAGGGGGGGGCGTCGTCGATCGCACGCGCCAGTGTCTGTTTCGAGAGTTTCTCTCCCGCGGCGTTGGTCGCAAGCGGCAGGTGTGCGTAAGTTGGTGGCGGAGCCCCGAGCAGTCCCTGCAGGTGGATCTGGCGTGCGGTCGAGTCCAACAGGTCTGCGCCGCGTACCACGTGGGTGACGCCCGCCGCAATGTCGTCCACGACCACGGCGAGCTGATATGCAAACAGGCCGTCCGCACGCAGCACGACGTAATCGCCGGCGTCACTCGCGAGCTCGAGCGATTGCGGTCCCTGGACCAGGTCGTTGAAGCGGATCACGCCCTCGGCCCGTACCCGCCAGGCGCGTGCGCTGCGACCCGCTCCCAGGCCGTCGCGGCACGTGCCTGGATAGCGGCGCGAACCGTCGCGGGCAAGCGGTGCATTGGCTAGCTCGCGACGGGTACAGGCGCAGGGATAGGCCATGCCCGCGGCGACCAAGGTATCAAATGCATGGCGGTAGGCCTCTCCACGCCGGGATTGCCAGACGATGTCGCCGTCCCATTCGAAGCCGAAGCGCGCCAGCGTGGTGATGATGCGATCGGCCGCGCCCGGCACGGCACGTGGCGTGTCCACGTCCTCGATGCGCAGCAGCCAGCGTCCGCCGCGCGCGCGCGCGTCCAGCATGCTGCCGACTGCGGCCACCAGTGAGCCGAAATGCAGGGCACCGGTTGGAGAGGGGGCAAAGCGGCCAATACAGGTCCGGGAGGTGCAATTCATGCGCTTGGTGTGGGTTTGTCTAAGCGCTGCCCGCCCGGTTGCTGGTGCATCCAGGAGGCGCTTGGCGGCGGATCATAGCACTGCGTCGATCTGCCGCAGCGCCAGCAGGCCTCGCCCCAATTTGATGGCCATCAAGCCAATATGACGGGAATGCCGTTAGTGTGCGAACGACTCGCAGGCTGTACTCGCGTGACCCAACATGACGAATCGGAGAGACCCCATGATCAAGAAGCCCTTCATCCTTGCCGCGCTCGCCTCGGTGGTGCTTGCCGCCTGTGGCGGTTCCGACTCCGGTGCCCCGGCGGCGGCCCCCGCCCCGGTTGCCGCCGCTCCCGCACCCGCCGCTCCGGCGGCGCCTGCCGCACCCGTGAATGCAGCCGGCGAGAGCGTGTACAAGAAGACCTGCGCACTGTGCCATGCAGCGGGTGTCGCGGGCGCCCCCAAGCCGGGCGACAAGGCAGACTGGGAGCCGCGCATCGCCCAGGGCGACGAGACCCTCTACAAGCACGCCATCGAGGGCTACACCGGTTCCAAGGGCATGATGCCGGCCCGTGGCGGTGGTGCATCGCTGACCGACGACGAGGTCAAGGCCGCCGTGGACTACATGGTCGCGCTGTCCAAGTAAGCAGGCGCGATCAGGCTGCATGGGCGCGCGCGCCCTGCAAGAAGCAAGAATGGACCCCACTGGGGTCCATTCTTGCTTCTTGCGCATGGCATGAGCGCACTTCCGCTCCGTTCGCGCGCGTTGTCGGCCCGCTGACGATGAGGCAATATCGTGCATCGGCGTCCAGGCAGAGCGAAAGCGCCATGCGTATCCTTCTCATTGATCTGGTGTCCGACGACTGCGTTGCATCGGCGACGATCGCTGCGCGTCTGGCCGGCTGTGCTGAGGTTGAGGCGTGCCGCCCGGCGTTTGATGGCAGCGGGCCGCGCGGCAACATGTCCGGGTTCGACCTGCTGTTGCTGGTCGGCGATGACGACGCGGCACTGCTTAAGACATGCCGACGCGTGGCCGAGGATTCCGCTGTTCCGGTGGTCGTCATCGGTCCCTGCGACGAGGTTGAGACCGCGATCGCGTTGATGAAGGCGGGGGCGGTTGACATCGTCGTCCGCGACGAACGCGGCGACTGGAGCGAGCGTCTGGTCGAGGTGGTGTCCGCTGCACGCGTCCGGGCCCGGCCGCGTGACAGGCAGCCGTATGTCGACGAGGGCCGGCGCCTGGAGCAGATCGTCGATGGCTCCTCGGTGCCCACATTCGTCATCGACGGCAGTCACCAGGTGACGCATTGGAACCGAGCCTGTGCGCAGCTGACGGGTATCCCAGCCAATGAGATCGTCGGCACCGGCGAGCACTGGAAGGCCTTCTACACCGAAGCACGTCCCTGCCTGGCCGATCTTGTCGTCGATGGCACGGTCGGGAGCGAGATCGACCGCTACTATGCGGGCAAGGGGTACCGCCCGTCGGCGACCCTGCCTGGCGCCTACGAGGCCGAGGACTTCTTCGCTGCTTTCGGAGATGGCGGGCGCTGGCTTTACTTCACGGCTGCGCCCTTGCGCAATGCGCGTGGCGAGATCATCGGTGCCGTAGAGACCTTGCAGGACATCACCGAGCAGAAGCGGGCCGAGGCGGAGCTGCGTCGCAGCGAAGAGCGCTTCCGGCTGTTGTCGATCACCGATGGCATGACGGGGCTTTTCAACGCGCGCCATTTCGTGCAGCGACTGACCGAGGAAATGGATCGGGCCGAGCGTTATCGTCATCCGCTGTCGCTGATGATGATGGACGTGGACGATTTCAAGCTTTTCAACGACACCTGGGGGCATGTCGAGGGCGACCAGGTCTTGATCCGCCTTGCCGAGTGCGTTACCGCCTGTCTGCGCCGGACGGACCAGGCCTTCCGTTATGGTGGCGAGGAGTTCGTCGTGCTGCTGCCGGAAACTCGGGTGAGAGAGGCGCTCGCTGCCGCAGAGCGGGTCCGGGCATTGTTTCGTGAAAGCAGCTTCCTCCCGGAAGGAGCGCCCGCTCTGGTGCATTGCACCGCCAGCATTGGTGTTACGCGTTTCGTTCCAGGCGAGAGTTCACGCGATTTCGTCGCGCGGGCCGATCGTGGCGCCTACGAGGCCAAGCGCCAGGGCAAGAACCGGGTCATACGTGCCTTCCCCGACAGCGGCGAATTACTGGACTGAATGCAGGATCGTGCCGGGGATCAGTGCGTGTGGTGGCCGTGGTTAGCGTCGCGCAGGCTGCCGACGACGGCAGGGTCGATGTCCGTGAAGTGCAGCGCGCGACCGCCCTGTGCGGCGATGAAGGCCTGGGCGGCCGCCGTGCTTGCGAAAGCGGGGAGGTCCGGGCCGCGCATGGGGCCTCGTACACGGGCCTCGATCACGAACACCGCCGTCCGCGCGTCGAGCCAGCTGCCGTCCTCGAAGTTGGCGACATACAGGGCGGTGGCGTCCTCCGCGCTGTGGCTGGCGTCGAAGCGGCCGGGCTCGGCCAGAAACATGAACAGATCGACCGGCGAGTCGAAGAAGTGCGCCGAGCCGTCGGTGAAGATGATCTGTGCAGCCCAGCGCGGGAAGCGAGCGGGATACATGCCGCACACCGGGCAACGTGCCTCAGCCGGGACAGGGCGAGCCTCGTGCATGGCCAGGCCTGAGGCCGGGTCGTATGGGTGTGGCGTCGACACCCGCGTCGGCGGAACGATGCAGATGTCCTCGAAGGGCGGTTCGAAATCGGTGCCTGCGCGCGTGCCGTGGCGCCAGAACAGGGCGCCCGCTAGCCCCGCGGCAAGCAAGGCGCCGCCGGCCAGCAGGGTGCGGCGGCGACCGTTCAGCGTCGTCATGCGCGTTCGCTGGCGAGGAGCGGGTCCTGCATCAGGGCATCGATGATGCGCAGCAGGTTGTCCTCGGCCGTGTCCCCGATGCGGGTGAGCGGGTCGGCGACCACCAGGCCCTCGGCCAGATGCAGGTGGTTGGGTGTAGTGGCCAGGCCGGGATGGGTCGGCGCGGTATCGATGCCAAGCTCCTTGCCGTCCGGGCAGCGCCAGCGCACGGAGTAGGCGTCCTGGGCGGCGTAGCGGACGGTGATCTCGACGCCGTTCGCCAGCTCGAGCAGCATGGCGTCCTGGGTGAGGCGGGGCTGCGCGGCGAAACAGTCGGCGCGCTCGGTGGCGAGCACCGAGGCTAGGTGCGGATGCAGGCTCATTGTGCGTTGGCCTCCTTCAGGATGCGTGCGACTTCGCTGCGTGCGATCTCGTGCGTGTCGGCGAGGATGCGTGCGGCAAGGTAGTGCTCGTAGGCCGGGTGTTCGGGCAGTTCGGCGTGCGCGATACGGGCGAGGAGTTCGTCCGCCGAGCCGGCGCCAAGGGCATTGAGGACATCGCGGCAGTTTTCCCGGCTTTCGTACATCAGCCGGCTGAGCCGCTGCACATGCGCGGCATCATCGGGAGGGAGGGCGCTGTAGACCGGATCCATGTTCTATTGCCTATTTACATTCGCTGATCATGAAGGGCGCCACCGTCCAGGACGACCATGTCCGGGGTGACGTCGTTGAAACGCAGCACGCGGCCGCCATGTTCGTCGGCGAAAGCCTTGGCCTCGGCCTCGATCGAGAAGGAGGCTGCCGTGGGGCCCATGCTGCCCAGTCGCCTGGAACCGAAGACGTAGAACGCCGTCTTGGCGTCTATCCAATGGCCCTTCGGGCTGTCCCAGTCGGCCTTGCCCATGTCCTGCACGAAGATGGCGCGGACGACGCGTGCCTGCTCTGGGTTGAGGTAGATGCTGAACATCTCGATGGTGTCGCAGAACCAGTCGGGCTCGGCGCGCCCTGCGTAGTGCATCTGCACCTTCGGGCCGGGATAGTCGGCGAGGAGCATGCCGTCGAGTGCGCAGCTCGAGTTGAGATCGATCTCGAGCGGCACCAGGTTGCCGGTACCGCCTTCGCTGCCGCTGCCGCAGGCAGCCAGCAGGCCAGCGCCGGCAGCGGCCATCAGGAAGCGGCGGCGGCTCTGGCAGGCGTGATGTGTGCACATGAGGATTGCTCCATTCAGTCAGAACGTATTGCAGGGTCTCAGCGCCGGAAGCGCCAGGCGGCAATGGCCAGCGGTGCCGCGATCCAGCCCGCCATCACCAGGCCCAGCAGCCAGGGCTGGGCGAGGGTGGCCGGGAAGACCGTGGCCAGGCCGTAGAGCGTACGCACATCTTCCAGCGTGAAGATGTTGAGGATGCGGAACACGTCGGCCGGGTTGAGCAGCATCACGTAGGGCAGCGCCTCGCCGCCCCACTGGCCGCCTGTCACCACCAGCACGCCCAGCACCAGCAGGTCGAAGATCAGCACGAAGAAGAACCACAGCGCGATCGCGAGGCCTGAGGCGCGGGTACGGTCGCTGGCGAACACCGACAGCATCACGGCCAGGCTCAGGAAGGCGCAGCCCAGCAGGACCGAGCTGAGCATGAAGCCGAAGTAATGGAACAGTGCGTTGAGGTCGAGCTGGGCCGACAGCACGATCCCTACCAGACCGAAGCCGGCGATGGTCGAGAAGGTGAGCGCGCCGGCCAGGCCGAGGTACTTGCCCAGCAGTAGCTCGAAGCGGGTGATCGGCATCGACAGCAGGAGATCGAGCGAGCCGCGCTCGCGTTCGCCGACGATGGCGTCGAAGCCGAGCAGGAGCGCGATCAAGGGGATGAGGTAGATGACCAGGCTGACCAGGCTGGCAATGGTGACCTCGATCGAGCGGAACCCGACCGCGCCTTGCTGGGCCGAGCCGAAATAGGCGATCGACAGCGCGAACACGGTGAATACCAGGGCCACCGCAAGCACCCAGCGGTTGCGGATGCGGTCCCAGAATTCCTTGCCGGCGATGGTTGTGATCTGCGAGAACTCCATGGCCTGCCTCTCAGTCCGAAAAGCCGAAGAACACGTCTTCGAGCGAAGGTTCGCGCACGCTCAGGTCGAGCACCTTGCCGTCGAGCGAGGCCAGCGCGGCGATGACGGCCATTTTCGATTCGCGTGCGCACTGCACTGCCACGTGGTCGTCGTGCGCCTCGACGGCACCGACGGGCAGATGGCCGAGCACTGCGCGCACCGCTTCGAAATCGGCTGGCGCAACCCGCACGTCGAACCACAGCGGCAGGTCCATCCTTTCGCGCAGTCCGGCCACGGTGCCGACGGCCTGTACCTTGCCTGCAGCCATGATGGCCAGCCGGTCCACGCGCTCCTGGATCTCGGCCAGGATGTGCGAGGTGATGACGGTGGTCACGCCCTCGCTGCGCAGCTGGCGCAGGATGGCATAGAAGCCGCGGATCGCCTCGGGGTCGAGGCCGTTGGTCGGTTCGTCGAGGAACAGGATGCGCGGCCGCCCGAGCAAGGCCTGGGCAAAGCCCAGGCGCTGGCGCATGCCCTTGGAGTATTCGCGTACGCGTCGGCGGGCGGCGTGAACCAGGCCCACGCGCTCCAGTACGTGCATGTTGTCGGCGGGCGACACCCCTTTGAGGCGGGCAAAGAAATCGAGGGTTTCGAGCCCGGTCAGGTTGTCGTAGAGGACGACGTTCTCGGGCAGGTAGCCGACCTTGCGGCGCACGGCGCGGAAGCTGCCGCCGCCAGCGCCCACCGGGGCGCCATCGATGCGGATTTCGCCGGCGGTGATCGGGATCAGGCCGAGCATCATCTTGAACAGGGTGCTCTTGCCGGCACCGTTGTGGCCGATGAGGCCGAAGAGCTCGCCCCCCCGGATGTCGAGGTCGACGCCATCGACCGCGTGGATCGCACCGAAATGCTTGCGCACGCCGCGGGCGACGATCATCGCCTTGCCGGCCTCATTGAGCGCGGGGGAAGTGTCTGCCACGCCATTGGCTCCAGTCAGGGTTGTTGGGCTCCATCCGCGGATTCGGATCGACGACGCTTTGCGCGCGCAGCAGCGGGAACTGCTGCGCGACCATGCGCAGGGTCTGCACTGCCGGGCTGCCGAGCAGCAGCTTCATCATCGGATGGCGCCAGGTCAGGCGGTCGACGAGGTCATTGGCTTCGTAGGGCACGTCGCCGATGCCGTCGCCGTCACGGTCCCAGCCCAGGTAGTTGCCCCAGTGGTTGCCTTCCTGTTCGCCCCAGACCATGTCGCGCGCGCCGACGTAGCGCACCTGTTCGCGGTTGAAGATGAAGTCATTGCGTTCGACCACGTTGTTCTTGGAGCCCGCCCACAGGTGGATGCCGACCACGTTGTCGACCACGGTGTTGCCGCGCAGGGTGTTGTATTCGGCGTCGTAGATGAAGAAGCCGCGCTGGTTGCCGGCGACCACGTTGTTCTCGATCACCGAATCCTGGATGGTGCGCAGCATGATGCCGTGGTCCGAGTTGGCCCAGGCGCGGTTGTTGCGCACCGTCAGGCGGCGCACTTCCATCAGCGCCAGCCCGCCGCGGTTCATCCAGGTCTCGTTGTTCTCCCACAGGTTGTCGTAGGCGTTCATGTAATGCGTGCCGTAGCGACTGTGGTGCAGCTTGTTGTCACGGAATTCGGCGTCATGCGACACATCGACATAGAGCGCATCGCGCACGAAGCTGACGTTGTTGCCGATGATGCGCGCCCGGCGGGTGTTGTAGAGCTGGATGCCGTTGCCGCGCTGTGGCGAGGCGTACTCGCGCTTGCCGGTGATCAGGTTGCCCTCGATCAGGACGTCGTTGGCCTTTTCGATCCACAGCCCGAACAGGCTGTAGGTGATGTCGCAATTGCGCACCACCACGCGGTCCGAGCCGGGAAAGATGTAGATGCCGGCGTTCTGCTCGCGCAGGCTGTCGCCGGAGTCCGACACGATCAGGCCCTCGATCGTGACGTCGCTGGCGGTGATGCGGATGGTGTCGCCGCGCAGCCCTCCCGAGATCGTCGGCCGGTTGAGCCCACGCAGGGTCAGCGCCTTGTCGATGCGCAGGTTCTCGACGTAGCGTGCGCGCTCGACTTCCACGGTGTCGCCGGCCGCCGCACGCTCGATTGCGGCCTGGATCGATTCGCCGGCCTGCACCCGCCAGGTCGCCGCGTGGGCCGGCAGGATCCCGGCGGCGAGCAGGACGACGAAGGCGATGAATACGGCAAAGCGAAAGGGCAAGAGGGGGTGGGGCATTGTCTGCTCTGTGGCGAGGCTGGCGCCAGTGTGCGACGAAGTGCCGCATGCTGCCTTGATCTGGGTGAAGCAGCACTCCGCCTTTTTTCAACCAGCCCGTTGCCGGGCTGCGCTCAGATCACGATCAGGCCGAGGCTCTTGAGGCCGATGAAGAGCACAGCGCCGACCAGCAGGTTCTTGAAGCCGACGTAGCACACCATGTCCATCGGGCTGGCCTTGCGGTAGCGCCGGCCCCACCAGGGGCCGTCCTTCACGTAGGGCTTGGCGCCCATGCGCACCACGACCTCGAAGACACTCCAGCCGAACCACCAGCCGATGATGGCGCCAGGTGTCAGGTTGCCCATTGCGGCCAGTACCCAGGCCACCGTGGCGGCGACCGCAATAGCCAGCCCCGCCGCCTGCACGGCGCGTTGGCGCTCGAAGCCGCTGCGGCTCCACGGCCAGATGTGGTCCCAGGCCTCGGCCAGCAGGCGGGTTGCACCCTTGTCCTCGTAGGGTGGGTGGACGGCTTCGGTCAGGATGCGCGGATCGACCATTCTCGTGTCCTCCTGGTTCAGGCTTTAGGGGTGGCTGCAGCCACCGGCTTGATCGGAATGTAGTAGCCGTCGGCGCCGATGGGGGTGAGTGCCAGGCCGGCCTTGGTGCGGCGCTTGCGCTCCTGGGCCAGGGGGGGGCAGGCGTGCTCGTCGGTGTACATCACCATGCAGTCGAGGCAGAGCATGCACTCGCGGTGGTCGATGCGGCCCTTGTCATCGATCGCCAGCGATCCGCAACCCACCGCGCAGGCCTTGCACGAGTCGCATTCCTGCTTGCGCTTGAGGCCGAACCAGCGGAAGGTCGAAGGCATGGCGAGCGCTGCGCCGAGCGGGCACAGGTACTTGCAGAACGGCCGCTCGGTGAAGATCGACAGCCCGAGCAGACCCGCAGCGAACAGGGTGTAGGGCCAGCTGCGGCTGAACAGGCCGACGAGGAAGGTGGTCTTGAAGGGCTCGACCTCGGCCAGCTTCTCGGCCAGACCCATCGACAGCATGGACACCGCAAGCAGGCCGAAGAACACGAAGTACTTCACCCACTTCAGGCGGTTGTGCCACTTCATCGGCAGCATGAACTGGAAGCGCTTGAGGCCGAGCTTGGCGCCCACCTTGTACAGCAACTCGGACAGCGAGCCGAAGGGGCACAGCCAGCCGCAGAACAGGCCGCGTCCCCACACGAACACGGTGACGATGATGAAGATCCAGAACAGGAAGATGAAGGGGTCGGTCAGGAACAGCTCCCACTTCCACTGGAACAGCAGGGCGTGGAACCAGGTCAGCACCTGGGTGATCGAGGGCTGCGCAAGCAGGTAGAAGCCGACGAAGAAGATGCTGATGAGCCAGGCCGCGTACTTGAAGCCATCGACCGGCCACTTGTTCTTGCGTGTGGACAGGCGGGTCAGGCGGTCGCGCATCGCATACACGGCGGCGACGCCGACGAGCAGGATGGAGAACAGTACGATCTCGACCGCGCGCATCTTCCATACGCGCACCCAGGGGGCATCGGGCTTGACGACCTTGGGCCGGCCGCCCTCCATGTACTTCGCAGGCACCCAGTATTCGCTGTCGAAGCTGACGAAGTCGCGGTGGCCGGTGTTGCGGTCGAGCTTGTTGCCGAGGAAGACCAGGCTCCACGGGTAGGCTGCTGCAAAACCCGGGTCGCGGATGATGAAGATCGCCGACTCCCTGTAGCTCGGGGCGCCGGGCGCCTGCACACCCCAAAGGTTGAGGTAGTCGAGGTCGCGGAAGGTGTAGGCGTCCATGTCCTGGCTTACCTGCACGCGGTCATAGATGCCGCCGCGTACGAAACCCGAGCCCTTGAACGAGTCGTAGCCGTTGGAGATGATGAAGATCGCGTGTTCGTTGTCCTTCAGGCGCGACATCAGGCTGGTGTAGCCGCTCTCGCCGAGGATGCTCTTGCCGACCGAGGGCGTGTTCAGGTGGCCAAAGAACATGTCCACATAAGGCTCAGCGGTGCGTGGCATGCCCAGTTGTTCGGACTTCACGGTCAGGCGGCGTACGCTGCCGTCCTTGAGCAGTTGCTCCCAGCTCAGACGCTCGTCGATGGCCGAATAGCGGATCGCCGGCCGTGGTTCGACCTTCAGGATGCCGACCTGGCGTGCGATCGCCACGCCCGAGCGCATCACCACCTGGTTCTGAGCGATCACCGTGACGGTGGCGCCGGTGATCGCATCGAGGCCGATGTAGCCTTCCTCGTTGCGCGCCTTGCCGATCTCGATCTTGTCGCCGACGAACTTGCCCAGGTACTGGTTGACGAACTTCGTCAGTACGCTCTCGGGAATGCCCAGCAGCAGGATGGGTTCGCTGTGGCGCAGGATCTTGGTCCCGGTAATGATGCCGTCAGTATCCATGCCGATCAGTGTGATCACGGGCTTGCCGGAGTACGCGGGGATATCCACGATGTCGGTCGACAGGAACACATAGCCCACGAGCTTGCGTTGGCCCGCGTCGTCACGGTAGCCCTCGACGTAGGTCGGCTTGCCCATGCGGTGCGAGAAGCTGCTGGCGGCCGGCAGCACCTCGGTACAGGCAACATGCGCGCAGAGGTCGGGGTCGGTGTTGATCTGGGCGGGCAGCGGGGCCTCGTATGCGGTCTGGGCGAATGACGGCGGGCTGCCGAGCAGGGTGGCGACGGCCAGCAAAGCACCCATGGTGGCGCTGCGCAGGGCGGAGAACGGGTTCATGATGCGCTCCGGTTGAAAGCTGGCGGAGAGTCTATTGAGGCCCGCCGCCGCCTGCCTTGTTCATTATCAAATTCTAATTTTTTGATGGGCGAAATGACGCTCCATCAAAAGACACAAGGGGCTTTCGCCCCTTGTGTCTTCCAGCCTGGATAGTGCTTTGCGTTATGCCTCGACGATCATCCGCGAGCGCATCTCGAGGTGCAGGGCGTGGCAGAAATGGGTGCAGTAGCACCAGAACACGCCGGGCTTGTCGGCAATGAAGGTCACCGAGGCCGTCTCCTGCGGATTGACGATGAAGTTGACGTTGTACTTCGGGATCGCGAAGCCGTGCGTCAGATCCTCGATCTTGTCGAGGTTGGTCAGGATGATCGTGACCTCGTCGCCGAGTTGCAGCTTGAACTCGCGCGGCTCGAAGGCCGGTGCCAGCGAGGTGATCTTCACCGTCACCTTGTTGCCGTCGCGGAAGACGCCGGCTTCCTTCGGGTCCTTGACTGCGAGCGGGAACTCGTTGATGTCATAGACCTGCTTGGGCTGCAGCAGCTCACGCTTGAAGATGATGAAGTCGTGCGGTTCGGGACGGACAGGGTGGTCCGCCACCAGCACCATCTTCTCGCCGGAGATGTCGACAAACTGCTCGGTCTCGGCGTGCAGCGGGCCGACGGGCAGGAAGCGGTCCTTGGAGAACTTGCAGCCCACGCACAGCCACTTGCCGTCGGCGAACATGGTTTCGGACTGCGACGCGTTGATGTGGCCGGGCTGGTAATGCACGTCCAGGCGGTCGACCACGTACTGCGCGCTCTTGTCACCGCTGTGGAACTTGATGGCGGCGTCCACGTTCCACTTGACGATCTGGCTGTCCAGGAACAGCGTGGTGTAGGCGTTGCCGCGGCCATCGAAGGCGGTGTGCAGGGGGCCGAGGCCGAGCTCGACTTCGGCCACGATGGTCTTGTCTTCGTCGTCCACCTTGCCGTCGAACCAGTCCAGCACCTTGGACAGTTCGATGACGGTGGCGGTCGGCGACAGCTTGCCGGCGCAGATGAAGTACTTGCCGTCCGGGCTGGCATTCACGCCGTGCGGGTTCTTCGGCACGGAGACGGAGCACACCAGCGCGGTCTTCGGGTCGGTGTTGGCCGCCTTGGTGGCGTCGACCACCGGCACGCGGGACGTGCCGTAGGTGGTGTACTTGCCGTCTTTCACCGCTTGCTCGATGCGGGCAATGTTGAAGAACAGGCAGGCGTCGCGCTCGGCCGACATCATGCCTTCGTAGTGGTAGCCGCCTTCAGTGTTGTACTGGTTGGTTGCGGCGAGCTTGCCGTCGAAAGACGTGGCGACGAGGTCGCAGTTGCCGTCGATCAGCGCTTGCCAGCGCACTTCCATGGTCTCGGCGTCAACGCAGGAGAACAGCGTCCGGTACTTCTCCGGGCTGTCGACGTCGCGGCCGTCGTTCGGCAGCGGAACATGGAACTCGGCGCCGCAGAACACGCGGGTGGTGTAGTTGATCGCCGGGTCCACCGGGTCGCGCTTGTCCGGGAAGATGCCGTGGAAGCCCTGCACGTTGGGCAGCTCGGTGATCTTGTCGCAGATGAAGTAGTCGAGGCGGATACGGGCGATACGGCTGTTGATCTTGTCGTTGATCCAGGCGTAGCGGCCGTCGTAGTTGCCGTCCTTGTAGGAGGCATGGGTGTGGTGGGTGTCACCGACGGTGTAGCGCAGGCTGCCGTCAGCCTTGGTGCCCATGATCTTCTTGGATTCGTTGGTGTGGCCCCAGCCCACCAGTGCGTCCGGCACGAAGCAGGGCACACGGTGCAGTTCGCGCCCGGAAGGCAGGCCGAGCACGCGGAAGTCGCCAGTGTGGCCGCCCGACCACAGGCCGTAGTAGGTGTCGAGTTCGCCCGGCTTCAGGTGCGGATCGTTGTAGGCGGCCTTGGCTGCGGCGACAGGTGCGCCAGCGGCGGCCGGTGCGCCGGCTGCGGGAGCGGACTCCTTGTTGCAGGCGGACAAGCCGACCGACAGGCCTGCACCCGCCAGGCCTGCGAAGGCGGCGGTGTTCAGGAACTTGCGGCGGCTAGGATCGGGCATCGCCTCGACCGTGTTCATCTTGGTTTCTTGCATGGTTCGTCGCTCCCGTATTCACATAAGATCGCCGGCATCCAGTCAATCACTGCGCCCTGCGCCCCTCGCGCCGGGTTGGCTGTGCGGCCTGCCTGTGACAATTTGTCCTGTGACGTTTTGTCGCAGGGTCATTCTATGAAGCAGCCATGGCATAAACCTTGATGTACCGCAAAGACAGGGACGTGCCCCTGACGTGAAAAGGGATATCCATAACCGGAGTGAATGGCATGCGCATGGAGGTGGAAGGGGGGCGGGTCGAAACGTCAGGCTTGAGCGCAGTGCGCACGAATCGGGCGCGCTTGCTGCAGTTGCGCTGGGTGTCGCTGGCGGCGATGGCCGCGATGAGCTTTGTGGTGTTTCCATGGCTGGTGCCAGCGCAGCCGTTGGCGCCGCTGGCGGGCGTGACGTTCGCGCTGCTGGCGGTCAATCTGGCCTTGCTGGCGGATGTGGCGCGCTGGCTGGTGGGGCGCTGGGGCGCCTTCCTGCAGCTGACGGTGGATCTTGTCGCCTGGGGCGCCTTCCTGTATTTCACCGGCGGTGTCGCCAACCCGGCGATCTCATTGCTGCTGCCGGTGGTGGCGATTGGCGCATCCATCCTGCCGGCTACCCAGGGCTGGGCGCTGGCTGTGCTGGCAGTCGGGGTCTATTCCTTCCTGTGGCGCTTTCACGAGCCGGTGCGCCTCACCGACAGCGGGCTCGCCATGCAGTGGCACCTGGCCGGCATGTGGATCAGCTTCGTATTTGCGGCGGTGACGGTGGTGTGGTTCATCGCCCGCCTCAATGCCGAACTCGCCCGCCGCGAGGCCGAGTTGGCCGAAGCCAACGCAGCGCGTGCGCGCGACGCCTACGTGGTCGGCCTGGGCAAGCTTGCCGCTGGCGCGGCGCACCGGCTCGGGACGCCGTTGGGCACGATGCGCATCCTTGCCGGCGAACTGGCTCGGCGCACGGACCTTGATGCCGAGGTGCGCGACGATCTGGAGCTCGTGCGCGAGCAGGTCGACCACTGTCGCGACATCCTCAACAGTCTCACCCGCGAGGCTGGGCAGCCGCGCGCGGAAGGGGGTGGCGCCGTAGAAGTGCGCGTCTGGGTGGACCAGGTGGCGGCGCGCTGGCGGCAACTGCGTCCCGGCGTCGCAGTCCAGGTGCAGGGCGAGGGTGGCAGCATCGTCGCCGATGCCTCGCTCGGCGAAGCCTTGCACAACCTCATCGATAATGCGGCCAACGCCAATCAGCACATGTGCGCCACAGCCGGCGCCGTTGTCGCGGCCGATGTAGCCGGCGCGATCGAGGTGTCGATCACCGCAAGCGCCGGGCTGGTGTGCATCGAGGTCGCCGACCGCGGGCCGGGCCTGTCCGCTGCGCGCATCGATGCTGCGCGCCGGGCGCCGCTCGGGGCTCATGCCCAGGGCATGGGGGTGGGATTGATGCTCGCCCACGCCGCGGTCGAGCACCATGGCGGTCGGCTGGAGTTCCGTCCGCGGCCCGGCGGTGGCACCATTGCGCGCTTGATGATTCCGTCCCAGGCTGCAGTGCAATGATTGTCGACAATGCTCCCACCCTGCTCGTCGTCGATGACGACCCCGCCTTCAACAGGGTGCTGGTGCGCGCGCTTGCTCAGCGCGGCTTTGATACCTATGGCGCCACCGACAGCGAAGGGGCGCTCGAGCTTGCCGGGGACCATACCCCCGAGTTCATCGTGCTCGACCTCAATATCGGCGGCGAATCCGGCCTCAAGCTCATCCGCCCCTTGCTCGATGCCAGTCCGGGGGTGCGCATCCTGGTGCTGACCGGCTACGCGAGCATCGCCACCGCGGTCGATGCCGTCAAGCTCGGTGCGGTGCAGTACCTCGCCAAGCCAGCCGAGGTCGATGCCATCATCAAGGCGTTGCGAGCCGAGGATGTGATCATCGACGATCACGCGCCGGGCGCGCCGATGTCGGTCGATCGCCTGGAGTGGGAGCATATCCAGCGCGTGCTCGCCGAACACGAGGGCAACATCTCGGCGACAGCGAGGGCGCTGCAGATGCACCGGCGCACGCTGCAGCGCAAGCTCGCACGTCCGCCGGGCGGCGTGTGAGCGCGGTGACGCCCCCCGCCCACACTCTGAAAGCCGACCTGTGGCTGCTGGCGACCACGCTGCTGGCTGCCGCCGGCTGGATCTTTTCCAAGGAGGCACTCGCCGGGCTGGCGCCGCTGCAATTCGTCAGCCTGCGCTTTCTGCTGGCCGGCGTGGTGCTGCTCGCCTTCGCCTGGCCACAGCTGCGCCGCCTCACGGTGGCGGGCCTCAGGGGCGCCCTGATCGTCGGCGCGTTGTTCGCCGCGGCGATGGCGCTGTGGATCACTGGCCTGGAGCACGCCACCCACATCGGCGAAGGCGCCTTCATCTCCAGCCTTGGCATCGTCATGGTGCCGCTGATCGGCTGGCTGCTGTTCGGCGAGCGCCCGCCGCGCATCACCTGGGTCGCGATGCCGCTCGCGCTGCTGGGCTTTGCCTGCCTGTCGCTCGAGCAGGGCTTCCGCTTCGAGCCCGGGCAGTGGTTCTTCCTCGGCGCCGCGCTGGTGTTCGCTGTGTTGTTCACGCTCAACAGCCGCATCGTGCGCAACGTGCCGCCGCTGGCGCTGAGCGCGGTGCAGGTGCTGATGGTCGCGGTGCTGATGCTGCCGCTGTCGCTGCTGCTGGAGCGCTGGCCGGAAACGGTCGCCGCCCCGGTCGTGGGCTGGCTGCTCGCCAGCGCCATCCTCGCCACCACACTGCGCTTCTTCGTCCAGCTGCGCGGCCAGAGCCTGACCAGCGCCAGCCACGCGGCGGTGATCCTGATGCTCGAGCCGATGTGGACCGCGCTGGTGGCGGCGTGGTGGTTCGGCGAGACGATGAGCGCGCAACAGTTCCTCGGCTGCGCGTTGATCTTCTCGGCGCTGGTGCTGAGCCGCTGGCGCTGGGTCAGGGATTTGCTGCGCAGCCTGGGCTGAAGGGGCGGCACGCGCCCGTGGCCGGGCCGCGCCTCACAGCGTTTCGTCCCGCATCGTGCCGCGCAGTGCACAAGGCGCCGCCGCCGGCGTACGCTCGAAGCGCACGCCCCGTTCCCGCAGGGCGAGGTCGATCAGGCTGAACACCTCGTCGCGGCACATGGGCTCGCGGTCGTGCTGAGGCACCCAGTACTTCACCCGGTAGCTGATGCCCTGGGGGCCGTACTGCACCACCTGTACCTCGGGCGGCTTGCCGTCCACCAGGCTGTGGGCGCCGTCCAGCGCCACGCGGATCAGCTCCCTGGCCTCGGCCACCGGCAGGTCCACCGGCAGGGTGAGCTCGACATGGTCGCGGTACTCCTTGCGCGGCGCGCTGAAATTGGTGATGCGCTGGCGCGAGATCTGGCTGTTGGGCAGGATCACGTAGGTGCTGTCGCGCGTGACGAGGCGGGTGGTGCGCCAGCCGATCTCCTGCACCCGTCCCTGCGCCAGGGTCTCGATCCGCACCCAGTCGCCCATGCGAAACGGCGCCTCGATGCCGAGCGCAATGCCCGACAAAGTGTCCGCGACCACGTTGCGGATGGCGAAGCCCAGCACCGCCAGCACCAGGCCCGAGCCGGTCAGCAGGCCCGACAGGCCCTGGCGCAGCAGCAGTGACAGCGCCAGAAGGGTGGCCGCGGCGAAGAGGAGGACCCGGAACAGGTCGAGCAGGACCTTGGGCACCGGCCGCTGCCCCTTGCGGCGCTGCGACAGCCGACTGCTCACCAGCGCATGCAGCAGGTGGGCACCGAACAGCAGGGCGAGGGCGAGGGCCGCATTGCGCACGGGTTCGCGCCAGCCCTGCAGCGGATGGGCGGCGGGCAGGCGCTGGAACAGGGGGTCGGCCAGGGCTGCGACCAACAGCAGCAGGGCAAGCGCGGCCGCGGCGCGCAGCCAGGAGGGAACAGGGCTCGGCGCGTCGGGAGTCTTCATCTCAGCGGCTCCCCGGGGCGGCCGGGTGCAGCAGTTGGTGCGCGTGCAGTTGGGGCAGGCTCCAGCCCTCGCCCAGCAGCAGCATGCGGGTGTCGAGCGCGGCGGCGCGGGCGGCCGGCGCCTCGCTGCCGAGGTCGTGCATGCGCTTGGCCTGCAGGCTCACCCAGCGCAGCGGATGGCGGCGCGCCAGCGCGCGCCACAGGGCATGTGCCCCCTCGGACTGGCGCGCGCCGCTGACCAGGCACAGGCCGCGGCCCAGTGCCCAGGCGTAAACGGTGCTGGCGATGCCCCGACCCTGATAGGCAGGGGCGTACTTGGAATGCGGCGAGCGTACGTGGCGATCGGTGCGGCGGTCGACCTCGATCAGGCGGTTGAACACGGTGTAGCCGGCGAGGCAGCCGCGGCTGGGGTCCTCGACATACACATAGTGTTCGCCGTCGGCCTCGCGGTGATGGAAGATCAGGCCCGGCTGCAACGCGGGCAGGCGCGCGCAGGCGTTCATGGCGTCGCCCGGCGTGTGCAGGCGGCGGTGGAGGGAAGCGAGCTCGGCCTCGATGTCTTCGTCGGGCTGGTTGACGTCGATGCGCAGCTCGAGGCGCGGTGGGCGGATCTGGGGCGGAAGCGGGCGGTAGAGCGCGAGCAGGTGCCGCGCCAGTGACAGCACGGCGTCCCGGGCGATGCGCGTGGGCGGCGGCTGCGGAAAGGCCAGCGCCGAGCGCGGCGAGAAGCTGCTGCGGTGCGAGGGTGGGGTGTGCAGGTGGCCGAGCGAGCGGCGGCAAAGGGCGATCGCGTTCATTCGTCGTCCTCCCCTCAGCACGGTGCCGGACCGGCCCACCAGCCGCTCATCAGGCCCTCCGGGCGCTGCGGGGCGCTTACCCGCGCACTGCTCTCCCAGGCCTCCATCTGTACGTCGAGACCGGCAAAAACGCCGTAACCTGCGCCAGCGCGGATGGCCTCGCCTGCGTTCAGGCTCTCGCCGGCACGGATGGCCCCGGCGGCACCAATCAACTTGCCGGCCTTGATGCCCCAACCGGCCTCCAGGTGCATGCCGACCTCGATCGAGCCGCCAGCGGCGATGCCCTGGCCAGCGCGCAGCGTGTGCGCTACGCGGATGTCGCCGCCTGCCTGCAGGCTTTTGGTGCAGCGTACGCCTTCGTCGCCTTCAAGATCGAGGCCGATGAAAGCGTTCCCTGCAATCCGCACGCGGCCGGCGCAGCGCAGATCCCAGCCGATGCGCACCTCACCGTCGCAGCGCAGCTCGCCGGCGCAGTCCACGCCCCAGCCCGCGCGCAGGTCGCCCCCTACGCGCAGCCCGGCCTCGGCGCGGATGCTGCCCTCTATGCGCAGGTCGGCACCGATGCGCAGCTCGCCGCCGGCGCGTACCCCGGCACCGGCATGCAGCGAGCGCCCGACACGCACGATGCCTTCGACATCGACGCCGCCGCGCACCTCGAGCGTACCGGCGAATACGATTGCCTCGGCCTCGATAAGGTCGAGCACGCGGACCTCATCGGTGGGGCCGAACTGCTCGAGCAGCCAGCAGGCGTCGCCGACGCGGCCGGCCGCGACCATCTCGTCGAGCATGTCCTGATAGTTGGCACCGTCGCCGAACTGGCGGACGAACCAGCGAAAACCGTCTGTGCAGGGCCGCTTCGCCCTGACGAAACTACGTGTGAGAACCATTGCATCACCCTCGTGCATCGCCTGGCCGCGCCAAGGCGCGGCATCCTGGGGTGCAGCCGATGGGGGCGTCGATGACCGGGGTGGCCCGGATGGACCGGGGCCTGACCGCCTGGGCGGTCTGGGAGCGGGGGACTGGACAGGTGCCCGCAGCGGCTGCACGTTGATCGGGAGGCGCGTCATGCGCGTCCCGGGCAAGGTGCCGTGCGGGGGTGGGGTTTAGCCCCGGTACTGGCCCCGCACGGCCTGGGAAAGCACGGCGGGAGACCCTGTAACCTTGAACGCGAGCTGGGTCGCGAGATCGCGCAGCGGCGACATCATGCTGCGCGCGCGCACACGCCCACTCGCACGGACTGGCGCGCGGCAGCGGGTGAGGCGGTGGTGAGCAGACATGTTCATGTGGCGGGCGATTGCTGACTATCACCTTATTGTAGGCTACAACGCGGGACGTGTGGTCGGCCGCCGGGGGCGTTGTGCAGCCGGCTCGGTCCGTAAGCGTTGTGTGTCAGGTCGAGGTGCAGACGTTAAACCAGAAGATCGGCGGTAACGCGTTGATTTATATATGATGCTTGTGGTCGCTGTTGCATCAGGTTTTTCCCTCCGCCTTGACTTGCGACCATTTCGCGCCGCGTCCCTTTCCTGTTGGGGCGATCACCCCCTCGGCTTTCATGGCGCGCAGGATCACGCGCACCATGTCGCGGCTGATGCCGGGGCAGGCCTCTTCGATCTCCGAGATGGAGAAAGGCAGTTGGCGTTTGAGAATTTCAGAGCGAACGCGGTCGCCCTTGGCGCCACGGCCTCGCTCGATGGTGCCCACGCGCTCTTCAAATTCCTTGTACGCGCGCAGCAGGGCACCCCAGAAGTAATCGAGCCACGGGGCGATGTCGTGTGCTGCCTCGTGCCAGCCTTGGGAGCTGGCCTCCAGCGTTTCGTAGTAACTTTCCTTCGATTCTTCGAAGATGCGCTCCAAGCTGATGAAGCGGCCCACCGCATAGTCGAAGTGATAGAGCAGCTGCAGGGTCAACAGCCGAGCCATGCGGCCGTTGCCATCCGGGAAGGGATGGATGCACAGGAAGTCGAGGATCGCCAGCGGCACCAGTACCAAGGGGTCTGCCAAGTGCTGATCCAAGGCCAACCGGTAGCGCGCGATCAGGTCTGCCATTGCGATGGGCGTGAGGTGCGCGGCAACCGGACGAAAGCGGATGCGCGAGCTGCCATCGGGGTGGCGCTCGACGATGTCGTTGTTCGTGGCCTTCCAGTGCCCGCCCGGTTGCGGCATGTAGCGGTACAGCATGCCGTGGAGCTGCAGTACCGTGCCTTCTGATAAAGGCATCTGCTCACCGCTTTCATGGATCAGACTCAGGGCATCGCGGTAGCCCGCCACTTCCTGCTCGGACCGGCTTTGCGGCGTGGCATTCTTGAGCACCAGTGACTTGAGCCGGTGCGCAGCAACGACGACGCCTTCCAGGCGGTTTGATGACTCGGTGGACTCGACAACAGCCACTTGCCGCAGATCGCTCAAGACCTCGGGCGACTGCGCCACGAAGAGCTGCTGCTTGCCCCTGTATTCACCCAGGGCGCGCAGGGTCGCCAGCTGCTGCGCGTCGAAGCGTAGCTTGACGAGGTAGTCTGGCGAGAGTGATTGCATGCAGCAGCATCCGAGTACGAAAGAATGGGGTAATTGCAGTTTTATTGGGGTATTTTAGATGAAAATTACCCCAATAAAACTGCAATTACCCCATTTCCGCTGCATGCTTTGAGTTGATGTGCGCCTGTGTGATTAGCCGCGCTTGGATGGGTAGCGCCCTCACCGGCAAGTCAGCCTCAATTCGCACGGGGCGCACGGCATGCCTATCCCGTGCCTGATGCGCCGTGCCGTAGTACTTCCGAGTTTTGACGCTTCGATGCCCAATGTCAGGCGACACCGTAAATTGACCCCCGAGGGCTGGTTGTATCTGGCGGTCGTGATCGACCTGTTCAACCGCGCAGTGATTGGCTGGTCGATCAAACCACGGATGACGACCGACCTGGTGCTCGATGCGCTGTCGATGGCATGGTTTCGCAGGCGGCCGGGACCGGGCGTGCTGTTCCACTCCGATAGGGGTAGTCAGTACGCCAGCCACGCTTACCAGGTCCGACTGGCCGCCTATGGCATGCGCGGTTCGATGTCGCGCAAGGGCAACTGCTGGGACAACGAACCGACTGAAAGCTTCTTCAACAGCCTCGAGAATGAGCGGGTGCATGGCGTGAGCTACGCGACCTGAAACGAGGCCACGAGCGATCTGTTCCAATACATCGCTGTGTTCTACAACCGGAGCCGCCGCCACTCCAGCTTGGGATATCTGTCGCCGATCACGTTCTTGCAGAACTGGATCGAACGACAGGATCAGCAGAAAATGGCAGCATGAAGACGGCCAGTTGGAAGGCGGAAAACGTAGGGCACCTCATCAGACGTTGAACAGGAAGTTCAGTACGTCGCCGTCCTTGACCACGTACTCCTTGCCTTCGGCGCGCATCTTCCCCGCTTCCTTGGCGCCGGCCTCGCCTTTGCAGGCGATGAAGTCGTCGAAGGCGATGGTCTGGGCGCGGATGAAGCCACGCTCGAAGTCGGTGTGGATGACGCCGGCGGCCTGCGGTGCGGTGTCGCCGACGTGGATGGTCCACGCGCGCACTTCCTTGACGCCTGCGGTGAAGTAGGTCTGCAGGCCAAGCAGCTTGTAGCCCGCGCGGATCAGGCGGTCGAGACCGGGTTCTTCCAGGCCCATGGTCTCGAGGAACTCCTTCTTGTCGGCGTCCTCGAGGTCGGCGATCTCGGCCTCGATCGCGGCGCACAGCGCCACGACCTCGGCGCCTTCTGCGGCGGCATGGGCGCGCACGGCGTCCAGGTGCGGGTTGTTCTCGAAGCCGTCCTCGGCGACGTTGGCGGCATAGAGCACCGGCTTGGCGGTGATCAGGCAGAACGGCTTGAGGCTGGCCCATTCTTCCCTGGCGAGCTCGAGCGCGCGCACCGGCTTGCCCTGGTCGAGCTGGGCGAAGCACTTCTCGAGCACGGCGACGAGGATCTTGGCCTCCTTGTCGCCCGAAGCGGCAGGGCGCTTGTAGCGGTTGATGGCCTTCTCGACGGTGGCCATGTCGGCCAGGGCGAGCTCGGTGTCGATGACCTCGATGTCGCGGATCGGGTCGACGCTGCCGGAGACGTGGATCACGTTGTCGTCGGCGAAGCAGCGCACGACGTGCACGATGGCGTCGGTCTCGCGGATGTTGGCGAGAAACTGGTTGCCCAGGCCTTCGCCCTTGGATGCGCCGGCGACAAGGCCGGCGATGTCGACGAATTCGACGATGGCGGGCTGGATCTTCTGCGGCTTGACGATCTCGGCCAGCTGGGCCAGGCGCGGATCAGGCACCTCGACGATGCCGACATTGGGCTCGATGGTGCAGAAGGGGTAGTTCTCGGCCTGGATGCCGGCCTTGGTCAGCGCATTGAACAGGGTCGACTTGCCGACGTTGGGCAGGCCGACGATTCCGCATTTCAGGCTCATGTGAATCCTTGATCGTTCCGGTGCGCGCCGCCGCTCGCAGGGCTACGGGCTTGATCCGGTGTGGAAAACCCCGGATTGTACCGCGTCGCAGTGTGGTGCTCCAAAGGCGATCCCTTCGCATGACGAGACGAGGCGGCGTGGCTCTTGTCCTGTGCCTGGCCTACAATCGTTCGTCCTGCATTTGTGCAAAACAGAAACCAGAAACAGGGAGACATGGATGAACGCGAGCTGGATCGAGGCGATCGACGACCGTAGCACGGCGGCGCTGGCGTCGGGGGCGCTGGTGCCGGTACAGGCCGAGCAGGTCGAGATGGAGGACGCCGGCATGCGCTTCATCGTGCGCTGGGTGTCCTCGCTCGCGGCCAAGGATGCCAGCAAGGCGGCCGCGGCGGCGAAGGCTGAGGGCGCCAAGGACGACAAGGCGGTGGCGATTCCCGGCGGTCCGCGCGATCCGAGCTTCAACCCCTTCCTGAACCCGGACCCCGAGCTCACCGTTGGGCCGGTCGGCGGCCATCATGTCGCGATCCTGAACAAGTTTCCGCTGTGCGCGCGTCACCTGGTGCTGGCGCGGCGAGAGTTCGCCGAGCAGTTGTCACCGCTGGCGCTTTGTGACTTTGCCGCGCTTGCCGAGCTGATGGCCGCGGCAGGCGGGATCGGGCTCTACAACGGCGGCGCTGCCGCGGGCGCCAGCCAGCGCCACAAGCATGTGCAGTGGATGCCGGAGGCCGCGGGCAATGCCAGCCTGCGCCTGTTCGTGCCCGGGCTGCCGGCAGCGCTGGCAGAGCAGGGGGTGGCCACGCATCCGGCGCTGCCGATGCGGCACTGCTTCGTGCGTGTGCGCTGCGGACGGGGTGAGGCGGTGGCCGTGTCAGCCGACAGCCTGCTGGCGGGCTTCGAGCGTGCCTGTGCCGAGCTCGGGTTGCGCCCGGGCGAGGATGGCCTGCTGCCGCCCTTCAACCTACTCGTGGGTGATGGCTGGCTGCTGGCGATTCCGCGCAGCCGGGAGCATTTCGAGGGCATCTCGATGAGCGCAGTGTGCTTCGGCGGGACCTTATACACCCGCCACCGCGAGCAGATCGAGGCGATCCGTGCGGTGGGTCCGCTGCGCGCGCTGGCTGCAGTCGGCTACTGAGCGCGATCAGGGCCTCAGCCGTCCCCTGCGGGCGGCTCGTCCGAGCCGACGGCTGCGGGTGGCCCGGGGGGCTTGGGCGGCTTCGGAGGTTTGGGCGGCGCGGGGCGTGCGTTGAGCCTGGTGGCGGCGGCATTGAGCTCGCCGCGCTGGATCTGCGGCCAGACCGCGAGCGCCTTGTCGATGGCCTCGTCGATCAGCTGCTGCTCTTCGCGCCGTGCGGGCTTGAGCACGAAATTGACCACCTCGTTGCGGTCGCCGGGGTGGCCGATGCCGATGCGCAGGCGCCAGTAGTCGTTGGTGCCGAGGTGGGCGGAGGTGTCCTTGAGTCCGTTGTGGCCGCCGAGGCCGCCGCCGAACTTGAGGCGCAACTGGCCGGGCGGCACGTCGAGCTCGTCATGGACGACGAGGATCTCGGCCGGTTCGATGCGGTAGAAGCGCGCCAGCGCACCAATGGCCTGGCCGGAGCGGTTCATGTAGGTCTGTGGCATCAACAGCCACATGCCGGCTTCGCGCGCGTTGGCGACCAGGCCGTGGAAGCGTGATTCGTGCGAGAAGCGTACGCCGAACTTGTCGGCGAGCCGCTCACAAAACCAAAACCCGGCGTTGTGCCGGGTCTCGGAGTATTCGGCGCCCGGGTTGCCGAGGCCGACGATCAGACGAGGCGGGCGCATGGGCGCAGTGCTCATCAGTGTCGGCCTTGGCTGTACGGGCAGGGCTGTGGCCGATCAGGCCGCTTCGCCTTCGCCTTCGGTCGCAGCGCCCTTGACCAGCAGCGCGGTGGCGACCACGGGGTCGCCTTCACCGTGCATCACCAACTCGACACCGGCCGGCAGCTTGATCTGCGACACGTGCACCGACTGGCCGGCTTCCAGCGCGGACAGGTCGACCGAGATGAACTCGGGCAGATCCTTGGGCAGGCACTGGACGTCGATTTCGTTGATGGTGTGCGAGATCATGCAGCCACCGAGCTTGACGGCCGGGCTGACGTCGTCGCCGACGAAGTGCAGCGGCACCTTCAGGTGCATCTTCTGGTCGGCCGCGACGCGCTGGAAGTCGATGTGCAGCACTTGCTGCTTGAACGGGTGCCACTGGGTGTCACGCAGCACCACGGATTCCTTGGCGCCCTCAACCTCGATGCTCAGCACGGAGGCGTGGAAAGCTTCCTTGCGCAGCAGGTGGTAGAGCTCGTTGTGGTCCATGGTGATCAGGCTGACTTCGCCCGCGCCGCCGTAGATGATGCCCGGCAGCTGGCCGGCGCGACGCAGGCGGCGGCTCGCACCCGTACCCTGAGCGTCACGCTTGGTGGCCTTGAATTCGATCTGCATTGTGTTGCTCCTGAGTGAAGAGTGTCTTCGCCCGCGACCAGGCGAAGACGGTGAAAGCCCGTACGGCACGGGGCCGTACGGGCGAAAGACTTATTCCATGAACAGCGAGGACACCGATTCCTCGTTGCTGATGCGCAGGATGGTGTCGGCCAGCAGGGAGGCGACCGAGACCTGGCGGATGCGGTTGCAGGCCTTGGCGTCCTCACGCAGCGGGATGGTGTCGGTGACGACGAGTTCGTCGAGCGCCGAATCATTGATGCGCGATACGGCTGCGCCCGACAGCACGGCGTGCGTGCAGTAGGACAGCACGCGCTTGGCGCCGTGCTCCTTGAGCGCGGCAGCCGCCTTGCACAGCGTGCCTGCGGTGTCGACGATGTCGTCCATGATCACGCAGGTGCGGCCTTCGACCTCGCCGATGATGTTCATGACTTCGGACACGTTGGCCTTGGGGCGGCGCTTGTCGATGATCGCCAGGTCGCATTCCATGCGCTTGGCGAAGGCGCGTGCGCGCACCACACCGCCGACGTCGGGCGAGACCACGAGCAGGTCGTCGTACTTCTGCTTGTCGAGGTCGGCGAGCAGCACCGGCGCCGCGTAGACGTTGTCCACCGCGATGTCGAAGAAGCCCTGGATCTGGTCGGCGTGCAGGTCCATGGTCAGCAGGCGCTGCACACCCACGGCTTGCAGCATGTTGGCGACGACCTTGGCCGTGATCGGCACGCGCGCCGAACGCGGGCGGCGGTCCTGGCGGGCGTAGCCGAAATACGGGATGGCAGCGGTGATGCGGCCGGCAGAGGCGCGCTTGAGCGCATCGACCAGCACCAGCAGTTCCATCAGGTTGTCGTTGGTCGGCGAGCAGGTGGGCTGGAGGACGAAGACGTCCTTGCCACGCACGTTCTCGAGCAGTTCGACATTGACCTCGCCGTCCGAAAAGCGGCCGACGGTGGCCGAACCGAGGGAGATACCCAGACGTCGCGTCACATCGGCGCCAAGCTTGGGGTTGGCGTTGCCGGTGAAGACCATCAGGCTGCCGTGGGGCATTTCAGCTACTCCGAAGCCGTTTAAACGACGCGCGAATAAAAATTGTCGCGCAGAAACGACTCGGGCAGGCCCATGGCCTGCCCGTCGTCATCTGGCTGGGGAGGAAGGATTCGAACCCTCGAATGCCGGAATCAAAATCCGGTGCCTTAACCGACTTGGCGACTCCCCAAGAAACCTTTTCGCCCGCGATGCAGATCGCTTGGCAGGGCGGGCGCTATTGTAACCACTCGTAAAGCGGATGGCGAGCAAGACTGCGCGCTTTCCAAGCTTTCCAGCGTGGCGGACAACTTTTCGTGATGCGATCCGCTTGCTCCTCAGAGCGTGCTTCCGCAAACACGCAGGCGCCCGAGCCTGTCATTCTGGCTGGTGCAAAGTTGCTCAGCCAGTCGATCGCTTCTTGCACCTCCGGGTAACGATTGCAGGCTACTGTCTGCAGGTCGTTGTGGGTGGTGCTTGCTGCGAAGTCCGCCATTTTGATGAGAGGTGTGTTGCGCGTCAAGTCCTTCGACGAAAAAATTTCTGCAGTCGGTATGGAGACGCCTGGCGACAGGATCACGTACCACGCCGAGGGCAGCGTCAGGGCTTGCAACTGCTCGCCAACGCCCTCGGCGAAGGCGTCCTCGCCGAAGACGAAAACCGGCACGTCGGCGCCCAGTTCGAGTCCGATGGTCTGCAATTGCGCGCGTGACTGGCCGGTTTGCCAAAGGCGGTTGAGCGCGATCAACGTCGTGGCTGCATCGCTGCTGCCGCCGCCCAGCCCGCCGCCCATCGGTAGTTGCTTGTGCAGGGTAATGTCTGCTCCCAGGGTGGTGGCCGTGCGTTGTTGAAGCAGGCGTGCGGCGCGCACGACAAGGTCCTGTTCCTCGGCAACGCCAGCGATGGCGTTGGTGCGCCGGATGACGCCATCGGTGCGCAGCCGCAGGTCGATCGTGTCGCCCCAGTCGAGCAGGCGGAATGCGGTCTGCAACAGGTGGTAGCCATCGGGCCGACGGCCGACGACGTGCAGGAAGAGGTTGAGTTTGGCGGGCGCAGGGCAGCCCAGCAGTTGGGTCGGCTTGCCGGCTTGCAGAACGGTGCCGAGGAGGGGGGCTGTGTTCAGGGCAGGATGGTCCATGAATCGGCTATCAGTCGGATGCGGGCATCGCCGCGGGAGATGTCCACCCGCGTGGGCAGGGCCTGGGCGCTGTCGTCGGCATAGGCGGCGTACTCGATCCGCCAGCCGCGGTCGATGAGCAGTACGGGGCGCCCGGCGGTGTCGCGCAGGCGCACCTCGGCGCTGCCGTCGGTGACCGCCTGCACCCACAGGCGCAGGCGCGCAGCGGGGATGTCGACGTTGAGCACCCGGGGAAGCAGCAGGTCTGCGCTCGGGGCCTCGATGATCGCGCCGTCGGCGGTGCTCAGGCGGGCGCCCTCAGCGCTGCTGTCGAGGCGGGCGGCGATCTGGCCGAGCGGGGACAGCAGCACCAGCGTATCGGCGTCGGGCGTGTGCTGCCACTCCAGCCTGCCGCTTGCACCCTGCACTCCGTCGCTTGCCGACAGGCGGCCTTCTAGCAGGAAGGCGGGCAATGCCGTGCGCGCGGCCGCGGGCGTGCCGCCTGCCGGCGATGAGGGGAGCAGGGGGGCGCATGCAGTGAGCGCCAGGCTGGCGCCCAGAGCCAGGAGCAGCACGCGCCGCTGGCGGCCGTGCCGGAGGTGTGCAGGCTGCGCAGTGCTCATCGCACGCCCAGGCGCAGCGCGGTGTCGTTGAGCAGGCGGTTGTCGGGGTGGGCGCTCAAGGCCTCGTCGAAGATGCGGCGGGCCGCGTCCTTGCGCTCCAGCGCCCACAGCACTTCGCCGAGATGGGCTGCGATCTCGGCGTCCTGGCGGATCGAGTAGGCGCGCTCCAGGTGCTCGAGCGCGGCCAGCTTGTCGCCGCGTCGGAAGTGTACCCAGCCCAGGCTGTCGAGAATGAAGGGGTCGTCGGGGGCGAGCTCGAGCGCGCGCTCGATCAGTTCGTGCGCTTCGTCCAGGCGCAGGTTGCGGTCTGCGAGCGAGTAGCCGAGGGCGTTGTGGGCGTGGGCATGCTCGGGGTCGAGCTCGATGATGCGGCGCAGGCGCGTCTCCATCAGGTCGATACGGTCGAGGCGCTCGGCCAGCATGGCCGACTCGTAGAGGAGGTCGGTATCGTCGGGCGTCTCGCGCAGGGCGTCATCGATCACCAGCAAGGCCTCGCCCGGCTGGTTCGCGTCGCGCAGCAGATGCACCTCGGCGAGGACCAGCCGGCGCTGGGTCTCGGGTTCGTCGGCTTCAGCCTGCAGCAGCGTCCGGGCTTCATCCAGGCGGCCTTCCTTCGCCAGGCTCTGGGCGCTGCGGATGATGGCTTCGGTGCGGTGTCCCTCGTCGCTGACATCGGCAAACCACTGGCGGGCGCGTTCGCCCTCGCCGCGTCCGTCGGCGATCTGGCCAAGGTGGAGGCGGATGATGTCGGCTTGCGGGTGCCCGGCGGCAAGGGCGCGCAGGAAGCTGGACTCGGCCTCGCTGGCTTCGCCGAGCTGGAGCGAAAGCAGGCCGACGGCATAGTGCAGCTCGGCATCCTCGGGCGCGCCGACGAGCAGGTGGCGGAACTCGGCACGCGCTTCGGCAAAGCGCTGGTTGCCGACCAGGGCGCGTGCGTAGGCCTGGCGCAGGCTGCGGCTTTCGGGCGCACGCTTGACCTCGGCTTCGAGCTGGCGCATGGCTTCGGCGCCGGCGCCCGCCTGTTGCAGGATCTGGGCCTTGAGCAGCACGCCGGGTTCCCAGCCCGGGCGCAGTGCGAGCGCGCTGTCGGCCGCAGCGAGGGCCTCCATCGGGGACTCGGCGATCATGGCGGCCTGCGCACGTGCGACATGGGCTTCAGGCACTTCAAGGTAGGGCTCGGTGAGGCGTTGCACGATCTCCTTGGCGGCCTGCTTGTCCGGGATGCGCGCGAGCGTGCGGTTGAGGCCGAGCAGGTTCTGCGGCAGGCGCTCGCTCGACTGGGCGAGCACACGCGCGAGCTGGATCTGCACCGCGTCGAGATCGATGCTGTCGCGTGCCTCCCCGGACCCGGCGATGCTTGCGAGCAGGCGGCGGGCCTCCTCCGACTCCGGCGCGACTTCGCTCCAGATGTGCGCAGCCTGGATCGCGAGCTGGACGTTGCGCGAGTACATTGCGATCTCGGTGGCTCGGCGCGCGATGCGCGGGTCGCGGGTGGAGCGCGCAAGGTCGAGGTAGAGCTGGGCGGATAGGCCGATTTCGCCGCGGGCGCCGGCGATCTCGGCGAGCAGGAAGTGGTACAGCGTGCGCGCGGTGAGTTCCTGCGCTGGCAGTGCGCCGCCGACGATGTCGCCATTGGCTGCTACGGCGGTCCCGCCCGTGCCCAGCGCGAGTGCGAGGCAGACTGATCGGGCAAGGCGCTTCAAGTGGGTCTTCATGGGCAGGGTCCGGCAGACTTCGATCGATGCGGCGCGGGCCGCGGCGTTGCGGGGCCGTGTGCGGGCTGACGCGGGTTGGAGGGCTGATCTAGAATTCGGTTCGCGTCATGGTATGCAGTTCGATGCACTGCTCGCAAGCAGCGTGCGCCATTGGCACCGCCCGGCCCGCGAATGTGGGTGCTCCGCCCGCTGCGCCTTCCCTTCCCGTCACGGGGTTTCGCCTCGCCCAGCCCATCTTCATGCCCGAACTGCCAGAAGTCGAGACTACCCGCCGCGGTATCCAGCCGCATGTCGAAGGGCGTTGCCTGAACGCTGTCGTGGTACGCAATGCGCGCCTGCGTGAGCCCGTACCCGACAACCTGGCCGCGCAGGTGGGGGGGCGCACGCTGCAGGCGGTGACGCGGCGCGCCAAGTACCTTCTGTTCGATTTCGGTACGGGGACGGTGATCGTGCATCTTGGCATGTCCGGCAGCCTGCGCGTGGTGCAGGCGAATGAGCCCGCAGGTGTCCATGATCATGTCGATTTCGTGTTCGGTGCGCAGGCCTTGCGTCTGCGCGACCCGCGCCGCTTCGGCATGGTGCTCTGGCAGCCCGGTGCCGCGTCCGGGCACCGGCTGCTTGCCGGTCTGGGGCCCGAGCCGCTCGAAGCCGGCTTCGACGGTGCCTGGCTGTACCGCGTCACGCGTGGGCTGCGTGCTCCGATCAAGCATGTGCTGATGGACAGCCACAAGGTTGTCGGTGTCGGCAACATCTATGCTTCGGAGAGCCTGTTCAGGGCGCGCATCCATCCGCTCCAGGTGGCTGGGCGGCTCGGCGAGCAGCGTTGCGAACGCCTCGTCAGTACCGTGCGCGAGACGCTGGAGGCGGCGATCGCCGCGGGCGGCAGTACCTTGCGCGATTTTGTCGGTGGCGATGGCCAGCCGGGTTACTTTCAGCAGCAGTACTTCGTCTATGGCCGTGACGACGAGGCATGCCGGGTGTGCGGTACGCCGGTGCGGCGGATCGTCAGCGCCCAGCGTGCCACCTACTTCTGCCCGCGCTGCCAGCGGCGCAACTAGGTCGCTCGTCGGCCGTGGCACGCCTCCTGTCCGTAGCAGGCGCTTTTCACGTTGTAAACGGCGGTGCTCGCCGCTATCCTTTAGGAATATCCATGGCAACCCACTCGACGAGGGTGCAGATGACCGATCTGACCGAACAGTTCTCCGCCTACGCCCGCTGGCGCGCCAATGCAGGCGATGCGGTGACCCGCCTGCGCAGCTGGCTGACGCGCAACGAGGTGGGTGACGCGCAGTCCGACCTGCGCCTGCAGTACCTGCTCGAGCGCCTGCGTGACGACAAGCTCACGGTGGCTTTCGTTGCCGAGTTTTCGCGCGGCAAGTCCGAGCTCATCAACGCCATCTTCTTTGCCGACCATGGCGATCGCATCCTGCCCTCGAGCGCCGGGCGTACCACGATGTGCCCGACCGAGCTGCAGTGGTCCAAGGGGGCGAAGGCCGAGCTCAGGCTGCTGCCGATAGGTACGCGCGTGCGCCAGACGCCGGTCAGCGAGCTCAAGCGTTATCCCGAGGAGTGGCATGTGTTGCCGCTCGATGCGGTCGATGCGCCCAGCCTGCAGCGTGCGCTCGCACGCGTGGGCGACACCCAGCGCGTCAGCCAGCCCGAAGCCGACGCGCTCGGCTTCGCGGTCGATGTCAAGGGCGAGGAGGGCATCAAGCCCGGCGCCGACGGCTTGGTCGAGATTCCGGTCTGGCGCCATGCGGTGATCCAGTTCCCGCACCCGCTGCTCGAGCAGGGTCTGGTCGTGCTCGATACGCCCGGCCTCAACGCCATCGGCGCCGAGCCCGAGCTGACGCTGTCAATGTTGCCCAATGCGCACGCCGTGCTCTTCATTCTGGCGGCCGACACCGGGGTGACGCAGAGCGACCTTGCCGTATGGCGCAGCTACGTGCAGGGTGGTGCGGAGCGCCAGCGCGGTCGCATGGTGGTGCTGAACAAGATCGATGGCCTGTGGGACGGCCTGCGCGACGAGGCGCGGATCGACGCCGAGATCGCGCGCCAGGTCGATTCGGTGGCCGATACGCTGGGCATCGAGCCCGCCGCGGTCTTCCCGGTGTCGGCGCAGAAGGGGCTGGTGGCCCGCATCCAGGGCGATGCGGCGCTGCTCGAGCGTAGCCGCGTGCCCGTGCTCGAGCGCGCCTTGAGCGAGGACCTGCTGCCCACCAAGCAGGAGATCGTGCGCGAGGACATGTTCGCCGAGACGCACGAGGTCATCGCTGCCACGCGCGGCCTGCTGGAGGCCCGCCTGGGCAGCCTGCGCGAGCAGTTGCAGGAACTCACCGACCTGCGCGGCAAGAACCAGAGCGTCATCGAATACATGATGCGCAAGATCCGCAGTGAAAAGGAGGAGTTCGAGCAGGGCCTGCAGAAGTACTACGCGGTGCGCTCGGTGTTCTCCAACCTGACCAACAACCTTCTTGCCCACATGGGGTTGGATGCATTGCGCGACGAGACCCGACGCACGCGCGAGGCCATGCTCGAGTCCTCCTTCTCGCGCGGCCTGCGCGAGGCGATGGAGGGCTTCTTCAAACACTTGCGCGCCAATCTGGAGCGGTCGACGGCAGAGATCGGCGAGATCACGCGCATGCTCGACGCAATGTACAAGCGCTTCAGCGTCGAGCACGGGCTCAAGCTGACGCCGCCGGAGGGTTTTTCGACGTTACGCTACGAGAAGGAGATCGACCGCCTCGAGGCGGCCTTCAATCGCCAGATCAACACCGCGCTGGTGTTGGTCACGACGGAGAAGCACGCGCTCACGCAGAAGTTCTTCGAGACCGTGGCGGTGCAGGCGCGCCGCACGTTCGAAATCGCCAACCGCGACGTCGAGCAGTGGTTGCGTGCAGTCATGTCGCCACTGGAAACCCAGGTGCGCGAGTACCAGATCCAGCTCAAGCGCCGCCTTGAGAGCGTGAAGCGCATCCACGAGGCGACCGACACGCTGGAGAGCCGTGTCGATGAGCTCAAGCAGGGCGAGCAGGCCGTGCTGGCGCTCATCGCCGACCTCGATGCGCACGAGAACGCGATCGCAGACGCGCTTGGCCTGGCCCGGGTGGAGTCTGCCGACACGGAGGCGGGGCGCGCCGTCGCCTGAGCGCATGCGGCCGCAAAGACGAATGGGCGAGCCGCGGCTCGCCCATTCGAGTTTTCAGCGTCTGCCCGCCGAGAAGGGGCTCAGGCCTTGCCGGTCAGCTTGAGGAACTTCTCCATGAGCTGATCCTTGGTTTCCTTGTGGTCGGGATCGAGCGGGATACAGTCGACCGGGCACACCTGCTGGCACTGCGGCTCGTCGAAGTGGCCGACGCATTCGGTGCACTTGCCGGGGTCGATCTCGTAGATCTCGTCACCCTGGGAGATGGCGCCGTTCGGGCACTCCGGTTCGCACACGTCGCAGTTGATGCATTCGTCGGTAATGATCAGAGCCATGTTCTTTGCTTCCTTGCTTTCACTTTGAGTTCAGTTTTTCCTGCAGCCGTGCCAGCACCTGAGGCTGCACGAACTTGCTTACGTCGCCGCCGAGGCGGGCGATCTCACGCACCATGGTGGCCGAGATGAACATGTACTCTTCTGCCGGGGTCAGGAATACTGTTTCGACGTCCGGATAGAGCTTGCGGTTCATCCCCGCCATCTGGAATTCGTATTCGAAGTCGGACACCGCACGCAGGCCGCGCAGAATTACGCGCGCATTCTGCTGCAGCAGGAAGTCCATGAGCAGGCAGTCGAAGCCGACCACCGTCACATTGGGAAAGGCGGCGACGGCCGAGCGTGCGATCTCGACCCTCTCCTCGAGCGAGAAGATCGGGTTCTTGCTGTTGCTCTTGGCCACCGCGACCACGACACGGTCGAACAGCACCGAGGCCCGTCGCACGAGGTCCTCATGGCCTCGGGTGAACGGGTCGAAGGTGCCTGGATAGACCGCAATCGCTTCCTTCATTCATCGCTCCCACGCATCAGATGGAAATGAACCTGGCCGGCATGTCCTTGCCTGACGACGTGCCACTTGCCCAGGCTCGTGACCGGCGCCTCGGCTTCCACGTAAAGCCAGCCACCGGGCTGGACGATGCGGTCGAGCCAGGGGGCTACACGCTCGATCCAACCCTGCTTGTACGGGGGGTCGAGGAACACGCCGTCGAACCTTCGCGGTGTGGTTTGCGCGAATCTTACCGCATCGCCGCGCACGATCTCTACTTGCGATGCTTGTAGGGTCTTTGCCGATTTGTGCAGTGCGTCCAGGGCGCGTGCATCACGCTCGACCAGCACCACGCCCGCGGCACCGCGCGAGGCCGCCTCGAAACCGAGGATGCCGGTGCCGGCGAACAAGTCCAGGCAGTGCTGGCCGTCCAGATCCTGGCCCAGCCAGTTGAACACGGTTTCGCGCACGCGATCGGGCGTGGGGCGCAGTCCCTGTGCCTGGGCGACGTCGAGCAGGCGGGAGCGCCATTGCCCGCCGACGATGCGTACCCGGCTCAATTGGCGCCGTCCGTTATCGCGGCGCTCGGCGTGGCAGCGGCATCCGGCGCGCGATCACCGTCGCCGCCAGCGATCACGGTGATGAGCTGATCCGGGCGGATGCGGCGTTGCCAGGCGTCGCGCACGGCCGCCACGGTGACCTTCTCGACGTGTGCTGGATAGGTGTCGAGCCAGTCCAGGGCGAGGCCGTAGAAGCCGATCATGGCAACATGGTCGAGCAGCTTGGCGTTGGAGTCGAGGCGCAGTCCGAAGCCGTTGATCAGGTTGTCCTTGGCGGCCTGCAACTCGTCGGCAGTCGGTCCTTCGGCTATGAAGGTGTCGAGTGTCTGGCGCACGACCGAGAGTGCGTCGTCGGCCTGGCTGCCGCGCGTCTGCAGCCCGATCTGGAAGGGGCCGGCGACCTGTTGCGGCGACAGGAAGCTATAGATGCTGTAGGCGAAGCCGCGCTGCTCGCGCACTTCGCGGGTCAGGCGCGACACGAAGCCGCCGCCGCCCAGGACGTGGTTGCCCACCAGCAGCGCGAAGTAGTCCGCATCCTCGCGTGCCATGCCGGGCTGGCCGACGAGGATGTGGGCCTGGGCTGAAGGGTGGGGGATGCGGAAAGTCTGGGCGCGGGTGGGGGTGGGCGGCGGCGGCGGGCTGGCGGCTGCGGTCTGCGGCAGGGCTTCGGTGAGGCGCACGGCGATGCGCTCGGCCGTGGCGCGGTCGATATCGCCGACGATCGCCACTGCGGCGCGGTTGGCGCCGTAGTATCGGCGATGGAAGTCCGCCAGGTCTTCACGGCTGATCGCCGCCAGCGATTCCGGGCTGCTGTTGTTGCCGTAGGGGTGGCCCGCGTAGAGCGCGGCATTGAACTGGCGGGCAGCAAGGCTGCCCGGCTTGGTCAGCGCCTCGCGCAGGCCGGCGATCGCGCGTGCGCGCTCGCGCTCCAGAATCTCGGCAGGGAAGGTCGGTCGCGCCAGCACGGTGGCAATGAGTTCGACGGCCGCGTCGAGCTCGGCTGGCGACGACAGGCTGCGCAGCGCCAGACTGGCGCGGTCGTTGTCGGCGCCGCCGCGAACCTGGGCGCCGAGGTCGGCCTTGCGGTCGGCGATGGTCTGTTCGTCCAGGTTGCCGGCGCCCGCATCGAGCAGGGCCTGGGTCATGCTGGCCAGGCCGGCCTTGTCGGCAGGGTCGAGCGCGGTGCCGGCGGCAAAGCTCACCTGGATATCGACCAGGGGCAGGGCGCGGCTTTCGACGAAATGCACGCGCGCGCCGGTCGGTGCGACCCAGTGCTGGATCTGCGGGCCGGCGAGTGCAGGTGAGGCCAGGCCGAGGAAGCCGGCGAGGGCGAGAGCGGGGAGGATCAGGGGGCGGATCGATGCGCGCATGGTTGCAGCGGTTTCCTGTGCTGATGCGTCAGTGGCGGGCGGGGGCGAAGGGCGAGCGCGGGCGTTGTTCGCCGAGCGGCTGCGGGTCGAGACGGGCGATGCTGAGGCTGGCGTCGTCGAAATAGCGCCGCGCCACCGCTTGCACCTCGTCCGCAGTGACTGCGCGCAGGCCTTCGAGCAGCCTGTCCTCGTCGCGCCAGGACAGGCCTGCCGACTCCAGGTAGCCGATCTCCATCGCCTGGCCCATCAGCGAGTCGCGCTTGTAGACGCGGCTGGCGATGGCCTGGGTCTTGACGCGGGCGAGCTCTTCCGCGCTGATGCCGTGGTCGCGGACGCGCTGCAGTTCGGCGCGCAGCGCGGCCTGGAGTTCATCGACCGTGCGCCCCGGGGCGGGTACGCCGTCGAGGTAGAACAGCGACGGGCCGCGGCCGCTGCCGTCGTAGCCCGCGCCGACCGACACCGCGAGCTGTTCGTCGCGCACCAGGCGGCGGGTGAGGCGGGCGCCGTCATAGCCGTCGAGCACTGCGGCGAGCACCTGCAGCGCGTACGGTTCGCGCTCGTTTGCCGGGTCGCTCAGGGTGGGCACCTGCCAGGCCATGGCCAGGTAGGGCAGTTCGGCCGGTGCCCGCACCTCCGAGCTGCGCGGACCGCGCTGGGCAGGCTCGGGCGAGATGCGGCGCTCGGGCAGGGCGCGTGCCGGGATCGCGCCGTAGTGCTGCTCGGCGTCGCGGAAGACCTGTTGGTGGTCGACGTCGCCCACGACCACCAGCCAGGCATTGTTGGGCGCATACCAGCGCCGGTACCACTCGCGGGCGTCCTCGGGTTGCATGGCCTCGAGGTCGGGCATCCAGCCGATCACCGGGCGGCGGTAGGGATGAGCCTGGAAGGCGGTGGCCATCAGCTGCTCGTAGACCAGCGCGCGCGGTTGGTCGTCGGTGCGCAGGCGACGTTCCTCCTTCACGACCTCGAGCTCACGCGCGAACTCGTCGTCGGTGAGCACCAGGTTCTGCATGCGGTCGGCCTCGAGTGCCATCATCGCCGGCAGATGGGCGGGCGGCACCTGCTGGAAGTAGGCGGTGTAGTCCTTGCCGGTGAATGCATTGTCACGCCCGCCGACTGCGGCGACGCGCTTGTTGAACTCGCCCGGGCCGACCTCTCGCGTGCCCTTGAACATCATGTGTTCGAGCACGTGGGCCACGCCCGACACGCCGTCCGGCTCGTCCATCGCGCCAGCGTTGTACCAGACCATGTGCACCACGGAGGGCGCGCGGCGGTCTTCCTTTACGATCAGCTTCATGCCGTTTGCAAGCGTGGTCTCGAACGGGTTGGCGAGGGCGGGCGGTGCGGCCAGGGTGGCTGCCGCAATGCCCAGCAGCACTGAACGAAGGCGGGGTGAGCGAAACATGGAGTTGTCCTGCATCTGTTAGAATTCGCGGCATTTCGCAGTACGGGCGCAGGCAGGGCCGGCGCGTGCCGCGGAGCCGCATCTTAGCGTGATCGGAGGCGGGCGCCCACGCAACGGGTGCCATGCGCGCCGACGCAAAACGACCTCTCTGACCCGAGCGTTTCATGTTTGGTTTCCTGAAGAAGAAGTCCCCAAAGCCCGAGGACGTGGCGCCCGCAGTAGCGGAACCGACGGCCGAGGTTGGCGTTCCCGCGCCTGCGGTGATCGACCCGGCCGCAGCGGCCGCTGCAGCGCCGGCGGTCGAGGTCGCGCAGCCAGCGGCTGAAGCCGTCGCCGAAGTGGTGCCTGCGGAGGGGGAGGCTGCAGCCGTGGCCGAGACGGTGGTGGCGCCGGCGCCGCGCCTGTCCTGGGGTGAGCGCCTCAAGGCGGGGCTGGCGCGCACGCGTCAGCAGATCGGCGGTGGCCTGGCCAACCTCTTCGGCCTGCGCAAGATCGACGAGGATCTGCTCGAGGAACTCGAATCCACCTTGCTGATGGCCGATTGCGGTGTCGATGCCACCCAGTACCTCATCGACGACCTGCGCATGCGCTGGAAGCGCGACCGCCTGGAAACCGCCGACCAGCTGCAGAAGGCGCTCGCCGACGGCCTGCACGGCATCATTGCGCCGCTCGAGCAGGCGCTCGAGCTCGGCAGCCACCAGCCCTTCATCATCATGATCGCGGGCGTCAATGGCTCGGGCAAGACGACCTCGATCGGCAAGCTGGCAAAGTATTTCCAGGCCCAGGGCAAGAGTGTGCTGCTGGCGGCCGGCGATACCTTCCGCGCTGCTGCGCGCGAGCAGCTGATGACCTGGGGCGAGCGCAACAACGTCACCGTGGTCGCCCAGGAGGGCGGCGATGCCGCAGCGGTCATCTTCGATGCCATCAACGCCGCGCGTGCGCGCAGGATCGACGTCGTGCTCGCCGACACCGCCGGGCGCCTCCCCACCCAGCTCCACCTGATGGAAGAAATCGCCAAGGTGCGCCGGGTGATCGCCAAGGCCGACCCGAGCGGCCCGCACGAGGTGCTGCTGGTGCTCGACGCCAACATCGGCCAGAACGCGCTCGCCCAGGTCAAGGCCTTCGACAAGGCGATCGGCGTCACCGGCCTGGTGGTGACCAAGCTCGATGGCACTGCCAAGGGCGGTGTGCTGGCGGCGATCGCGCGCCAATGCCCCAAGCCGCTGCGCTTCATCGGTGTCGGCGAGGGTATCGACGACCTGCAGCCCTTCAAGGCGCGCGAGTTCGTCGATGCCTTGTTCGAGCCTGGTGCAGGTGCGGTAAAGGCGGGAGCGGACGCGCGCAGATGATCGTCTTCGAGGGCGTAGCCAAGCGCTATGCGGGCGGCTATACGGCGTTGGCCGGGATCAGTTTCGAGGTCCGCCACGGCGAACTCGTCGTGCTGTCCGGTCACTCGGGTGCGGGCAAGAGCACGCTGCTCAAGCTCATTCCGGTGATCGAGCGTCCGAGCGCCGGGCGTGTGCTCATCAATGGGCAGGATGTTTCCCATCTGCCGCGCACCGCCATTCCCTACCTGCGGCGCAACCTCGGCCTGGTGCTGCAGGAGAGCCGCCTGTTGTTCGACCGCAGCGTGTTCGACAACGTGATGCTGCCTCTCGTCATCACTGGCCATCCGCCGGGTGATGCCGCTCGCCGGGTCGGGGCGGCGCTCGAGCGTGTCGGTCTGGACGGGCGTGGCAAGGAAATGCCCGCAGGTCTCTCCGGTGGCGAGCAGCAGCGGGTGGCGATCGCACGTGCCATCGTCAACAGGCCCTCCATCCTGATTGCCGACGAACCTACGGCGCATCTTGACCCCGCCTATGCGGCGGACATTGCCGAGCTGTTCCGCTCCTTCAATCAGGCCGGGGTGACCGTGCTCATCTCCACGCATGATGCCAGTCTGTTCTCGGCGAGCCGGCCGCGCCGGCTCGTGCTCGCGAAGGGGCAACTCGTGGAGGACTCGCGTCCCACAGGGCGCCCGGCCATGGAGGCAGCATGATCCACTGGCTTTACCTGCACCTGCGCGCCATCGCCCATGCGTTGCGACGCCTTGCCGCCCAGCCGTTGAGCACCCTGCTGTCCGCGCTGGTGGTCGGCATCGCGCTGTCGCTGCCGGGCGGCGGCTACCTGCTGCTGGACAATGTGTCCTCGCTGGCGCGCGGCGTCTCGGGCGCTCCCGAGATCAGTCTCTTTCTCGACATGGACGCCGGGCCCGAGGATCGCGCCGCCATCGAGCAGCGCCTGAAGGCAACGCCCGACCTCGGCAGCTATCGTTTCGTGGCGCGCGACGAGGCTCTGCGCCAGCTCGAAGCGAGCGGCCTGGGCGACGTCCTCGGCGGGCTCAGCGCCAACCCGCTGCCCGATGCCTTCGTGCTGTCATTGCGCGAGGAGGATCCGGAGCTGTTCGAGCGCATGGCCGAGCAGATGGCGACGTGGCCCAAGGTGGCCCATGTCCAGCTCGATTCGGCCTGGGTCAAGCGCCTGCATGCGCTGCTTGGGCTCGGACGCTCTGCCGTGCTCATGCTGGCGGGCTTGCTCGGCTTTGCGCTGGTGATCGTCACCTTCAACACCATCCGCCTGCAGATTCTGACGCAACGCCAGGAGATCGCCGTCAGCCGCCTGCTGGGCGCCACCGACCCCTTCATCCGGCGGCCGTTCTACTGGTTTGGTGGCCTCCAGGGCGCGCTCGGCGGCTTGGTGGCCCTGGGTACGGTGTCGCTGGGCGTGCGGGCGCTCTCCGCCCCCGTCACCGCGCTGGCCGAGACCTACGGCGCGGTGTTCGTGCTCAGTGGGCCGGACTGGCGTGCTGCACTGGCCATCGTTGCCTTCGCCGCGCTGCTCGGTTGGCTGGGGGCTGCCATCTCGGTGCGCAGGCACCTTGCCGGGGCTTGAAATCCGCGCGTGTGCCCTGACGTATGATGCTGAAATCGATGGGGCGTCCTGGCGCCTGCTTTCTCTGATAGGTTGTTTCAATCGAGAGTATCTCGATAATCAATTAGATCAATGCATGGCGCCGATCTAGACTGTCATCCATCGAGTTTCACCCAACGTCCTGCAACCCCTTCTGGAGCAACTACATGTCGCTGATCAACACCCAAGTCCAGCCGTTCAAAGCCCAAGCCTTCAAGAATGGCAAGTTCATCGAAGTGACCGAAGCCGACCTGAAGGGCAAGTGGTCCGTGCTGATCTTCATGCCGGCTGCCTTCACCTTCAACTGCCCGACCGAGATCGAGGACGCTGCCGAGCACTACGCCGAGTTCCAGAAGGCTGGCGCCGAGGTGTACATCGTCACCACCGACACCCACTTCTCGCACAAGGTCTGGCACGAAACCTCGCCGGCGGTCGGCAAGGCCCAGTTCCCCCTGGTTGGCGACCCCACTCACCAGCTGACCCGCGCTTTCGGCGTGCATATCGAGGAAGCTGGTCTGGCTCTGCGCGGCACCTTCGTGATCGACCCGGAAGGCGTCATCAAGACGATGGAAGTGCACGACAACGCCATCGCCCGTGACGTGACCGAAACCGTGCGCAAGCTCAAGGCCGCCCAGTACGTCGCGTCGCACCCGAACGAAGTCTGCCCGGCCAAGTGGAAGGAAGGCGAAGCCACGCTGGCGCCGTCGATCGACCTGGTCGGCAAGATCTAAGCAGGCCGCAGCATCTGCCCGGGCCCATGGGGTCCGGGCCGTGAATCCAGCAGCCGGCCCCGTGCCGGCTGTGTCGTATCAGGACCGCGCAAAACCGCAGCGGCCGGAATCATCCAAAGGAACAACCGTCATGCTTGACGCCAACATCAAGACTCAACTGAAAGCCTACCTGGAGCGGGTGACGCAGCCGATCGAGATCGTGGCGTCGCTGGACGATGGTCCCAAGTCCAAGGAAATGCTCGAACTGCTGCACGACGTGGTCGAGCAGTCCAAGCTCATCACCCTGATCGAGCGCCGCGATGACGACGAGCGCAAGCCCTCGTTCTCGGTCGGGCCGCGTGGTGGAGAGGCGCGTGTGCGCTTCGCCGGCCTGCCGATGGGCCACGAATTCACCTCGCTGATCCTTGCCCTGCTGCAGGCCGGTGGCTACCCGCCCAAGGTCGAGGCCGAGGTGATCGAGCAGATCAGGAACCTCGACGTCGAGCTCAATTTCGAGACCTACATCTCGCTGTCCTGCCATAACTGCCCGGATGTGGTGCAGGCCCTGAACCTGATGGCAGTGCTCAACCCGAAGATCCGCCACACCATGATCGACGGCGCACTGTTCCAGAAGGAAGTGGAGGAGCGCCAGATCATGGCGGTGCCCACCGTCTATCTGAATGGCGAGGAGTTCGACCAGGGCCGCCTCGAACTGGGCCAGATCCTGGCCAAGGTCGACACCGGCGCTGCGGCGCGCGACGCCAGGAAGCTGGCCGAGAAGGCTGCATTCGACGTGCTGGTGGTGGGCGGTGGCCCAGCGGGTGCGGCGGCGGCGATCTACGCTGCACGCAAGGGTATTCGCACCGGCGTGGTCGCCGAACGCTTCGGTGGCCAGGTGATGGATACGATGGCGATCGAGAACTTCATCTCGGTGAAGTACACCGAAGGTCCCAAGCTGGTCGCGGCCCTCGAGGAGCACGTCAAGGAATATGAAGTCGACGTCATGAACCTGCAGCGCGTCGCCGCCGTGGTGCCGGGCGAGAACCTGCACGAGGTCAAGATGGAGAACGGCGCCAGCCTCAGGGCCAAGACCGTGATCGTCGCCACCGGTGCGCGCTGGCGCGAGATGAACGTGCCCGGCGAGAAGGCGTTCCGCGGCAAGGGCGTGGCCTACTGCCCGCACTGCGACGGCCCGCTGTTCAAGGGCAAGCGCGTCGCGGTGATCGGTGGCGGCAACTCGGGTGTCGAGGCCGCGATCGATCTCGCCGGCGTGGTCGCTCATGTGACCCTGCTCGAGTTCGCCGATGACCTGCGTGCCGACGCCGTGCTGCAGAAGAAGCTCTACAGCCTGCCCAACGTCAGCGTCATCAAGAGCGCGCAGACCACCGAGGTGACCGGCACCGACAAGGTCAACGGCCTGGTGTACAAGGACCGTAACACCGAGCAGGTGCACCGCGTCGAGCTCGAGGGCATCTTCGTGCAGATCGGTCTGCTGCCCAATACCGACTTCCTCAAGGGCACGGTCGAGCTGTCGCGCTTCGGCGAGGTCATCGTCGATGCCAAGGGTCAGACCTCGGTGCCGGGCATCTTCGCTGCCGGCGACTGCACCACGGTGCCGTACAAGCAGATCATCATCGCCATGGGCGAAGGCTCCAAGGCTTCGCTGTCGGCCTTCGATCACCTGATTCGCAGCAGCGCACCGGCGATGTAAGCTCACACGGGGGCGCTGCCCCCCGTACTGCCCCTCATGTAGGAGCGGCGCCAGCCGCGAGGTGTTGAAGGCGATGGCGCAAGTTGGTTGCGCGACGAAAGCTCGCGGCTGGCGCCGCTCCTACAGCAGTCCTCGTGCGGCCTCGCGCGGCCCAGCCCCGTACGGGGCTTTTTGCCATTGTGCGGGCAACCACGGCACACTCTGGCTGTCACATGCCGAGATCATCGAGGAGCCCATCAGTGCCTTTCAGCTGGTTCGAACGTCGTATCGACCCCTATCCCGAAGCCGCGCCCGGCCCTGCGCCGCGCGGCTTCTTCGCCTTCCTGTGGGCGGGTACAGAGGGCATGCGGCCCTTCATCCTCGGCATGATGCTGCTCACCGCGAGCATCGGCGCCTTCGAGGCCTTGCTGTTCGCCATGCTCGGCAAGGTGGTCGACTGGCTCGCTGCGGTCGAACCCGCGCGCTTGTGGGCCGACGAGGGGGGCACCCTGCTGCTGCTTGCGGCCATCATCGTCGGCAGCATCGCGCTGGTGGCGGTGCAGACCATGCTCAAGCACCAGAGCCTGGCGGGCAATTTCCCGATGCGGCTGCGCTGGAACTTCCACCGCCTGATGCTCGGCCAGAGCATGAGCTTCTACCAGGATGAATTCGCCGGCCGGGTCTCGGCCAAGGTCATGCAGACCGCGCTCGCGGTGCGCGACACCTGCCTGATCATGACCGACATCCTGGTCTTCGTGACCATCTACTTCGTCACTCTCACCCTGGTGGTGGCGAGCTTCGACGTCTGGTTCCTCGCCCCCTTCCTGGGTTGGCTGGCGCTCTATGCACTGGTGCTGCGCTGGTTCGTGCCGCGCCTGTCGAAGGTGTCGCGCGTCCAGGCCGACGCCCGTGCGCTGATGACCGGGCGCATCACCGACGCCTACACCAACATCGCCACCGTCAAGCTGTTCTCCCACGCTGGCCGCGAGGCAGGCTACGCACGGGGCGCGATGCAGGAGTTCCTGCACACGGTGCATGCGCAGATGCGCCTGGTGAGCGGCATCGAGATCGTCGTGCACAGCCTGTCGATGGGCCTCATCCTCTCCACCAGCGGGGTGGCGCTGTGGCTGTGGAGCCAGGGCCAGGTCGGCGTTGGCGCGGTGGCGGCGGCGACCGCGATGGCGCTGCGCCTCAATGGCATGTCGCACTGGGTGATGTGGGAGATGGCCTCGCTGTTCGAGAACGTCGGCACCGTGCAGGACGGCATCAACACCTTGTCGCGCCCGCATGCGGTTGTGGATCGCGCGGATGCCAAGCCGCTGGTGGTGAGCCGTGGCGAAGTCCGCTTCGAGCACCTCGGCTTCGCCTATGGTGCGACGGGTGCGCAGGCGCGGCGGGTGATCGACGATTTCACGCTCACCATCCGCGCGGGTGAGAAGATCGGCGTGGTCGGGCGCTCGGGCGCGGGCAAGTCGACCCTGGTGAACCTGCTGTTGCGCTTCTACGACCTCGAGCAGGGCCGCATCCTGATCGACGGCCAGGACATCGCCGGCGTCACCCAGAACAGCCTGCGCGCGCAGATCGGCATGGTCACCCAGGACACCTCGCTGCTGCACCGTTCGGTGCGAGACAACATCCTCTACGGCCGCCCCGATGCCTCCGATGCGGACATGGTTGCGGCAGCCAAGCGTGCGGAAGCGCACGACTTCATCCTCGGCCTCACCGACCCCAAGGGGCGGCGCGGCTACGACGCCCATGTGGGCGAGCGCGGCGTCAAGCTCTCCGGCGGCCAGCGCCAGCGCATCGCGATCGCGCGCGTGATGCTGAAGGACGCGCCCATCCTGCTGCTCGATGAGGCCACCAGTGCGCTCGACTCCGAGGTCGAGGCCGCGATCCAGGAGAGCCTCTACCGTCTCATGGAAGGCAAGACCGTGGTGGCGATCGCGCACCGGCTGTCTACGATCGCCGCCATGGACCGCCTGGTGGTGATGGACCGTGGGCGGATCGTGGAGGAGGGCGATCACCGCAGCCTGCTTGCCCAGGGGGGGCTGTATGCGCGCCTCTGGGCGCATCAGAGCGGCGGTTTTCTGGGCAGCGAGGACGAGGAGGCAGTGGCCGCGCCCGGGCGGACGACGGTCTCCACTGTGGATGCATGAGCTTCCCAGCCATCTTTCCGACGGTCTAGACTAGGCGCATGAGTCCACCCCGCGAGCACACCCCCGAAGGCCGTCGCGCGCTGCGCGAAGGGGGCTTTGCCTCGGCTGTCGCCTTGGGGTATCTCGTGTGCGCCTTGTTGTTCGGCGTCCTGCTGGTGCTCGAGTGGCGGTCGATCGATCGCAGCGTGCTCGCCCTGGCGCGCGAGCGTGGCGCGACGCTGTTCGCGCTGGTCGAGACCACGCGCGAATGGAATGCGCGCCACGGAGGCGTGTATGTCCTTGTCTCGGACGAGGGCCAGCCCAATCCTTACCTCGAGCATCCTGCGCGCGATATCGACAGCGCGGACGGGCGCCGTCTCACCATGGTCAATCCGGCCTACATGACGCGACAGATCGCCGAACTCGCCGAGGCCAAGCAGGGCGTGCGCGTGCGTATCACGAGCCTGTCCCCCATCCGCCCGGGCAATGCGCCCGACCCCTGGGAGCGCGAGGCGCTACGGCGCTTCGAGCGTGGCGAGGCGGAAGTGCTGGAGCTCGTCGCTGCGGGCGACACCCAGACCCATCGCTACATGGCGCCGCTGTTGGTGGTGCCGGCCTGTCTGCAGTGCCACATCGCGCAGGGCTACGAGGTCGGTGACATCCGCGGCGGCATCTCGGTCACCATGCCTGCGCAGGCGCTGATTGCCATGCGTGACACCCAGCGCCTGCGCACCGGGGCCATGCACCTGCTCGCCTTCCTGATCTCCGCCGGGCTGATCCATGGCCTGTTGCTGGTCAACCGCCGCCACCTGCGCGTGGTGCGCGCGATCAATGCCGACCAGGAGCGCCTCATCGCGCTGCGCACAGGCGAGCTTGCCGACGCCAATCGCAAGCTGGCGGACGAGGTCGATCTGCATCGGCACAGCGCGCGCCAGCTTGCAGAGAGCGAGGCGCGCTACCGCGCGGTGTTCGACGGCGCAGCCGAGGGCATCATCGTGACCGACGCCGAGTCCCGCATCACCCAGGTCAATCCCGCCTTCTGCCGCATTACCGGCTATGCCGCTGCGGAGGTGCTTGGCCGCACGCCTGCACTGCTTGCGTCCGGGCGTCATGATGCCGACTACTTTGCCCAGATGTATGACAGCCTCGCCCGCGAGGGCAACTGGCAGGGCGAGATGTGGAACCGGCGCAAGAGCGGCGACCTTTACGTGCAGTGGATTTCGATCGTCCGCGTCGGTGCCGCCGACGACATTCAGGGCTACATCGCCACCCTCAGCGACATTACCAGCCGCAAGGCGCTCGAGGACAAGATCCGCTACCGGGCAGACCATGATCCGCTGACCGGCCTGCCGAACCGGGCGCTGTTCGACGACCGCCTCGCTTCCGCGCTGGCGGGGGCGCACCGGCGAGGTTCGGCCTTCGCGCTGCTGTTCGTGGACCTCGACCGCTTCAAGGCGGTGAACGACCGCCTGGGGCATCTCGCCGGTGACGCCCTGCTGGTCGAAGCGGGCGAGCGCCTTAACGCCTGTGTGCGCGAATCGGACACCGTTGCCCGCCTCGGCGGTGACGAATTCGCTGTCATCCTCAACGAGATCGGCGGTATGGACGACGTCGAGGAGATTGCCCTGCGCATCGGCGAGGCGATCGCAACGCCCTTCGTGCTGGAGAAGGGCGAGGGGTGCGTGTCGGCCTCGATCGGCATCGTGCTGGCGCCCGAGCACGGAGGCGACGCGCAGAGCCTGCTCAGGCGGGCCGACCTCGCCCTCTACGCGGTCAAGCACGGCGGCCGCGGCCACCACCGCTTCTACACGCCCGCGCTGGGCGACTGAGCCGCGGCGCCCAGGCGGGCCGCGACGACCTGTGCGCAGGTGCGCACACGTTGTGCGGTCGCGCCATCCCAGGCGGTGTCGAAGCTGCCTGCGGGGCCCATCGCCGTGATCGCGAGCGTGAGCTGCCCGACGTCGTTGAAGACCGGCGCGGAGAACGCATTGATGCCGGGGATGGGGTTGCCGAGCGCGCGCGCCAGGCGGTGTCGGCGCACTTCCTGTAGGAGCTGCTCTGCCGCCTCGGGCGAGGTGACCGTCAGGTCGGTCGCCGAGGCGGGCTCGGCTGCAGTCTCGCCGGCGAGGATCGGCGCGACGATGCGCTCGGGAAGGAAGGCCGCGAACACCCGTCCGGTGGCCGACAGCAGCAAGGGCGTCATCACCGTGCCAGGGCGCATGTTGACGTGGATCTGCTTGCTGCATTCCTCGATGTGAACGATGGTCGGACCCAGGTTTCCCCATACCGCGATGGCGACGTTGAGCTCGATGTCGTCGGCCAGGCGAGCGACCTCGGGAATCGCGGCCTTGAGCGGGTCAAGTCCGTGAAGGGCGGTCAGCCCGACCTGCAGGGCAAAGGGCCCCAGGCCGTAACGCCCGGTCAGCGGGTTCTGTTCGATGAGGCCGAGCTTGCCGAAGCTCACCAGGTAGGGGTGGGCCTTGGCGGGCGGCATGCCCGCCTCGCGCGCGAGCTCCTTCAGGATCATCGGCTTGCCGCTGCGCACCAGGGCCTGCAGCAGGGCGCCGCCGACCTCGATGGACTGGATGCCGCGCCGTTCGCTGCGTTCGGTGTCGGCTACCGCCGGCGTGTTGTCCTGCATGACTCCCTCCTGAATCGCGGCGAATGTTAGCAGCTTCCGTGCGCGTGCCACGGTCGGTCTCATCATGGTCTTCAGATTTGTTAATAGCAAATCGATTGACTATAGGCAAATCGCGGTCTAGGATTCGACGCACCCAGTCAATGCAGGAGACACACGATCATGAACAGCAAGAAGTTTGCATCGCAGGCCGACGTCGAAGAGAAGAAGATCAGCTGGGAGAAGCTGTCCGATAACGCCTACGCCTACACTGCTGAGGGCGATCCCAACACCGGCGTCATCATCGGCGACGACGCCGTCATGATCATCGACGCGACGGCGACGCCGGTCGCAGCGCAGGGCGTCATCGCCAAGGTTCGCGAGATCACCGACCTGCCGATCAAGTATGTCGTGCTGACCCACTATCACGCTGTCCGCGTGCTCGGCGCTTCGGGCTACAAGAGCGAAGGCTTGCAGGAGGTCATCGCCAGCCGCGACACCTACGATCTGATCGTTGAGCGCGGCCAGCAGGACATGGATTCGGAGATCGGCCGCTTCCCGCGCCTGTTCCAGGCTGTCGAGAGCGTGCCCGGCCTGACCTGGCCGACGATGAGCTTCGAGGGCGAGATGACGCTCTGGCTGGGCAAGCTCGAGGTGAAGATCAAGCAGATCGGTCGAGGCCATACCAAGGGCGACACCATCGTGTACCTGCCCGCTCAGCAGATCTGCTTCTCGGGTGACCTGGTCGAGGCGGACGCGGCCTGTTACACCGGCGACGCCTATCTCGCCGAGTGGCCGCAGACGCTCGACAGGCTTGCCGCGATGAACTTCGCCAAGCTCGTCCCGGGGCGCGGCCCCGCCCTGATGACGCCTGCTGCCGTGCAGGCAGGGCTGGCCTACACGCGCGATTTCGTCTCCACGCTGTACCTCAGCGCACAGGAGGCGGTGGCGCAGGGCATGGATCTGAAGGCGGCGATGGCGCACACGCGCAAGAACATGGATCCGAAGTTCGGCCACGTCTTCATCTACGAGCACTGCCTGCCGTTCGATGTCACGCGTGCCCATGACGAGGCGAGCGGCATCGCCGACCCGCGCATCTGGACGGCCGAGCGCGACCAGCAGATGTGGCATGCGCTGCAGGCCTGAGGTGCCGCACTGAAGGACGCAGATTGCGCCAGGCCCCGCAGCAGAGGGATCGGGTGCCCGCCGTGGGCGCCCGTATCCGGTCGAACTCACGCCCAGACGTGAGGCCGGAGCGAACCAACACCAGGAGGAGACCGCCGTGCTGAGCACGTACACATACCCGAAGTTCGAATATGTCCGACCACCCGAGATCGACGAGGGGCGGGAAGGGCACCATCCCGTGATCATCGTCGGCGCCGGCCCGGTTGGCCTGTGCACTGCGATCGACCTCGCCCAGCAGGGCCAGCGCGTGCTGGTGCTCGACAACGACGACACCGTATCCATCGGGTCGCGTGGCGTGTGCTACGCCAAGCGTGCGCTCGAGATCCTCGACCGCCTCGGCTGCGGCGAGGAGATGGTCGCCAAAGGTGTGTCCTGGAACGTCGGGCGCACCTTCTTTCGGGAGGACGAGGTCTTCAATTTCAACCTCTGCCCTGAGCCTGACCATCATCGTCCGGGCATGATCAACCTGCAGCAGTATTACCTCGAGGAATACCTCGTCCGCCGCGCCCGCCAGCTCCCCAACCTGGAAATCCGCTTCCGGAACAACGTCATCGGCGTCACGCCCGGCGACGACAAGGCAGGGCTGCGTGTGGAGACGCCGGACGGAGCCTATTCGCTCACCACCGACTGGCTGGTCGTCGCCGACGGCGCGCGCAGCCCGATCCGCAGCATGCTCGGCCTCGACATCGAGGGCAAGATCTTCATGGACCGCTTCCTGATCGCCGACGTGGTGATGAAGGCGGACTTCCCGACCGAGCGCTGGTTCTGGTTCGACCCACCGTTCCATCCCAATCAGTCGGTGCTGCTGCATCGTCAGGCCGACAACGTCTTCCGCATCGATTTCCAGCTCGGCTGGGACGCCGATCCCGAGCAGGAAAAGAAGCCCGAGAACGTGATTCCGCGCATCAAGGCCATGATCGGGGACGAGCGCGAGTTCGAGCTCGAATGGGTCAGCGTCTACACTTTCCAGTGCCGGCGGATGAACAGCTTCAACCATGGGCGCGTGCTCTTCGTCGGCGATGCGGCGCATCAGGTCTCGCCGTTCGGAGCGCGCGGCGCCAACTCGGGCATCCAGGACGCCGACAACCTGGTGTGGAAGCTCAAGCTCGTGATGGACGGCAAGGCGCCGCCGAAGCTGCTCGACAGCTACACCGAAGAGCGCGGTTTCGCGGCGGACGAAAACATCATGAACTCGACGCGCTCGACCGACTTCATCACCCCGAAGAGCCGCACCAGCAAGACCTTCCGTAACGCCGTCCTGGGCCTGGCCGAACATCATCCCTTCGCTCGCGCCCTCGTCAATTCCGGGCGCCTGTCGGTGCCGAGCTACCTGACCGCATCGAGCCTCAACACGCCAGACGAGGACGACTTTGCCGGCACCATGGTGCCGGGGGCGCCGATGGACGACGCGCCGGTGCTCGCGGCCGATGGCCACGCCTGGCTGCTGCAGGTGCTCGGGAACCGCTTCCAGGTACTGCATTACGTCGACGATGCATCCGCCCTCGCGGACACCACCCTCGCCACCGTGCAGGCGCTCGCTGATGGCGGTATCGCGCTCGAGCCCGTCATCGTCGCGGCCCGCGGGCGGGCGCCTGCCGGCCTGCGTACGCTGATCGACGCCAAGGGGCGTGTGCGCGAGCGCTACGACATGAGGCCCGGAACCACCTATCTCATCCGTCCCGACCAGCATGTGGCTGCGCGCTGGCGCCTGCTTGACACCGAGCGGGTGCGAGCGGCCCTCGTCCGTGCCACCTGCAACGCCTGAAGGAGATCGTCATGGCCCTGAACCTGCAGCCCAACCTGGCCGAACCCGGCAAGCGTTACTTCCGTGCCTTTTCGCCCGGCGACGATTTCTACGAGGCGCTCATCGACGCCCACCGCGAACTCAGCGACGAGCAGAGCGAGATGCTCAACGCCCGCCTGATCCTGCTTCTCGCCAACCATGTCGGTGACATCACCGTGCTGCGCGAGGCGCTGAAACTCGCGCGTGAGGGCGTGGCAGCCGAGGGCTGAGCCGCGCTCGCCACGCCCTCGTCGGGTGCGGCGCTCAGTCCCGGGTGCCGCACCCGATGTCCGCAACATGCTCGAACAGCATGTCGCGGAAGCTGTGTGCCGCGGGCGACAGCGAGCGCCCATTGCGACTGAAGACGTAAAAGCGGCGCGTGACCTCGGGCTCCACCAGCGGGCGCATGTCGAGCTGGTAAAGACGCACCAGCGAAGCGGCATAGGGGATGCAGATCGTCACCCCGAGCCCGGATGCCACCATGCTGAGGGCGGTCGACATGAAGGTCACGGTAGTGGCGGGGTCGAGGTCGACTTCGCGCATTGCATTGTGCAGGTCCACCGACAGGCGTTCCGTGAACTGGCCCTGCAGGGTGATCAGCGGATGGTGCACCAGGTCCGACCAGCGCACGGCCTGTAGCGCACCGAGCGCGTGTCCGTGCGGGAACACCGCATGGAAGGGCAGTTCGAAAAGCGGTGCAGCGTCGATGTCCGAGCTCGGGTCGCGCTCGGGGCCGACACCAAAATCCACCTCGCCGGAGAACACCCGCGAGGTCACGCTCTCCACGGCGCAGTCGATCAGGCGGATATCCACCTCGGGATGCCGTGCGCGATAGGCTGCGATCACCTCGGGCAGCAGGGTGCATGCCATCAACTGAGGGGCTGCCACCCGTACCACGCCTTTCTTGAGTGCCTTCAGGTTGGTGACCTCGTCGACCACGCCATCGAGGTCGGTGAGGATCTTGTCGATCAGCGGATAGATGCCGCGACCGATCTCCGAGAGCTGGATGCGTCGCGTGCTGCGGTCGAACAGGCGCACGCCGAGCGACTGTTCGAGTTCCTTGATGAGGCCGCTCAACGCCGACTGGGTCAGGAACAGACTCTCGGCCGCCAGGGTGAAGCTCCCGTTGCGCGCCACGGCGACGAAGGCGCGGAGTTGGCGGAGCGTGATATTCATCAGGTATCCCGATAAATGAATCTGAAAAAGCTGTTGGAATGATATTAGTTTTTCGCCTGTAATGTGGGCATGCCTTATCGGGCGATAAACGAAACATGGGGCGCGAACCCTGGAACCAGGAAGGAGAAGGAGACTGCAATGACGCCGATCGTGAACAAGATTCATCACGTAGCCTACCGCTGCAAGGACGCGCTCCAGACTGCGCGCTGGTACGAGAAGCACCTGGGCATGAAGCTGGTGCTGTCGATCGCCGAGGACGCGGTGCCGTCGACCGGAGAGCCTGATCCCTACATGCATATCTTCATGGATGCCGGCATGGGTAATGTGCTCGCCTTCTTCGAGCTCCCCACCCGTGCGCCGATGGGGCGCGACGAAAACACCCCGGCATGGACGCAGCACCTCGCGCTCGAGGTCGATTCCATGGACACCCTGCTCGCCACCAAGGCTCGCCTCGAGTCCGAGGGCATCGACGTGGTGGGGCCGACCGACCATGCGCTGTTCCAGTCGATCTACTTCTTCGATCCCAACGGCCACCGTCTCGAGCTGGCCTGCAATACCCATCGGCCCGGCATGCTGGAAGCCCTCGACAAGGTGAAGTGGGAGATGCTTGAGGAGTGGGCGCAGACCCGCAAGGCGCCCAAGCATGCCGCCTGGATGCACGACGGCAGCTACAAGGAGATGTTCCAGTGAAACTCGCCACCCTCAAGCAGGGCGGCCGCGACGGCACCCTGGTCGTCGTCAGCCGTGACCTGGCGCGCTGCCGGGCCGTCCCGGCGATTGCGCGCAGCCTGCAGGCCGCGCTCGACGACTGGCAGTCCTGCGAGCCGCAGCTGCGCCAGGTGTACGAAGCCCTGAACAGCGCAGCGATCGAGTCGCAGCCGTTCGACCAGGCCGCCTGCCATTCGCCGTTGCCGCGTGCCTACCAGTGGGCCGACGGTTCTGCATACATCAACCATGTGGAGCTGGTGCGCAGGGCACGCAATGCCGAGATGCCGCCCTCGTTCTACACCGACCCGCTGATGTACCAGGGTGGCTCGGATAGCTTCATTGGGCCGCGCGACGCGGTGGTGGCCGATGAACGCTGGGGGATCGACTTCGAGGCCGAGGTTACGGTGGTGACCGGCGATGTGCCGAGGGGGGCGACGCCCGCCGATGCGGCGCGCGCGATCCGCCTGGTGATGCTGGTCAACGATGTCAGCCTGCGCAACCTGATCCCCAACGAGCTCGCGAAGGGCTTCGGTTTCTTCCAGAGCAAGCCCGCCTCTGCGTTCAGTCCGGTAGCGGTCACGCCCGATGAACTCGGCGATGCCTGGAAGGATGCCAAGCTGCACCTGCCGCTCGTCGTGCACCTGAACGGCGCCTTGTTCGGCAAGCCCGAGGCTGGTGTCGACATGACCTTCGACTTCGGCCAGCTCGTCGCCCATGTGGCACGTACCCGCGAGCTCGAGGCCGGCTCCGTCATCGGCTCGGGGACGGTATCCAACAAGCAGGGCGACCTGTGGGGCTCGTCGATCGAGCACGGTGGCGTCGGCTACTGCTGCCTGGCGGAGTTGCGCACCTACGAAACCATTGAACAGGGCACGCCCGCCACGCCCTTCATGCGCGATGGCGACGTCGTACGCATCGAGATGTTCGACCGCGAGGGGCGCAGCATCTTCGGCGCCATCGAGAACCGCGTCACCGCAGTCCAGTCCTGAGCTTCCCCCCGGCCTGGCGATGACCCGCAGAAGGCTCGCACCAGCGCCGGCAAAACCCGCAGTCACACAAAAACGCTTGAGAGGAGTGAGACACATGAAGCTGAAAGCCCTGATCGGCCTGGCCGCCGCCACTGCCACCCTGTTCGCTGCCCCGGTCCGCGCCGAGGAGATCGTGCTCAAGGTCGCGCATTTCTGGCCTGCTACCGCGCTCAGCCAGCAGAAGATCCTCGAACCCTGGTGCGCGAAGATTGCCGTCGAGTCGGACAACCGGCTCAAGTGCCAGATCTTCCCGGCCATGCAGCTTGGAGGCACGCCTGCCCAACTCATCCAGCAGGCGGCAGACGGCGTTGCCGACATCGTGTGGACCCTGCCCGGGTACACGGCGGGCCGCTTCCCGTCGGTGGAGGTCTTCGAGCTGCCCTTCATGACCCACAATGCCGAAGGCGCGAGCCGCGCGGCCTGGGCCTACTACGAGCAGTTCGGCCAGAAGGACTTCGAGTCGGTCAAGCCGCTCGCCTTCCATGTGCATGACGCCGGCCACATCCACAACAACAAGCGTCCGATCACCCGCATGTCCGACTTCCGCGGCCTGAAGATGCGCGCGCCGACGCGGCTCACGAACCGCATGATCGCCCATCTCGGCGCGACCCCGGTGGCCATGCCGATGCCGCAGACGCCCGAGGCGGTGTCCAAGGGCGTGGTCGACGGCTACGTGCTGCCATGGGAGGTGATCCCGACCATGAAGCTGCATGAGATGACCAAGTACCACACCGAGATGGACGCCTCCCAGCCCTCGCTCTACACCACCTTCTTCACCATTGCGATGAACAAGGCCCGCTACGACAGCCTGCCGGACGAGCTCAAGAAGGTCATTGATGCCAACTCCGGTGCCGATTTCTCGGCGGCGATCGGTCGCGCCTGGGACGAGTCGGCACCTGCGGCTCGCCAGCAGGCGGTCGATCGCGGCAACCAGTTCCATACCATCCCGGCGAGCGAGGCGGCCGAATGGGTGAAGGTTGGCGATCGTCTCGCCGCAGAGTGGGTGAAGGAGGTCAGCGGCAAGGGTTATCCGGGCCAGGAGATGCTCGATACCGCGCGCGCGCTGATCGCCACACACAGCGCCCGCTGACCTGCTGGCGGCCTGCCGCGCCCGCGGGCGGGCCGCCAATCGCACAACCCCGGCAGTCCGGAGGCCCCGCCATGGCCGAAGTCATTCCCCAGCTCGACGACCAGCGCGACCCCGGCCCGCGCGATCCGGTCGGGCACTTTCTGTTTGCATGGTCGCAGCTCTCGGCGCTGGGGGGCGCGGTGCTGCTGTTCGCTGCCTGCGGTGTCTCGGTGTACAGCGTGCTCGGACGCTGGCTGTTCGATGCGCCGGTGCTGGGCGATGTCGAACTCGTGCAGATGGCGTGTGCGCTCGCGATCGCGGCCTGTCTGCCCTACGCACAGATGAAGAACGCCCACGTCATTGTCGATTTCTTCACCCACAACGCCTCGGCCCGGGTGCGCCGCGTGCTCGATCGCATCGCCTCGGTCGTGCTTGCGCTGGGGGCTGCAGTGATCGCCTGGCGCAGTTTCGTCGGTGCCTGGGAAGCCTCGCAAACGGGTGAGAGCACCATGATCCTGGGCTGGCCGCTGTGGTGGTCCTATCTCACGCTTGGGCCGGGCTTCCTGCTGCTTGCCCTCACCGCCCTGTACACCGCCTGGAAGGGGCAGATGCACAACGAGGTGGGCGAGCAATGAGCAGTGTGACCATTGGCTTCCTGGTAGGTGGGCTGACCCTTGTCCTGCTCGCCCTGCGCATCCACATCGGCATGGCCATGCTGCTTGGCGGCGCCATTGGCTACATCGCAGTCTCGGGTTGGGACCCGCTGATGAGCTATTTCAAGCACCTCGCCTACGGGCGCTTCTCGGTCTACGACCTGTCGGTGGTGCCGCTCTTCCTGCTGATGGGCAACATCGCCTCACACGGGGGCCTGTCGCGCCGGCTGTTCGAGGCCACCAACGCCTTTCTCGGCCACTACCGCGGCGGCGTGGCGATGAGTGCAATCGGCGCCTGCGCCGGCTTCGGTGCCATCTGTGGCTCCTCGCTCGCCACCGCGGCGACGATGGGCAAGGTGGCGTTGCCCGAACTCAGGCGCAACCGCTATTCGCCGGCCCTCGCCACGGGGGCACTTGCCGCCGGCGGCACGCTCGGCATCCTGATCCCGCCTTCGGTGGTGCTGGTGATCTATGCCATCCTCGCCGAGCAGAACGTCGCGGCGATGTTCATGGCCGCGCTCATCCCCGGCCTGATCGCGATGCTCGGCTACATGCTGGTGGTGGCCATCTACGCCCGCGTGGTGCCCGACGCCGGCCCGGCCTCGACGCGCAAGTCGTGGGCCGAGCGCATGACGGCGGTCGCCCGCGTGTGGCCGATCGTGACCGTATTCGTGGTGGTGATCGGCGGCATCTATGGCGGCATCTTCACCCCGACCGAGGCGGCTGCGGTGGGAACCATCGCCACCGCGGCGCTCGCAGTGGCGTCGCGCGAGCTCGATCTCAAGGGGCTCGCGCACGCTGTGTTCGGTGCCGCCGAGTCGACCGCGATGATCTTCCTGATCCTGCTCGGTGCCGACGTGCTCAATGCCTTTTTGGCCCTGTCGCAGATGCCGCAGGCCCTGGCCGGCTGGGTCCTCGAGAGCGGCCTCACGCCTGCTGCGGTGCTGATCGGCATCATCCTCATCTATCTGGTGCTGGGCTGCGTCATGGACAGCCTGTCGATGATCCTGCTCACCATCCCGATCTTCCTGCCGATCGTGATGGGGCTCGATTTCTGGGGGCTCAACCCGACGGACAAGGCGATCTGGTTCGGCATCCTTGCCCTGATGGTGGTCGAGATCGGCCTGATCACGCCGCCGGTGGGCATGAACGTGTTCATCATCAACAGCCTGGCGCGTGACATTCCGATGCGCGAGACCTTCCGCGGCGTGCTGCCCTTCCTCGCGTCGGACGGTGTGCGCATCATCCTGCTGGCGCTTTTCCCCGGACTTTCGTTGTGGCTGGTGCATCTGCTGGGTGGCTGACGCCCTTGCATCTGAAAGGATAGACGATGAGGCTCTACACCTATTTCCGCAGCTCCGCAGCCTATCGCGTGCGCATCGCGCTCGGGCTCAAGGGGCTGGCCTACGACGCGGTACCCGTACACCTCGTGCGCGGCGGCGGCGAACATCGCCAGCCTGCCTACCTGCAACTGAACCCGGCCGGGCTCGTGCCTGCGCTGGAGGATGGGGGCGAGGTGCTCGGCCAGTCTCTGGCAATCATCGAGTACCTCGAGGAGGTCCATCCGCGGCCGCCCTTGCTGCCGCAGGCGCCGCTCGATCGAGCCCGCGTGCGTGCGATCGCTCTCACCATCGCGTGCGACATCCATCCGATCAACAACTTGCGCGTGCTGCAGTACCTGGGCGAGGTGCTCGGCGCCGCCGACAGCCAGAAAACCGACTGGTACCGGCACTGGGTGCTTGCCGGGCTGGGCGCGGTCGAGGCGCTGCTGGCCGGCGACAGGCGTACCGGCGACTTCTGTCATGGCGATGTGCCAGGGCTTGCAGACTGCTGCCTGGTGCCGCAGGTGTTCAATGCCCGGCGCTTCGGCTGCGATCTGTCGGCGATGCCGAATATCGTGCGCATCGCCGCGAATTGCGAGACCATCGAGGCTTTCAGGCTGGCGGCACCCGGCAACCAGCCTGACGCCGAATGAGGCCGCCGCGCCACGGGGGCTGCGCAACCGAATGGGCCCCACCTGCATGAAGAAGATCGACACCGCCGCTGCCCCGGGCCCCTTGCCCATGCAGCGCTGCAACGGGCCCCTGTCATGACGACCGCAAGCGCCTCGGCGCCAGCCATGTCGGGGGCCTTCGTGGTCCTTGCCCTGTCCTTGCTGCTGGGCATCCAGCCCGTCACCACCGACCTCTACCTGCCGGCGCTGCCTTCGCTCACGCATGCGCTCGGCGCGTCGGTCGGGCAGGCGCAGCTCACCCTGTCGGGGCTGCTGCTGGCCTTCGGGTGTTCGCAGCTGGTGTGGGGGCCGGTGTCGGACCGCTTCGGGCGCAAGCCTGTGCTCTTGCTCGGTCTGTCGATCTACACCTTGGCGGCGGTCGGCAGTGCGTTTGCCGGGACGATCGATACGCTGCTGGCGTGGCGGCTTGCCCAGGGGGCGGCGATGGGGGCGGTGGTGATGTGCGCGCGCGCACTGGTACGCGATCTTTACGCCCCCGAGGCTGGCGCGCGCGCGATCAGCAAGGGCCTGTCCGGGCTCGGTGTCATCGCGTGCCTGAGCATTCCGCTCGGCGGCGTCGTGGCCGAGTTGTGGGGCTGGCGCGCGGCCCTGCTGACGCTCGCCGTGTTCGGCGGCGGTACGCTGGTGCTGATCGCGATGCGCTTCGAGGAGACCCTGGCTTGTCCGGATCCGCGCGCCTTGCGCCCCTCAGCCTTGCTGGCAACGTGGATGGGCATCGTCCGCCATCCCCAGTTCATCGCCTTTGCGCTGCTGGCGATGACGACGTATGCCGGCCTGTTCACCTTTCTCGCGGCTTCGTCCTTCGTCTTCATCACCTTGTTCGGGGTAACGAAGGTTCACTACGGCTTGTTGATGTGCCTGATGGCGCTTGCCTACCTGGTCGGCACCTTCCTTTGCCGCGCCCTGCTCAAGCGCCTGGGGGTGCAGCGGACAGTCGTGGTCGGTGGTGCGCTGTCGCTCGCGGGCGGCGGCGTGATGGCCGTGCTGGCGTGGTCGGGAGTTGCCGGGGTGTGGCCGATCATGCTGCCGATGTTGCTCTACATGCTCGGCCATGGCATTCACCAGCCCTGCGGACAGGCGGGCGCGGTGGGCCCGTTTCCGCACGCGGCCGGTGCGGCCTCGGCGCTCAGCGGCTGCCTGATGATGTTATCGGCGTTTGCGGTGGGGCAGTGGCTGGGTGCGAGCATGGACGGGAGCGCGCAGCCCATGATCACCGGTATCGGCGTGTCGGCAGCCGTTACGGCGGCGGTGGCCTGGGGGCTCGTCCGCCGCCTGCGGATGCAGCGCTGAGCGCTTACTGGCCGGTAAACTTCGGCGCGCGCTTTTCCATGAAGGCGGCGACGCCCTCGGCGTAGTCCGCGCTCCAGCCCAGCTCGCGCATGAAGCCGCCTTCGAAGGAGAGCTGCTGTTCGAGGGTGTGGCCGGGGGCGGCGTGCATGGCCTGGCGGGTGCGCAC